>NZ_JADOUT010000011.1:0-117704 GCF_015752345.1 Arthrobacter sp. CAN_A212
AATCCGAGCCCACTGAGCATCCGACAAAACAGCAGTACGTGACATACCACCAGCATCCCAAAGACCTCACCGAACAATAAGGAGACACGCCCTAGGTTGTCCAGCCGGTATCAACCACTGTGCGTACAAGTCATTTTAATGACACCTCGGACGCGAGTTGGATGGCGTGACCATCCTGAGGTGACGACAGCCGGCGCTGGGCTGACCGCCCCCGAGAAGTCCAGGACACGGCCCATTTCAATGATCATGAAACCCAAGTGTGAGACATTTACGTCTCATTCGGGTATTGTGAGTCTCATGACGATTGATACATTGGTAGACAGTGCGATGGGTTTGTTGGCTTTGCGGCCTGCGGCGACGATGGATGAGATAGCGGAGAGTGCAGGTATCGGGCGGGCGACGCTATTCCGGCGCTTCGCGTCCCGAGACCTACTGGTCCGAGAACTGTCCAGGCAGGCTGTGTCGAGCTATGTGGATGTTGTGGCGGGTTCCACACTGCGGGAGGACCGACCATCGATTGCTTTGCGCCGCCTTGCGTGGGCATTAGCAGAACTGGCACCACGGTACGGTCTCCTCGCACTTCAACCGTTGTCGGAGCGTGTTGAATCGGAGATCCTCCTCGCTGCGGACGCAGCGGATGAGGAGATCAAGGATCTAATCAGACGCGGCCAATCCGGAGGAGAGTTTCGGGTTGACTTACCTGCCGAGTGGATTGCCCAGTCCCTGACCTGGCTCATCGTGGGCGCCGCGGACGGTCTTCGCCTGAAGACCGTGGCTGAAGCGGACGTTCCACGACTGGTCAGCGAGAGCATCCTCGCCATCGCAGCCAGGGGTGAATCGTGAGCGGCAGCCAGCCAAGTGATCCACTAGATCCGATCAGTCCGAAGAATCCGCTGAGGGCCGGACGGCGTGAGTGGGCAGCTTTGGTTTTCATTGCATTGGCCGTACTCCTGATCGCTATCGATGGGACGGTCCTCAGCCTGGCAATTCCGTTCATCAGCGCAGATCTGCAACCGACCTCGACCCAGATGCTCTGGATCGTAGACATTTACTCCTTCGTCCTGGCGGGACTGCTGGTCACGATGGGAACACTGGGTGACCGTATCGGCAGGCGTCGGCTGCTCCTGATAGGCGCCGCCGGCTTCGGTGCCGCTTCCGCCCTGATCGCATTCGCTCCGACAGCGGAGCTGCTTATCGCAGCACGTGCACTTCTTGGTATCGCAGGAGCGACCCTCCTCCCGTCGACCCTTTCACTGATCCGAAATATTTTCAGCGACCCGCGCCAGCGCACCCTAGCGATCGGCGTCTGGAGCGCCATGGCTGCCGGCGGGGCAGCGGCAGGGCCGATTCTCGGCGGAATACTGCTCGAACACTTCCCCTGGGGGTCAGTGTTCCTCATCAACATTCCAGTGATGGCCCTACTGCTGATCGCCGGACCCTGGACCATCCCTGAATCGAAGAATCCGGACCCAGGACACTTCGACGTCTGGAGCGCGATCCTTTCACTCGCGGCGGTCCTGCCCGTGGTCTACGGCATCAAAAACATCGTCGAACAAGGGCCCTCAACGCTCCTGCTGATGATCATGGCGGCAGGTTTCCTTGCAGGAACGGTCTTCGTTCGGAGACAAAAACGACTAACCCACCCGATGCTCGACATGCGCCTATTCAAGAACCGGATGTTCTCCGGGGCCGTCCTGACCAACCTGCTGACCATCTTCGCCTTCGTGGGACTGCTGTACTTTGGGTCGCAATACCTCCAACTCGTGCTGGCACTCGCACCGCTCGAGGCCGGGCTCGCGCTGCTTCCCGGCATGATCGCCTCACTCCTCGGATCACTCCTCGCTGCCCCCCTTGTCCAACGGATACAACTACACAGGTTGGTGGCAACGGGACTCCTCCTGGCGGCCAGCGGGTTCTTCCTCCTCACTCAGGTGCCCGTAGCCGGTACGCCGCTCCTCTTCGAGACAGCGTTCATCCTCGTCGGAGCAGGCCTCGGAGTCGTTGTCGCCCTGACCAACGACACAATCGTCAGTGCCGTCCCAGCGGAACGCGCCGGAGCAGCCTCAGCGGTCTCGGAAACAGCCTACGAACTCGGAACAGCACTAGGCACCGCGATCCTAGGTACCATCCTCGCAGCCTCCTACCGCGCCGGACTGGACTTCAGCTCACTCACCAACACTCCACAAGCCGATTCGAACCGCGAGAATGCCCGCGAAAGTATCAGCTCCGCACTCACCACCGCCGCCGACCTCCCAGACAATTCAGCTCAGACACTAATCGACCTCGCACGGACGGCATTCACCCAAGCAGTACACACCACCAGCTGGGTAGCCCTCGGCATCCTCCTGATCTGCGCCGCCCTAGCCCTCTTCGTGCTACGCGCCACCCCACACACCGAAGACACGGGCACCCCGTAACACACCTAATAAGGGAACCGGCCCGCTCGGTTCCGGATGACAAGGGAAGCCCACGGCCGTTCATTGTGCCACTTATCGTCGATGTGCAGTGGGTCTGTTGACATCGCTCGTCAGAAGTCGCGCGAGGTCAAGACTGCCTTCCGCCTATGAATCTTCTGCACAGAAGGGGCTTTCACAAGCCACTGAGGAGGCCAACCCGGGCCTCACCTAGGGTTGCCAAAAGTTGGCTTCCGCGACAGCAGGTATCAATAGGCCGGGCGACGACGTTCACGCCGGGGGCTCTAAACCGAACGTAGCGGCTTGAGCACTCCGGCCCACGCCTCCAGCTGATCGAACAGGACCGCAACGGCACCGTCGTGCTGGTGGCCGGGATTGAAAGTGGAGAAATTCTCGAAGTCGTTGAACAAGGAAAAGGAGAGCTGTTGACGAACGTCGGCGATTTGCAGCTCGGCGCTGATGCCGCGCAGGTGCTCAATCGCACGGGCGCCGCCGAGTGAGCCATAGGAGACGAAGCCGGCTGCCTTGTTGTTCCACTCCGCGTACAAGTAGTCGATGGCGTTCTTCAACACACCGGAGGTCGAGCGGTTGTACTCCGGAGTGACAAAGATAAACCCGTCATATTGGGCGATCTTGGCGGCTCACGTCTTGGTGTGCTCGTGCTCGTACTGGCCCATCGACGGCGGCAGCGCCTCATCGAGGTGGGGGAGCGGGTAGTCCAGGAGGTCAACCAGCTCATAGGTAGCGGTGCGAGCCTGGGCCTTCTCCACCACCCATTCGGCCACAGCCTGCCCGTTGCGACCGGGGCGGGTACTTCCAAGGATGACGGCGATCTTCAGGTCGCTCATGGGCGCGGGACTTTCTCTCGGTATGACTTGAACGTTCGCAGGATACCCAGAATAAAACGCATCGCATGAACATTCAAGTAAAGTCCGTGGTCGGGCACCCTCAATCCGCAACGTTCAAGGGAGTGCCGACGGCAGGCATCGCCGCTCCAAGGTGCACACCGTGGGGATGGGAAGTTGGTATCGCGGTCCGCGGAGGACCTCAAATGGGGCTACCCAAACCTGTCACAGTCACATCGACTTTTTGGAGGGATGACTCTGCCGGGCCCGAGGAAAGCACGATAGCCACCGCGACTAGAGCGACCTGACCGCTTCAGGGCGAACCCGTGACCGCCGGTGCGGCCAGCGCCCGCACGATTTCAGGACCGGGTCCACGAGCGGGTAGCCACCTTCCGGGGTTCATTCTCGTGCAAGGTACCGGTGCACTAACTGGACCGCCATGGCACCTTCACCGACCGCGGTGGCTACACGTTTGGTGGAGCCGTGTCGCACGTCGCCCGCCACGAAGAGACCCGGTCGGTTTGTCTCAAGCGGGTAAGGGTCGCGTCCCAGCGGCCAACCCAGGTCCACCAGCGGCCTTGGTAGGTCGTCACCGGTGAACAGGTAGCCTGCCGGGTCCAGGGCCAGACGGTCGTCGACGGCCCACTGCGTGCGCGGCTCGCCTCCGATGCAGAGAAACAGCGCGTGGGCCTCAACGGTCACGGCGCCGCGTTCGCGGTCTTGGTAGGTGATTTCACGGAGCCAGTTGTCACCAGCGACGGACGTAATGCTGACGCCGGTGAGGATCGTGACGTTGTCGGTGGCCTTCAAACGGTTTAGCAGATATGCGGACATCCTGGCAGCGGGGTCCTGCCCGCGTACCAGCAGGGTCACCGACCGGGCGAATTCCGCGAAATTCACGGCGGCCTGACCGGCCGAGTTCCCAGCTCCGACCACAAACACGTCCCTGCCTCGCGTGCCCGGAGCCTCGCTCGACGCCGCCCCGTAGTACACGCCCGCGTGCAGGAGCCCGTCGATCCCGGGGGCATCCAGACGGCGCCAGTCGACACCGCTGGCACTCAACACGGTACGCCCGGCCAGTTGAGCGCCGTCGGCCAGGTTCAGCAAAAGCCGCCCGTCCCGCTCGCCTCCGCTGACGACTTCGCGCGCCAGCAGGAGATCCGCGCCGAGCCGCTCCGCCTGGGAGCGGGCCCGCCCGGCGAGCTCAGCACCGCTGATGCCGTCCGGGAACCCCAGGTAGTTCTCGATCCGACTGCTTGTTCCCGCTTGCCCGCCGAAGGCCTCACTTTCCAAGACGGCCGTACTTAGTCCCTCGGAGGCGGCGTACACGGCCGCGGCCAGGCCCGCCGGACCGGCGCCGACGATCACGAGGTCGTAGGTATCTAGACGAGGCGCCCGGAGCAGTCCCAGTCCCCGGGCGAGTTCGACGATGCTTGGGTTGGTGAGCCGGGTTCCGTCCGGAAGCACACAGATGGCGTCTTGGCTATCCGACTCGTCGAGGTAGACGAAATTGACATCGTTGCGGGTCAGGAAGTCCCGCAACGGGTACGCGTGCCGGCCCCCGGTGACCACGACTCGACCAGTACCCCCGCCCGCTGGTAGGCCCTGTGCCGCGCCAGGCGTGGCCGGACTGGTGGGCGGTGTAGCGTTCATCGCCGGCCCACGCTGTGCGATGGCGCCGGAGCGGCGCCCCCGAGCTCAAACAGGAGGCTGTCGGGGTAGCAGAAGAACCAGTCCTCTCCGGGCTCGAAAGACCTGACAACCGGATGGTCGGCAACGCTCGCGTGTGCGGTTGCATGTCGGTTGGGGGAGCTATCGCAGCAGCCGACGTGGCCGCAGGCCTGGCATACCCTCAGGTGTACCCAGCGGCCGCCGGTCAGCAGACAGTCGTGGCATCCATCATCGCTCGGGGTGACTTCAACGATCGTGTCCAAGTGGGTGCAGGTCGGCACAGTTTGCTCCTTCAGGAATTCGGGGACGGCTGGCGTAGCAATATTGGCGATGGATTGAAGGTCACGGGCTGACCATGCCTCGAGCTGGCTCTGAGCTCCAACCACCCGAATCCGGTTGCCCCGAGCCAAAGGCCAATCAGGTGCGCGCACATGAGCAGCGAAGTAGTCGAGGTCGCGGTTTCCCGATCGCCTCGGCAGTAACTCTGGCGGCTTCTTCGGCGAGGTCCACGACGAGAACCTTCGCCCCGAGAGCGGCGATGTTTTAGCAGCTGCCTGCCCGATTCCACCGCCGCCCCCAGTAACGAGTGCGCCTTTACCGGCGCCTAAATGTGCCATATCCTCTGTGCTCTTTTTTCTTGGTTTGTGGTTAGGCGGAAGGGGTCCAGCCGGTGACCTCGAGCCAGCCGGGAAGGTCGAGGGCATCGGGGACTATCCTGCGGGTCCCAGTCAGATCGGCCCGGTAGGCGGGCAGGTTGGCGAACCAGCGGAACATGGCCTTCGAGTCTTCGTTGTCGCCGAGGACATCGACGGGCAGTGCCTCGTATCGGGCGGGCAGGTTCATCTTCTGGCCGATCGCGGTAGCGATTTCGGTGCCGGTTCGCTCATCGCCGGCGATCTCGATGCTTCCACCGGGGATCTCTGCGCCGAGCAGTGTCGCCGCTGCGACCCTGCCGACGTCGCGGACAGCGATCATCTGCAGCGGGATGCCGTCCGGGAGCGGGAGGCGGACTACGACCTCACGGTTCTCGATACTCGGGCCGGTGAAGGTGAAGTTGTCGATGAAGAACACCGGGCGGACGATCGTCGCGTTCAGGCCAAGTTGCTCGATGTGCTCCTCGACGCGGCGCTTGCTCTCGAAGTGTGGGATGCCGGAGTTGCGCTCCGCGCCGCCAACAGAACTGAACACGGTAAGCGGGACGCCGACCGAGGCCGTGGCGGCGGCCAGAGCAATACCCTGAGCAGTTTCTTTCTCAAGACCGTCTGCGGACCAGCCGGGCGTGGTCATGAAGAAAAATGCGTCCACCCCGGTCAGTGCCGCCTCCAGGGTGGCAGTGTCCGTGACATCAGCGTGGGCAAGTTCAACGCCGCGGCCAGCGAGGGCCAACGCTTTTGCAGATTCGGGCTGGCGGACAAGGGCGCGGACGGTCGCCCCGGCATTGAGGAGAGCGTCGACGACGGCGCCTCCCTGCTGTCCAGTGGCGCCGAAAACAGCGATCAGGCGGGGCATCGCGTCAGTCATATCGTTCCTACTGGTAGCAGTGCTGGTGTTGTCGAGTTACCTACCGACAAGTTCGTAAACGGCGGCGGATCTGTGACTTCAAAGTCGCTGCCATTGTCGAGAACGTGCATTGACGTTACGACGGGCAAGACCCACGGTCAAGACCTCAGTGAGAGTTATCTGATCGAGTTGTCCATAGCGTCATCAATCGCAGTCCGCCTCGCCTTAGTCATCGCAAGCAATCGCTCACAATTCGCTAGGAGGGTGCCTTATGCGTGCGGCAGTTACTCCTCCGATGTGTTGCGCCGAGTACACCCCCGGGGCTGCCCACTGGAGGACTCGGAGGAACAGAAATAGTCAGCGCGTTCGTCGTCGAGGAGCAGGAATAGCGTCGGCTGTGACCCTGATGAGCGTTGCGAGCCAGGACACGTCTTCCCAGCGTTCAGAGTCTATGAGCAAGGATAGTTTCGCTCCCGGCTAGGCCCAATACCGTTTACTTAGTCGACTCGGATGCTCGGTTTCGATATTCGTTTTAGTGGCCAGCCCGACATTTTGCGTTTGACGACGCGCGGGTTGCTGCGTTGTCGGCGTGGCGGCAGGAGGTCGTGGAGTATCTCTGCGCTGAAGCTGGCGAAGGCTTTCCGGAGTTTGTCAGGGGGAAAAAGCCGGGCGGTCGGCGAGGGTTCGCCGTGCTGCCCGGAGAGTGCGTGTGAACGAAAACCGTAAGGGGTCTTCTTCGAACAATTGGGCGACTTCGCCGATGAGGGACCGCAGGGCGTAATGAACGCAGAGGTAGCCGTAGATTTCCTGCAGGACCCCGTCGGAGGTTTTGGAGCGCAGGACGATTCCGGGGCCGCGTTGGTGGGTTTTGAGTTCGTCGAAGCAGGACTCGATTTCCCAGCGCCGTCCGTAGAGCTCTGCCAGGTCCTGTGCCGGTGCTGCGTGCGGGTCCAGGACGGTGGTGATGAGGCGGAAACTGCTGGTGTTCCCGCCGCTGGTGACGGTGTATTCAATCATTCGGACGGGGATTGCGTCCGTGTTGTTTCGGCGGGCCTTGGGGTTGGCGTAGAGCGCCGAGCGGTACGAACCGTCGGGCAGTTCCTCAAGCACCGGCAGGACGTTGCTGGCCTTCATGCGCCACAGTAGTGCCGCACCGGTTGCTGCGCTGTCCCTCCATGCGTGGTAGCTGAAGAACCCTCGGTCGGCCATCAGCAGCATGGAGGCGTCCAGGTCCGCGTGGAGCCCGGGAAACATGTCCTGTTCGGCAGTGTCGTAGCCGGCGACTACGGCCCCGATCACCGCATGTGTCCCGCATTCGACCAGTCCGAGTACCCGTGCCTGCGGGTACGCGCTCTTGATCAAGGTGGCCGTGCCTGGCCGTCCGTAGTACTTCTCGTTCGCTGGCGTGTCTGCAATGTCCAGGCATGTCCCGTCAACGCTGACCAGTCTCCAGGACTTGTAAAATCCGCTGCCTCCAGGCGCCGCGAGGGGCTTCGCTGCCTCCGCGAAAAGTTCAGCCATTACCGTCGAGCCCAGCCGGGTGCGCGCCTTGAAAATCGCGGCTTTCGTTGGCATCTGCCAATCTTTGAAGCGGCCCGTAATCCACTCCATGCCTCGACAGTAGCGGGCACCTAGGCCACGTACACGATGGAGTATTTGAAGATCATGAACCCAACCTATGGCCGAGATCCGTCGGGGTCTCGAAAGAATCGGACACTAGATCGGTAGGCCTGATCGGAGCACCCGGACTCGAGGGCGGTGGAACTTGATCACCATGGCCAGCTGCTTCGGCAATAGACCAGTGGGGCTCGTAATCCTTCGGTGCACCGTGGAACTATTTGCCTGCGCGGACCGTAAACCCGTCAGCTCATCCATGCGCTGTGCTGATGCCCTCCGAGCCGCAGAACAAGCTCAGATCCCGCAACGATAAGGACTTCAGCGTCCCGGCAGCCGAAAACGGGGAGGCCGTATCACCGGGTCCTAATCCGCAAATTCTGCTATCGGATCACTTCAGCTTGTCATAAGGTGGGTTATCGGCGTTATCTGATATGTGATATGGGGTGTGATACCGCCCTTGATACAGCATGCGTTTCATGGAATGATGTACCGCATGACAGCTGTTGCAGGAGCCCGTGGCGGGCTAAAGGCACATCAGGATTCCATCCGTCTTCCCGATACCGAGCTGGTTCGCGACTTGCGCGACATTCTCGGGGCGAAGCTGGTTGCATACATCGGCTCGGTGAAGGAAACCCGCGCCGTGCGCCAATGGGCCGATGGCGAACGAAGGCCCTCGTCCGAGGTGATGACACGGTTGCGCCATGCCTATCATGCGGCCGCGTTGCTTGCTGAGCGGGACTCCCGCGCCGTGGTCCAGGCGTGGTTCCAAGGCGTGAATCCCCAGCTGGACGATGTCCCGCCGGCGCGGCTGCTGCGAGAAGGCCGGGTTGAGGATGCGGCACCGAGATAGATGTCCGTGCCACCTTCACAAAGAAGCTTGGCCAGAAGGCTGGAGATGACATTGGTGACTACATCATCCTCGGTGCCTGCAACCCTCAGCTGGCCCAACGCGGGATCACCGGGGAACCGCAACTCGGCGCCCTGCTGCCCTGCAACGTCGTGGTACGACGTGCACCTGAAGCCACTGAAACAACCATAGAAACCATCGACCCCCAAACCATGGTCCAGCTCAGCGACACCGAAGCGACCCGCGACGTCGCAAACGATGCCGACAACCGACTCAAACGAGCCCTCCACACCATCACCGAAAAATCACCCGGATCCTGATAGCTTCACTGTCGCCGATTGTCCGTCGAAGTATCTGCCGGCGTGCCTTATGGGGATGGCTCCAGAAGCCATGCGATGGCTTCTGCCTCGTCGGTGAAAAACTGGGTGGGAGTTGCCGAGGTGTAGGCAAAAGCGGTCATGACCATACTCACCTGATCCATCCCCAGCACCGCTGTCTTCGACGAACACGTATCTTCGATCAGGAGCTCGCGGGCCTCCCGTGTGATCCGTTCGACGGAACCAGTGTGAACCAGGAGTGGCCGTCTCCCAGCGCCGGAAACCGCTTCGACAGCTCCAATGGTCTCGCGCACATCGCCACCGGTAATGGTCACACCCGGAGCCCACCTGATCCTGTTGAAATCCGGCTCAAAACTCATGACGAACCTCTTGGCAACCGCCCCCATACTCATTCCCACAGCATTGCACAGGGCACCGACACAATTGGGGGAGAGGAAGAGGTGGGCCGCGTGGGAGTGCGCTAGGTCGAGGATCCGTTCGGCCAACGCAGCAGAGCCGCGATCCGGTGCGGGTCCAGCGCACCCGGCGGGAACAGCACCACGTGAGCGTCGGTGAGAGCCGCGGCCCGGAGCAGGGCCGAGGGCGCCGTGATCGTCCCGACCAGGCGGGTGCCGGCCGTCTCGTTCGTCGATGCTGCAAGCCACGGCTCGGCCGCGAGCGCCAGGAGCCGCTGCTCGCCCCACGCCGCCCGCTCCAGCAACAGTGTTCCCACCTGGGCTCGCTGCAGGGCGTGCACCACCGCACCGAGGCCCACTGCGGACTCCGGGTGGTCGCGGCCCAGCTGGCTGTCCAACCGCTCCAACAACCGCTGTTGCTCCGCGTCGATACTGGCCGCTACCCGTTCGGCGACCAGCCGTGCGAAAGCGTCACGGTCCGCCCCGTCGGTGCGGGTGTGACTTTCGATCACCGACAGGATGGCTTTGCTTGCCTCGGATAGGTGTTCGGCGACCAGATTCCGCGCCCGGATATCCCCGGCAATAATCAACAGTCGCGCCCGGCAGTTGCGGACCACCCGGTCAATCTCGCCCGCCAGCTCTGCGGCGTTGGCCCGCCAAATGTTCTCTGTGCGGTGGAGGTATCCGCCCTGCGATGCCCCGCCACCCGGAATCTTCTTGAGGTTCTCGGTGGAGCCTTCCACTTCGGTACTCACGTCGTCCGCCATGTTGGCGTGATGCAGATGGATGACCCCACCGTCGCGCCCCGCCTCCGCCACCACGTAGGCGAACGCATCCGGGCGGTGATGCACCAGGGGCACCAGGTTGGGGACCGGGCCGACGTCGATCACCTGCGGCATCACCAGCTCGCCGGGGAGAAACTCGTCGAACTCGACCTCACCGTCGTTGACCAGGAGGAACCGCGCCACCGGATCGGGCAAACCCTTCGCGGACCGGGTCAGGGCAACCCGAATCGCCTTGAGGTCTGCCTTGTCCGCGCCCGCCCGGTACAGCGTTCCCGCGATCAGTTCGGGGCGGGCGTCATCGGCGTGCAGGGAATCACCAGCGCCCGTACTGGCGTCGGTGTAGACGGTGCCCCACGGTCCGGGCCGCCTATAAAGGCCGGCGTGCGTGTGCAGTGCGCTGCTCACGTCGTCTCCCCCATCGTCCGGCGTTCGCAACAGCGGGGTCGCGACGCTCTGGCTCGTTCTCCTGCGGTGCCCCGCTCATTCATGGCGGGCCTCCTGGTTCCTTGAGATGATCGACTTTCGTCGGACCGGAAATGTAGGGTTGCATTCGGTTTACCACTCATCGCCGACGATGAATAGGCCCAGAAGATGCGAATTACATCGACAGCTCCCCGCAGGTTCCACGACAGGCAGGACGCCGGCCGCCAACTCGCCCGCGAGCTGCACGCGCTGGCCGGAATCCCGGATCTTTTGGTACTGGGTCTTCCCCGCGGCGGGGTGCCTGTCGCGGCCGAAATCGCCCGGGTGTTGCAGTGCCAGCTCGACGTCGTTCTGGTCCGCAAGGTGGGGGTGCCCGGTTTCGCCGAACTCGCGATGGGCGCCGTGGCCGCCATCGGCGGCAACCGCAGCACCGTCCGGAACGAGGGGGTACTGGCAGGGCTGGCCGGCGATGGGAACACCATCTTCGAAGCGGCTGCCTCCCGCGAACGGATCGAGCTGGCACGCCGCGACCTGCTGTACCGCTCGGAACGGCTGCCGCCCACGGTGAAGGACCGCAGTGTGGTGTTGGTCGACGACGGCGTCGCCACCGGGGCGACCCTCCGCGCGGCCGTCGAGACTGTCCGGCAGCTGCAACCCAAGCAGCTGATGGTGGCCGTCCCGGTGTTTCTGGGGCAGTCCCTGGCCGACACTCAAACGGTGGCGGACCGGACGTTCTGGCTGTGGGATGCGCCGTCACTTGGGTCGGTGGGGCAGGCGTACCGGCACTTTGAGCCGGTGCCCGACGAGGAGGTCATCAGGTTGCTACAAGGCGGCCCGCGGGAATAGATGGGATTGGCGTGCGGTTGACATAACTAGATAGCTGGCACGAGCTGGCACCATCGGCTCAACCCCTGGAGGCCCAGCATGCCCACCACCTGCATCAAGACCGACCCCTGCCGCACCAACCCCACGCCCGGCACTGGCAGCCGGATCCGCAGCCTGCGCGCCCTCAAACGAGGGGACCGGATCGAGGCGCGGATGCAGGCCGACGTGCTCTACCGCGGGCTGGTCGAAGAGACCGCCCCCGGACTCGGCACCGTCTGGATGCGCGATGAAACCGCCGATTCACGGTTGGCACTCAGCCAGGACGACTTTACCTTCTGGACCACCTAGACACCTGCACCCCTCATCGAACAATTTCGGCCAGAATAAGGGCATGGAATCCTTACTGCCCCGGGAGCGCAGCGAGCCCTCGCCGGGCGCCGTCCACCTGCCAGGGTGGCTCAGCCTTAAGCAGCAGCAGGAGCTGATCGATGCCTGCCGAAAGTGGGCCACGGGCCCTGTCCCCATGCGTGCCGCGCGGATGCCCAATGGCTCAATGATGTCGGTCAAGACCGTGTGTCTGGGCTGGCACTGGCAGCCATACCGGTACACGAGGACCGCCGACGACGCCGGTGGTGGACAGGTCGCCGAGTTCCCCGATTGGCTGGTCCAGCTGGGCCGCGACGCCGTAGCCGCGGCGTACGGCGACCCCGCCAACTATGCCCCGGATGCCGCCCTGATCAATTTCTACGACGACGACGCCGCTATGGGCATGCACCAGGACAAGGATGAGGTGGCATCCGCACCGGTGGTTTCGCTGAGCATCGGCGACTCCTGCATTTTCCGCTTCGGCAACACCGAAACCAGGAACAAACCCTGGACCGATCTCACCCTCGAATCCGGTGACCTGTTTGTGTTTGGTGGGCCCTCCCGGTTTGCCTACCACGGCGTGACCAAGACTTATCCTGGCTCGGCGGATCCAGCGCTAGGACTCAAGGGCCGGTTGAATCTGACGCTGCGCGAAACGGGCCTGTCGTAGGCCGAAGGGCTGTTCGTCTCCCCGGCGTCCTGCCTAGATCAGCAGGCCGCGCACGTACGCCGCCTGCCCGGCGTGCTGCATGCAGTCTTCCACCACACTGACCAATCGCACCCGCAAGGTGACGGGTGGGTCCCAGGACGCATCGAGGATACGGTCCAGATCCACTTCGCCAAGGCCAGCGATGTATTCCAGCGTGCGGGAGTGGACGGCGTCGTAGTACTCCACCAGGAGCTCCGCAGAAGCGGGGCGGACCTTCTCCACCTGTGACGAGGAATGACCGTAACCGGTGTCGGCAGGATCCAGGTCCAGGCCGAATCGCTCCGCCCACCCCTCCCTCAGCCACAGTTCCGGGAGCTGGGCGGCGTCGGCAATGTGGTTGTCCTGGACCCGGGTGAGGTGCCAGATCAGCCAGGCGACCGAGTTTCCCTTGCCATTACCGGTGGCAGTGGGACGCACCATGAGTTGGTCGGCGTCCAGGCCGCTGACCGCTCGGCGAATGGCGTCCGGCATCCTTCCGAACGCCTCCTCGAGGATCTCCGTTGATGTCACAGCTCCTGCCTCCTTCATAGGTTTCGGGTTCGATCCAGGCTATAAGCCGGCCTCGCGGTAGAACCCTTCGATGTGCGCGGCAATCAGGGCTGCCGGGTTGCCGCCAAGTCTGGCGCCGTCGTCGTCCCCGCGGATCGCCTGATGAATGGCCCGATGCTCCGACCTGAGACGCGCGGCGGTGGTGTTCCAATCCGGGAGGCGGCTGGTGAGTTGCTGGGTGTAGGTTTCGATCGACCCCCGGAGCGAGGACATCATCGCCCCGATCAGCACGTTTCCGGCAGCCTCGGCGAGCGCCACATGGAAGAGCGCGTCGAGCCGCAGAAACTCGGCGGCAGCCAGACCAGGGGCGTCCATTTCGTCGAGTAGTGCCGCGGCGGTTGCCATCGAGGGCGCTGCGGCGCGGGCGTGGCCGGCGGCCCACGTTTCGAGCAACAGTCTGGTCTGGACGATATCCTCCACCGGAAGGTGGGAGCTGGCGACGTGGAAGCGCAGGGCTGAGCCGAGGGCCAGTGCAGGGTTCGCGGTGATCACCGTCCCTGCGCCCGGACCGGATCCCACCCCCGCGCGGACCACCCCCATCGCTTCGAGGACGCGGATGCCTTCCCGCGCCGAGGCGCGGGAGATATTCAGCTGCTCTGCGACAGCCCGCTCGCCGGGTAGCCGCTGGCCAACGGCCAGGCGGCCGGCAGCGAGCTCCGCTTCGATCCAGGATAGGACCAACTCATGGTTGCGCATCCACCCATCGTACTCAGTGGTCCGACCACACACGAGGAAAGTCCGCACAAAGCGCTGCAAGGGTTGCGCGGTCAATCCTGAGGACGGTAGGGTCAACCTCACGCCCTGTGGTCCTACCACACCGGATTAGAGCGAGGTCAGCATGCCGTCCCAGATTCCTCCAGCACTCAAGCGACGCTTCCCGAAGGTCGGTGACCTGGCGCCCCTGATGCAGTTCAGAAAGCCGGAGCTGGGCTCCGCAGCGCGGCTGAAGCGGGCAAGTACCATCTGGGACCTGCGGGATCAGGCGAAGAGGCGAACTCCCACCGCCCCCTTCGACTACACGGACGGCGCGGCCGAAGCTGAGATCACCCTGCGCCGGGCGCGCGGCGCCTTCCTGGATCTGGAGTTCCGTCCAGGCATCCTCCGCAACGTCGAGACCGTCGATTCCTCCGTGTCGGTGCTGGGCAAACAGTCCTCCCAGCCGTTTGGAATTGCCCCCACCGGTTTCACCCGGATGATGCAGTCAGAGGGCGAGTACGCTGGATCGCAGGCGGCCGAGGCCGCAGGGATCCCCTACACGCTGTCCACCATGGGCACCGCTTCCATCGAGGATGTCGCAGCGGCCGCCCCCCACGGGCGGAACTGGTTCCAGCTCTACCTCTGGACCGACCGGGATCGGTCGATGGAACTCATCGACCGGGCTGCCAGGGCCGGCAACGACACCCTGATGGTCACCGTCGACACCGCTGTCGCCGGGTCACGGCTGCGGGATGTACGCAATGGCCTCACCATCCCGCCTGCGCTGACCGCGAAGACCGTCCTGGACGCGTCCTACCGCCCGGCCTGGTGGTTCAACTTCCTGACGCACGAACCGCTGGCCTTCGCGTCGCTGTCCCGGTACTCCGGCACGGTGGCAGACCTGATCAATTCCATGTTCGACCCCACCCTGACCTACGAGGACCTCGACTGGCTCCGCGACGTCTGGAAGGGCAACCTGGTGGTGAAGGGCATCCAGACCGTCGACGACGCGAAGAAGGCCGTCGACCACGGCGTGGACGGACTGGTGCTGTCCAACCATGGGGGCCGGCAACTCGACCGCGCCCCAATCCCCCTGCATCTGGTCCCGGACGTAGCTGCGGCGCTCAAGGGCAAGACCACCATCATGCTGGATACCGGGATCATGAGTGGCGGCGACATAGTGGCGGCAATGGCTCTCGGCGCGGACTTCACCCTGATCGGGCGGGCCTACCTGTACGGGCTGATGGCCGGCGGGCGGGCCGGTGTGGACCGCGCCATCGAGATTCTCAGCAAGGAGACCGCCAGGACCATGCAGCTACTCGGCGTGAACCGGGTGGAGGACCTGAACCCGGACCATGTGCGACTGCTCTAGCAGCACAGTGGACTAATCTCCCCGTAGTGCACGTCGGGCATCGGCCTGCCGGTTCCTCCCCTCTTCCACCAGGGCGTCGCTATTCGTGGCGTTCCCCCTCACCTCGGTTGCCGCGCCCTTGATCTCCTCGGTAACGTTCTCGAGGACGTCCTGCGGATCAACCTCCACCCCTTCATCCGGGAGTTCCGGGATCCGGTCGATGCCGCCGTCGTCACCCGCTGACCCGCGGCCGGCATGATCGACGCAGAGGCGCGCCACTTCCCGGGCATGCGCGTGCATGACCGAGTGCGCCGCACCCTCCACCTCGAACGCGCTCGATCTCGGGAGCCGGTCGGAGAGGGCTGCAATCCACTCAGGCGGGCAGACGTCGTCGTACTGTCCGCGGATCAGGAGTGTATCGGCCTGGATCCTGGCTGCCACATCCTCGATCCGGTAGGCCAGCATGTTGGGCAGCACCCGAAAGAACCAGTTGAAACCGCAGAACAGGTAGGCGGTCACCGCAAGCACCTTCACGCGAAAAGGTTCACGCCAGCTGGACGTAGCGAACCGCCACGCCTGGGCGGGTAGGTTCCGGTGGTCGGCGTCGACCACCGGGCTGATCAGGACGATGGTGCTCAGCCCGGGCCGGCGGGACGCCAAATCGGCAACCACCTGGGTTCCCATTGAGTGGCCCACCACTACCGGATCAGGAGCGTCCAGGGAGTCGATGACGTCGCCGAGAAGGTCGGCGTACTCGCTCATCGACAGGCCACTCCCGTTGTGGGGCACGCCCCCGAATCCCGGCAGATCCAGCGCATACACGGGTCCAAACTGTTCCAGATGGGGCGCCAACTGTTCGAAGTAGTGAGAAGACACTCCAATGCCGCACACCAGGACGAACGGACGATCCCCGCGGGTGCCGACGGAACTAACCCGGGTCCAAAGATCTCCGCTATACACACGATCGACGCGAATTCTTTCCGCTTTATTTCTGCCCACGTTCTATTGTCAACCACAAAACTTGCGGACACCCGTTTTGGGTCTAGTATCAATCTTGAAACCGCCCCTTGAAGCGCGTTTCAATCACAACTGGGGACAACCGAATGGAGCCGGCGGATGCATTATCCGTTGCAGTACCGCCGTGCCCGCGCACTGGTTTACGCAGTCCTGGTGTTCTGGCTGTGGGCCTGGCTGGGGAGCGGCTTTTTCATCACCAACCTCTTCGGATCGCCCGTTTACGCCCTCCTGGCCATGTATGCGCTGGCCGTTGCGATCCTTGTCTCCTTCCCGATTTTTCTGCTGGCCATCCTCCGGATGCTGCTGACCCGGCCACGCCCAACCGGCGCCGTCGTCACCTCCCTCGGCACCAGACGGGGCTCAGCCCTGCCACCGTCTCCCGAGTCCGAATCGTGGTTTTCGGGCAAAGCTTCCTGACCGAGGGAAAACCTGCGGTAATCCTTCGGGTATTTCGGAAAGGCTTTGACAAATTGGGCGGTGCCCGTCGCAATCACAAATCTATGCTTTTGAGGTGACCTTTTAGAGGTTCGGTACCCGTTCGTGCCGAACCTTGTTTTGTGTAGGACCTCCCGGGATCTGCCGCAAAGCGGTCAGGTCTCTCGCCCCGGTTGAGTAAGGGAATAAACATATGCGCGTCTTCACGCGATCCGCCGCGGCCCTCACCGGCCTGATTCTGCTGGCCTCGAGTTTCACCACCATGACCGCCGCACCAGCGATCGCGGCGCCGGTCTCCCCGGAAGACAAAGCAATTGTTGAACCGAATGACGGCACACCGCGCTCCATTCACACCTACGAGCCCGGCTACGACTTCGAAACCGGTGGTCAGCCTCAGGAAGTGCTCGGTGAGGGCGGAGCGGCTCAGCCCCAGGATGTCCCCGCAAACCTCGAACCGATGCAGCGTCAGGGCGTTATCAAGGTCAAGCTGGTGACGGTGCAACTTGCCGACAACGCCGGTCAGATCTCAATGGCCAACGCCGTGAACTCCGTAAATGTCTCGAGCAACTACTGGAAGGCAATGTCCAACAACCGGCTCTCCATGTCGGTCACCTCCCAGGTAGCGGGACACAAGACCAAGGCAAAATCCACCTGGTCCTACAACGAGATCATGAACCAGGTGACCAGCGAGCTGCGCTGGACCTACAGCCCCTACTCGGCCCTCGTCGTCTTCATCCCGTCGGCCCTCCCCGGCGGAATCCTCGGTTATGGCTGGAGCAGCAATGGCACCAGCGGCCGCGTTCTGATGCCGCAAATGAGCAACTTCACCACCAACGTGGTTGCCCACGAATTTGGGCACGTCCTCGGCCTCATGCATGCTGACGCACTGCAGTGTGGCAGCGGAGCCTCAGACACCGGTGTCACCAACGGCCGGTTCACTGACCCGACCTGCTACGTCCGCGAGTACGCCGACACGATGGACCTGATGGGCTCCGCCCAGTGGTTCCAGACCCCGGTCATCAGCGCTAGCTTCTGGGACTACGGAAAGTTCGGTCGCGGCGACGAAATCCGCAACACCGGGGTTGCCTCCGGACGCAAAACCTACACCCTGAGGCCCTGGGCAGGAACGGCCTCCAACCGGGCAATCAAGTTCACCGATCCGGTGAGCCGCGAGGTGTATTACCTCGAGCACCGGGCACCGGTCGGCTATGACCAGGCGCTTGCAGTCAACGGCAACTTCGGAGTGAAGATCACCCAGCTCGGTGGAGCTGCCCCAAACGCCTCACTGATCCTCATGCCCTCCACCAAGCCGTTCCCCGGTTACTACGCTGCCAACCACGCCTGGAAGCCAGGAAGCACCTTTGTCACCGCTGCCGGCACCCGTGTGACGATCAACACCGTATCCACGACCGCCGCCACGGTGACCGTCGAGGTCGGCGGGCCCTTCTGGGACATCGGAACCTCCGGGTTCCGCGGCGAGATTGAGTGGCTCTATTCCAGGGGACTCACCACCGGCTACACCGATGGCACCTACCGACCCCTCGCCACCATGAACCGCGACGCCATGGCAGCGTTCATCTACCGGCATGCCGGAAGCCCCCGCTTCACTGCGCCGGCACGGAGCCCGTTCAAGGACGTGCCCACCAACAGCCAGTACTACAAGGAAATCGCCTGGATGGAATCCGTGGGACTCGCCACCGGGTGGAGCGACGGCACCTACCGGCCGCTGATGTCCATCAACCGCGACGCGATGGCAGCGTTCCTGTACCGGTACACGGCTGACGCCTGCAACCTGGGCGGGGCGGCCGGATTCACCGCCCCCACGGCCGCACCCTTCACGGACGTTCCCCGGGGCGCGGAGTTCTATAAGGAGATCTCCTGGATGAAGCATTCCGGAGTGTCCACCGGATACGACGACAGAACCTTCCGCCCCCTGGAAGGCATCACCCGTGAAGCCATGGCCGCATTCGTGTACCGAGTGGACGGTGTGCAGAAGCAGCTGGGCGGCTGCAAGCTCTAACACGTTAGATCGAAGTACTCCGCAAGGGCGGCAGGGTCACCTGCCGCCCTTGCGGGTTTAACGCTTCCCATCCACCGGCGCTGAACCGCTGCAGGTCACCGACCGCCCGGAATACGGCATGGTAGCGTACCTTCCAGTAAGGTAAATAGGTGGACTTCTCCCTCGAACTACCGGCAGGCCATGTGTATTCCTGCCCGCTGAACCCGCAGCCAACACTGCAGGCAGCCGAGCGGACCACCACTTTCGACCTGGCGGCAGTCTCCCGCCACCGGGTAAGCGGCAAAGTTGCCCGCGCCCATGAGGGACAACAGATTTCGGCCGGTCACGGCCACCCTGCGGCTATCCGCAGCTCGCACACCCCCATCGAAAACGAGTTAATACTGTGAACAACAAGACCACCCTGAACACACCCCCTAACCTCGCGCGGGGCGCGATGCGCATTGTCGCCCTCGGAGGGCTCGGCGAAATTGGCCGCAATATGACCGTGTTCGAGTTCAACGGCAAACTTTTGATCGTCGACTGCGGCGTGCTTTTCCCCGAGGAAGTGCATCCCGGCGTCAACCTGATCCTCCCCGACTTTTCGGCCATCCGGGACCGGCTACAGGACATTGTCGGCGTCGTGCTGACCCACGGCCACGAGGACCACATTGGTGGTATCCCCTACCTCCTGAAGGAACGGGCCGACATCCCCCTGATCGGTTCACGCCTGACCCTGGCCTTCATCAAGGCCAAGCTCAAGGAACACCGCATTACCCCGAAGACCATCCAGGTTGAGGAAGGCGCCCGGAAACCGATGGGTCCTTTTGACCTCGAATTCCTCGCCGTCAACCACTCCATCCCCGACAGCCTGGCGGTAGCCATCCGCACCAGCGCCGGAATGGTGCTGCACACGGGCGACTTCAAGATGGACCAGTTCCCCCTTGACCGGCGTATCACCGACCTCGTTGGTTTCGCCCGGCTGGGCACCGAGGGCGTCGACTTGTTCCTCACTGACTCCACCAACGCCGACGTTCCCGGCTTCACCACCTCGGAGAAGGACCTGCTGCCTGCCATCGATACGGTCTTCCGTACCGCCCCGCGCCGGATCATCGTTTCCAGCTTCGCCAGCCACATCCACCGGATCCAGCAGGTCATCGACACCGCGCACCGGCATCACCGCAAGGTGGCCTTCGTGGGCCGCTCGATGGTCCGCAACATGACCATTGCCCGCGAGCTGGGCTACCTCACCATCCCCCGCGGCATCCTCGTGGACTTCAAGAAACTGCAGCAGGCAGACGACCACAAGGTGGTCCTCATCTGCACCGGCTCCCAGGGCGAGCCCCTGGCCGCGCTGTCCCGCATGGCAGGTGGCGACCACGCCATCCGCATTGGCCAAGGCGACACGGTTCTGCTGGCCAGTTCGCTGATCCCGGGCAACGAGAACGCCATCTACGGTGTCATCAACTCCCTCACCCAGCTGGGCGCCAACGTGGTCCACAAGGGCAACGCGAAGGTGCACGTCTCCGGTCACGCGAGTGCCGGCGAGCTGGCCTACTGCTACAACATCGTCAAGCCCCGCAACGTCATGCCGGTGCACGGAGAATGGCGTCACCTCAAGGCCAATGAGGCCATCGCCGTCGCCACCGGCGTGGATCCCAAGAATGTGATTCTCGCTGAGGACGGCACCACCATTGATCTGATCGACGGCAAGGCAACCATCTCGGGCAAGATCCCTGCCGGGCTGGTCTTCGTCGACGGCGACAGCGTGGGCCACACCACCGAGGACACCCTTGAGGAACGGCGCCGTCTCGCCGAGGAAGGCGCAGTCACCGTGCTCGCCATCATGGATGCGAAGACCGGTGAAATGGCCGAGCCACTCGAATTCTTCACGAAGGGCTTCGAGTGCAGCCAGGACGACCTCGACAAGGCGTCCGAGGCGATCGAGAAGTCCCTGTCCAACCCGGGTGGGCGCCGCGGTGGCGGCAACAACGATCCTGAAGAGGTCATCGAACGGGCAACTGCGTCCTGGATGCGCCGGTTCTACAACCGGACGCCAGTGGTGACCGCGATCGTCGTCGACGCCTAACTACCTGAGGAATGCCCGCCGCCCCGGACCCTCTGTGGTGGGGATGGCGGGCATTCTTGCTTTCAGGGGGACCTATTGCCACACTGTCCGGAAGTCAGACACAAATTGTCGTAGCGGTGTCGCTGGTTGTCCCGAAATTTTGCGCACGGCGCGGTTGGGTAACGCGGAAAGGTTGAGCCGCACAACTTTGTGAATCATCTTTTGCACGGCGATATAGTCTTCGGACGCTCCGTCAGTGGCCAACCGTGACAGGTAGTCATCCTCGCTTGGGCGATCGTATTGGATGGGCCGACCGAGCACTTCAGTCATCACCTGTGCCACCTGCCAGTACGTCATACTCCGCTCGCCGGAAAGGGTGTAGGCCTTTCGGAGGTGCCCCGGCTCCGAAAGGACTGATGCTGCGACGCGTCCGACGTCGCGCGCGTCGATGAACGCGATGCGCGCGCGTCCTGCAGGAACGAAAATTTCACCTCGAGTGCGAATAGGTTCGGCGTACGTTGTCGAAAGATTCTGCATAAAGAAGTTCGGTCGGAGAAAGGTGTACGGCGCCTTGATCTGTCGCAGGTACTCCTCGACCGCATGATGTGGCGTCTTACGATTCATCTGGACACCCTGGAGAGAGAGGAAAGCTATCTGTCGGATGCCTTTGCGTTGAGCCGCGTCAATTACCGGAAATAACATGGACCGAACATCGGCTATCGGTGGCGGGCGCATCAGAAAAAGACGGTCCACTCCTTCGAACGCTTCCTCCAGCTCAGCCGGAACCGCACCGAACGTGAACGCACGGACCTGGGCCGCCTCCGGCACCTCCGTCCGGACGGCGCGACCGTGCACTCCTGCGATGACCTGCTCCCCACGGCCCAATAGATGCCTGACGACCGCCGAGCCCACGGTGCCAGTGGCACCGGTTACCAAAATAGCTGTCATGGGGCCCCTGACACCTTGGAGAGAGAGGTGGCAACGTTGACCAGTTCATCGTCGGAAAGATCCCCGAACCACGGCGTGGCACCGACAACCAGTGCTGTTTCAAACGCGTCGACCTGTTTCCTGGCGGGATCGGTCAGGCACAACACTCTTGCGCGGCCGTCGTGCTCCGCAGGTTTCTGTTGCACCAGGCCCGCCGCGCGTAGGTGTTCGACTGTCTGAGTGATCGCACCGCGGGTGACCTGCAGGATGTCTGCGAGGCGTCCCGGAGTGAACGGCTCGCTTCCGTGGGCCAACAGAAAAAGGATGTCCACTTGGGTCCGCGTGAGTGTGACGTCCCCGAAAGGCGTGGACCTCGGTGAAGCCAGTACCCGGGAAAGCCGGACTACCTCGGTGAGGATTGTCCTGATCTGCTGTGATCGTTCGCTAGCGGGCGACGTGCTCATGCGCTGACAAACGGCATTTCCCCGACATGGGAGCGGTCCACCACCTGAGTAACAATGAAGTCCGCGAGATCGTCCCGGCTAATTTGCGTCGAGGCCTCGACGCCGACCCAGCCCACCCGGTAGGACCCGATGCCTGGTTTTTCTGTCAGCCTCGGCCCCCGCACCACCGTCCACTCCAATCCAGAGGCCTTCAACACGTCGAAATGCCCTTCTGCATCCGCGAGGACCTGGCCAGACAGCCTTTTCAACAGGAATCGAATGATCCGGTCCGGCAGACGCGGCTGGTCCAGTGGCGCTGCCAGCCCCCCGCCCGACAGCGTGACGATCCGGCTCACCTCGTGCTGCTTCATGGCCGCCACGATGGTTCGGGTGCCGTCCGTCTGGAGTGACGCCGGGGAACCTTTCACCTGACCGAACAAGCTGAGGACCACATCCGATCCCGCCACCGTTTCGTCGACAGACTGCGGATCCATCACGTCACCGCGAATGACGGTCAGCATCGGCGAAGACATCTGCACCTTGCCGGGGTCACGCACCAGGGCCCGTACTGTGTACCCGGCGGCGAGTGCACGGCTGAGCACTCTCCGTCCAGTCTTTCCCGTTCCGCCGAACAACGCGATTGTCACCATGAATATACTTTAGCTGCTAAACCATTTTTCGGCTATGGCTTAGGGCTACCGTGGGCACTTCAAGCTTCCCCTCCTTCATCGTTGCCGACCGCCTCGATCCAGTCGATGACTTCATCTGAGAAGTAGCTGTCCGAGGCTTGACCTTCATCGGTCGGTCCAGCATCCGAGGGGGCCGACCCGCCCGCCTGCCGGATCTGGCGAACAATATGCGCGGGCACCCTGTCGCCGTTGTTCGCGACCAGCCAGGCCCGCGTCGCAAACGGCAGCTTCGACCACCATGGTGCGTCTTCCATATCGGAAAGTGTGGCACTTCCAACGTTGCAGGCAAAGGGTCACTGATCGATGAGGAACTACCCTGGTTGCGATCCCAGGATTGACTAAGATGATGCAGCGGTTCCTGAGGACCCAGACCGAGGCCATGCCCTGGTGTTGACCGGAACTTCGTCATCGGCAGGATCGTTGGAAGGGCATGAACAGACGCATTGTTGTTCCGATTCTGGTTTTTTTGGGCCTCGCCGTTGTTGCCGTCGGACTGTATCTGTTCCAGCCGTGGCGGATGTTTACCAGTTCAACCGTCACCGAGGACATTCCTGCCGTTTCGGAGACCGTGAGCCCTGCGCCCACCCAATCCGGGCAGCCATCAACGGAGGCCGCTAGTCCTGAGCCCACCCAGTCCGGGACGCCATCAGCTGAACCCTCCGCAATCGCTCCTCGTGAAATTCTCACGGGGGGCCTCATCAGCCACGAACACGCCAGTACCGGAACCGCGAAGATCATTGAACTCGCCGACGGGAGCCGGATTCTGAGGCTTGAAGGCCTGGATACCTCTGACGGCCCGGACCTTCGGGTGTGGCTTACCGACGCCCCCGTGATCGAGGGAGTAGACGGATGGCATGTCTTTGACGACGGCGCCTACCTTGACCTGGGTGCCCTCAAAGCCAACAAGGGCAATCACAACTACGTGATTCCGCCCGGGGCAGACCTGGCCGCCTATAGCTCGGTCAGCATCTGGTGCGCACGATTCGCTGTTTCATTCGGCGCGGCCGAATTGAGGGGATGAAATTCGTCCTGCGCCAGGGACGGACACGGCAGATGCATCGATGACTGCCCCTAACGTTTCTCGGGCACAGCCACCCGGATCACGATCAAGAGTGGAGCTTAGGGGAATCGAACCCCTGACCTTTTCATTGCGAACGAAACGCTCTACCAACTGAGCTAAAGCCCCGCAGAAAGTACTGTAGCAAATCGCTGCCCAGACCCGGAGTAACCTCAAAGAATGACCACACAACGCTCCGCTGAGGAGCAGACCGAGATCAACGCGTGGCCAGCCCTCTGGGCGCTGGTCATTGGCTTCTTCATGATCCTGGTGGATTCCACAATTGTCTCCGTCGCCATCCCTGCGATCATGAACGGGCTGAACGCGGATCTGGACAGCGTGGTGTGGGTCAATAGCGCCTACCTGCTCGCGTTCGCAGTGCCCCTGCTGATCACCGGCCGGCTCGGGGACCGGTTCGGCCCGCGTCGCATCTATCTGATTGGCCTGACGGTTTTCACCCTGGCCAGCGTGTGGTGTGGCCTGGCCGGGTCAGTGGAAATGCTCATCCTCGCCCGTGTCCTGCAGGGCCTGGGAGCTGCGATGATGACACCCCAGACCATGGCGGTCATCACCCGGATCTTCCCGCCGGAACGCCGTGGTGCCGCCATGGGGCTGTGGGGCTCGGTGGCCGGCGTCGCGACCCTCGTCGGTCCGGTGCTTGGAGGTCTCCTGGTTGACTCGCTCGGCTGGGAATGGATCTTCTTCGTGAACGCGCCGGTCGGCGTCGTCGGGCTCATCCTCGCGTACCGGCTGGTGCCACAGCTCCCAACCAACAGTCACAGCTTCGATTACCTGGGCGTGGTACTGAGCGCCGCCGGCATGTTCTGCCTGGTATTCGGCATCCAGGAGGGCGAGAGCTACAACTGGGGAACCATCGCCGGTCCCATCTCCGTCTGGTCGCTGATCATCACCGGCGTGGTCCTGCTGACGGCCTTCATCCTGTGGCAGCGGTACAACCGCAAGGAACCCCTGGTGCCGCTGAGTCTCTTCAAGGACCGCAACTTCTCCCTCGGCAACACCTCGATCTTCGCGATGGGCTTCGCGATCACCACCGTCGCCATCCCGCTGATGCTCTACGCGCAGAACGTGCGCGGCTTCTCCCCCACCGAGGGCGCACTCCTGCTCACCCCGATGGCGATCATCTCCGGATCCCTGGCTCCCCTGGTAGGCAAGTTGGTCCAACGGGGCAACCCCAAATACATGGCGATCTTCGGTTTCGCGGCCATGTCCGTGTCCCTGTTCTGGTTGGGAGCCATCCTGACGCCGGATGTACCGGTGTGGGCACTCCTGCTGCCGATCTCCCTGCTGGGCCTGGCGAGCGCCGGCATCTGGGCGCCGGTCTCCCTGACGGCTACGCGGAACCTGCCCCGCGCCTCGGCCGGAGCCGGATCGGGCGTTTACAACACCACCCGGCAGGTCGGCGCGGTGCTGGGCAGCTCGGCGATCGCCGCGATGATGCTCTCCCGCCTGACCGCCAACATTGGCGACGGCGGAGCCGAAGCCGTTCCCGGACAGCAACTCCCGGAGACCCTCCAGGCTGGGTACGCGGCAGCGATGGGGCAGTCCCTTTTCCTTCCGGCCACGGCCATCCTCATCGGCCTCGGCGCGGCCCTGTTCTTCGCCCGGCCGCATCGCCGAACCGGTTGGGCCGGCGAAGAAACCCCGTCGGGCGTTCCGTCGGAGTCGAGCGCAGCCAAGTAGCCACCCAAGGCTCCGATTCGGTGAGCAACCTGGACCGGAGGCGTCAATCTGGACATCGGTGAGGGAAAGGTTGACCCCCGATGTCCAGGTTGCTCACCAAACACGACGGGACGATGACGCCCACCCCGCCACAGACACACCCCGACGCCGACTGGTTGCCTCGGGGAACTACCTGTAGGCTCTAGCCATGGCTGACGAAACCACAGACCCGAAGAGCGCCGACTCCACGACCGAGAAGGTCAACGAGGTCAAGGACGTAACCGACGACTTTGCTACCCGGCAGCACACCACCGCCTCGGGCCTGAAGTACACCAGCACCACCGGCCGGTTGGTCCTGCGTCGTGAGGAGACCAAGGACGGCAAGTCCGACGGCTTCAAACCCAAGGCCGAAATCTTCATCGTCGCCTACACGAAGGACGCTGAGGACACCGGCCCCGACGGCGGCACGGCACCATCCGAGCGTCCGGTCACGTTCGCGTTCAACGGCGGTCCCGGCTCAGCCTCGATCTGGCTCCACCTGGGCCTCCTCGGTCCCCGCCGGGTCAATTCCGGAGACACCGGCGCCATGACGCCAGCACCCTACGGCCTCGTGGACAACCCGGAAACACTCCTTGAGCACAGCGACCTCGTGATGATCGACCCGGTCAACACCGGCTTCTCCCGGGTGGTCGAGGGCGAGAAGTCAGACGAGTTCCACGCGTTCATCGAGGACCGCGATCTGGTGGCCGAGGTCATCCGCCTCTGGACCACCCGCAACAATCGCTGGCTCTCCCCCAAGTACCTGGTCGGCGAATCCTACGGAACCCTGCGCGCCGTCGCTGTCGCCGGCCGCCTGTTCGACGCCTACGGAATGGCCGTCAACGGCCTGGGCCTCATCTCGACGGTCCTGAACATGTCCACGCTGCGGTTCTTCCCCGGCAGCGACCTGCCCTACGCCCTGCATATCCCCACCTACGCCGCGATCGCCCATTTCCATGGCCGCCACCCCGGCCGGGATCTGGCCGACGTCGTCGCCGAAGCCGAGTCCTTCGCCGCCAGGGATTACGGGTACGCCCTCACCCAGGGCAGCCGCCTCAGCACGGAGGAGTACGACGACGTCGTCGCGCGGCTCGCCGCGATCACCACCCTCGACGAGGGGTTCATCCGGCGCACCAACCTGCGCTGGCAATACGGCGAATTTGCCGCCGAGCTGCTCCGGAAGGACGGACTGGCGGTCGGCCGGATCGACGGACGGTTCACGGCCCAGCCGGTCAGCCTGCAGAACTCGGCGATGACTGATGACCCAAGTATCCGGGCGATCACCGGCCCCTACGCGGCAGCAATGAACCACTACGTGCGGGCGGAACTGGGCTACGAGAACGACCTCCCCTACGAGGTGCTCACCGCGCGGGTCCACCCCTGGAGCTACAAGACGTTCGAGGGCGCGCCCGTCGACGTGAGCCAGACCCTTGAGCGGTTGCTGGTGCACAATCCCACGCTCCGCGTCCACGTCGACTACGGGTACCAGGACGGCGCTACCCCGCACTTCGCCGCCGAGTACGTCTTCGCCCACATGACAATGACCGACCAGATGAGGGCGCGCTTCACCCACCACTACCACGAGGCCGGGCACATGATGTATCTCAAGCCCGAGTGCCGCCTGGCCCAACTGGCAGCGCTCAAAGACTTTGTCACCCCTACGGACTAGGTGTCATAGCGTCGCCCGAAGTTTCTTTCCAGCTGAACTCTAAGTAAGCTTAGGGTTCGATGCGGAAAGCCGCAATCACCCAAAAGATAAGGAACACGTCGTGCTGCTGAAGAGAATCCTGTGGACTTTGGTCCCCGTCATTGCCTCCAAGCTGTGGAACAAACGACGTGGCAATAACCAGAACACCCGTGCCAACAAGACCCGGTACAACGAGAAGCACGGCCGCTAACCCCGGTTCGTGACAGACCACAACGAGTTAGCCGACCGTAAAGACGGCTACGTCGACCTGCGATCCTACGCGGCGATCGGCGACGGCCGGACGGTCGCGCTGATCGCGCACGACGGGTCCATCGACTGGTACCCCACCCCTGATCTCGACTCCGCGCCGCCATTCGCACGCCTGTTGGACGCCGACGACGGCGGCGCGCTGGAGCTGTGCCCTGCCGAACCGTTCACCACCCAGCGAGCGTACGTCGAGGGCACCAACGTCCTGACCACCACGTACACCACCGCGTCCGGCACGGTGCGGGTCACCGACTCGCTGAACACGGGAGTGGCGGGCAGGCTGCCCTGGGGTGAGCTGGCCCGCCGGATCGATGGCCTCACCGGTCGCGTACCCATGCGCTGGGCCATCCGCCCGGGCAACTGTTTCCAGACCGCCTCCCCCTGGGTGCAATCCACGGACCACGGTGCGGTCATCCGCATCGACGGCACCGCGCTGGGTGTGCGCGGGATCAATGAGGGAGAAGTGTCGATCGAAGGGCAGGCCATCTCCGGGGCGCTGACCACCAGCCCCGGCTCCCGGCACCTCGTTGGCGTCGTCTCCACCCACGACGAACCGCTGCCGCTTCCCGACCCGCAGTCGGTGGACGCAGGCGTGGACCGGACCATCACGAACTGGCAGACCTGGTCCAGGGAGTTCAGCTACGACGGTCCCTACACCGACGAGGTGCTGCGCAGCGCACTCGCCCTGAAGCTGCTGATCCATAGCCCGTCCGGGTCGATTGCCGCGGCGGCCACCACCTCGCTCCCTGAGAGCAGGGCGGGAGGCAAGAACTGGGATTACCGGTACACCTGGCTGCGGGACACCGCCTACACCCTGCACGCCCTGGTGCGGGCCGGGGTGCGCGAGGAGGTGCACGCCGCCGTGTCCTGGATGCTGAAGAACCTGCGCACCCAGGGCCGGGACATGCAGGTCTTCACCCGTCTCAACGGGGACACCCCGCAGGGCACCCGCATGCCGGACCTTCCCGGCTGGCGCGGGATCGGACCGGTGGTCGACGGCAACCCGGCCGCGGGTCAACTTCAGCTGGGCGTCTTCGGCGACCTCTTCGACATCGTGCGGCTGTACGTCGAAGCCGGGCACGTTCTTGACCCCACCACCTCCCGCCAACTCGCTGACATCGCCGACCAGGCGTGCGACACCTGGCAGCAGCGTGACGCCGGGATCTGGGAACTCCCGGAAGAACGGCACTACACCACCTCGAAGCTCGGGTGCTGGCACGCCCTGGACAGCGCGGTGAAACTCTCCGAGGCCGGCCAGCTGCAACGACCCGCCGAGCGCTGGCGCGCCGAACGCGACCGGATCCGCGACTGGGTCGAGGAGAACTGCTGGTCGGAGGACCGCCAGAGCTACGTCTGGTACCCCGGCTCGGAGGAACTGGACGCGTCGATCCTGCTGCACGCGATCAGCGGGTACGAACGTGGCCCCCGGATGTCCTCCACCATTGACGCGCTCCGCGACGAACTGGGCGCCGGCCCCCTGCTCTACCGGTACAGCGGCATGCAGCAGGAAGAATCCACGTTCGTCGCCTGCGCCTACTGGATGGTCGCTGCGCTTGCCCAGGTCGGCCGCACCGACGAGGCACGGTCCCAGATGGAGGAGCTACTGCCGCTGGCGAACGACGTCGGCCTCCTCGCCGAGATGATCGACGGCGACGAGCGCCACGAGTTCATGGGCAACCTCCCCCAGGGGTTGAGCCACCTGGCCCTCATCACCGCCGCCCTGTCGCTCGCCGACAGCGACTAGCGTCCAGCGTCACAGCTGGTAGTGGGTGAACCGTCCGCCCATCAGGGTGGCCAGTACCTCGATGTCGGCGATCTGGTGGGTGGGAACGTCCAGCGGTGACTCGGCCAGTACCGCGCAGTCGGCCAGCATCCCCGCGGCCAGCATCCCCTTGACCCGGCCAAACCCGGTGGCGTCCGCCGATCCGACGGTATGAATCCTGAGGGCTTCCGCGGCGCTGAGCCGCTCAGCGGCGGACCCAAAGACGGTACCGCTAGACGTCAGCCGGTCGACATACGCCTGAAGGGAGCGCAGCGCCGTGCCATCCGCGCATGGCCGGTCCGAGCTACCGGCCAACCGGATCCCCGCATCGAGGAATGACTTCGCCCGGTAGGTAAACGCGGACCTGCGCGGTCCGAGCGAGCGGGCCATCGCGTCGCCGATCGGGTGGAAGAAAGACGCCTGCGGTGCCACCGCGACGCCCAGTGCGGCGAGCACCTCCAGCTGGTCAGGCCTGACCACCGCTGCGTGCTCAATCCGGTGCGGTAACCGGGCCGGTCCTTCGTGCCCGGCGCGAACCTGGGTGCGAAGTTGGGTGAAGGTGTCGATCGCGAGGTCGATGGCCGCGTCACCGATTGCGTGGGCGGCGATTGACCAACCGGCCCGGTGCGCGTCCAGCATCTGTCGTTGCAGGGCGACGGGTTCGTCCAGCAGGTACCCCTTGTTCGAGGACCCGGTGGCGTAGGGCACGGTCTGGGCTGCGGTCTCACTGGATAGCGCGCCATCCAGGAAGATCTTCGCCGGCCCCAGCGACAGCAGACTGTCACCGAACCCGCTGTACATCCCCAACCCCAGACCCGCACCCGGGACGGTCTGCAGGGTTTCGATCGCTGGCATCAGCTGGGCTCTGGCATGCAGTTTGCCCGCCGCCCGGGCGTCCTGGAAAGCGCCCAACTCGTCCGGCGCGTGGCCGATCCAACCCCCGCCAACCCCGGCATCCGTGAAACTGGTGATCCCTTCCCGCGCGTACCGCGAGGTCGCTCGATCAATTGCGGCGAGGAGGGTGTGCCGCGGGTAGGGGCGGAGCAGGTCGAGCACCAGTGCCTGCGCCGTTTCCTGCAGCAGACCAGTCGGCTCCCCCAACTCATCCCGGACGACCCTGCCGCCCACCGGGTCGGCGAATCCCGGCACCAGCACGCCGGCGCGGCGCAGGGCTTCGGTATTGGCGATCCCTCCGTGGCCCGAGGTCCGCCTGATGAAGAGGGGCCGTCCGGCCGCCACCCGGTCCAGTGCCGCACGGTCGGGAAACCTGCCCCCAAACCGATGGTGGTCGAAACCGCTGGCAACCAGCCAGCCGCCGTCGTCGCCCTCCCCCGCGGGACGGGTTTCGGCGGACGCGTGCAGCAGTGCGTAAACCTGGTCCAGATCGGTGAGCGGGGACAGGTCCACCTCACCGAGGGTGAGGCCGAACCACGCCGTATGACAGTGCGCGTCATTCAGTCCCGGGATCAGGACCTTGCCGTGCAGGTCGACGACCTCCCGGGCCGCCAACCCCGCGAGATCGTCGTCGAGGCCAACAATCCGCCCGTTCAGGATGCCGAGGCTGCCCGCCGTCGGGCGGGCGGGATCCATGGTGATGATCCGCGAGTTGGTGAGGATAAGATCCAGCTGCATGGTTCGCTCCGGGCGGTGAAGGGTTGGTGAGTTCTGGAGGGTGTGCCGTAGTCAGTGGGAATCACACAGGGGCACTACACACTTATTCCTACACGGTGGCGAAGTGCACCCAGACGCCGATCACCCAGACGCTTCCCGCAAGCAATGCGAGGCCAAGCTCAACGAGGATGCCAATGCCGGTGGCTTTCAGCGCTGCCCCGCTGGATGACAGGGCGGGAGCGAACTGACGCTGGCGGGCGAACTCGCTGGCGAACAGGCCCGCGGCAAAGCCGACAAACAGACCGACCACGGGGATCAGGAACATGCCGATCACCCCGGTGACCAGCCCCACCACAACTGAGCGGCTGGGAATCTGACGCTGCTGCAGTTTCCGACCGGTCAGGACGGCCCCGGCGAGCAACCCGGCGACGGCGAGGACCGCTCCGACGCCGAAGGCCACCCAGCCGGCGGTGCTGGAGACCACGAGTGCCCACATCAGGAGCGAGCCGATGATCAGGATGCTGCCCGGCAGGATGGGCACAATGACACCGGCGATGCCCACCACGATCAGCAGACCGCTCAGCACGGTCATCAGGATCTGAAATTCCATAGGGAAAGTCTCTCACTGCCCGGCCCCACTCCGGGCCACGCTTGTTCCGGCCACAAGGCATCACTAAGGTTACTGATAAAGCCCTAGGGCCCGATAGCAGGAGGCACGATGAGCACGCCAGGATCCGAGCACGACCCGTCCGACAGCAATACTCCCCGCGACACCACCCCCAAGCACGCCGGCGGAGCATCGGATCGTCGTGAGCCCAACTCGTCAACGCCCGACGACGGCGATGCCTCGCAGGCGCATACACCCGTCGACCCCTCCCGCGATAACGACCCTGACGCCACCCAGGCGCACACACCCGTCGACCCCTCCCGCGATAACGACCCTGACGCCACCCAGGCGCACAGCCACGTCCCCACCTCGCGCTTCAGCGACAGCGACAGCGGCCATAACAATGGAAGTGATACCGCTGCGGTGACCAAGGAACAGCGCTACGGCGATGACCAGCCCACCGAGGTGCACCGGACTACCGACGGCGATCGCACCCGGGAGCACCGGACCCAGCCCGACGGCATGGCTGGCGCAGTCGCCACAGGAGCGGGTGCTGGCGCCACGGCGTCGCCCTCGACCAGGACCCAGCCCGTCACTGCACAGCCGGTAAGCCACACCGCTGATCCCGACGACGCCCGCTACCGGGACTCACATGACGATCGTCCCGCCCTGCCGGCATCAGCGGAACGTGCTGCACTTCTGCAGCATGAGAAGGACACCTTTGGCGGCATGAAGTTTGGTTCAGCGTTCTTCGGTTGGCTTACCGCCACCGGGATGGCGGTCCTCCTGACGGCCCTGGTCGCCGCGGCCGGCGCAGTCTTCGGGTTGTCCACCAACACCGACCTCAGCGACGCAGCGGATCAGGTTGCCGCCGATCCGCAGACGGTTGGCATTACAGGAGCGATCGTTCTCCTGGCGATCCTGCTCCTCTCGTATTTCGCGGGCGGATATGTCGCTGGCAGAATGGCCCGGTTCAACGGCGCGAAGCAGGGAGTCGCCGTCTGGCTGTGGGCACTCATCATCGCGGTGCTGGTTGCGATTCTCGGACTGATCTTCGGCAGCCAGTTCGATATCCTGGCGAACCTCAACAGCTTCCCCCGCATCCCGCTCAATGAAGGCAACCTGACGACGGCGGGGATCATCGCCGTCGTCGTGGCCATCGCGGTGGCCCTCATCGGCGCGGTCCTGGGTGGCCTCACCGGCATGCGGTACCACCGCAGGATCGACCGGGCGGACTACGAAAACACCACCACCCGCTAGCGGTCAGCAGCACAGCGACCCGCCGCGCCCCGCCCGTCACCAGACAGGCGGGGCGCAGCTGTCTGTGGCCCCCTGTCTGACAATGAGGAGGCGGGAGGGTCACCGCCCGGGCGACCGCCGCTGCAAGCTCTCGAGGTGCTGGTTGTAGGCAGTGAGCTTGGCGTCGTCGTCCCGGTCGGCGGCACGGTCCTCGCGGACCGCAGTGCGCTCGTCGTCCTTCCGCCAGGCCATGGCGACCCCCAGGGCAAGGAGAACGGTGGGGATTTCCCCAATCCCCCAGGCAATTGCCCCGCCCCGCTGCTGGTCTGCAAGCAGCGCCGCTGAATCGGTGAGCTGCAGGCTGGCCCACCAACTGGGCGCAAGAATCTCCGTGCCGCCCAGGAGGGATAGCCCGAAGAATGCGTGGAAGGCCATGGTCGCCAGCAGGATGATGAGCCTGAACGGGTACGGTGACCGGGCCGGTCCCGGGTCAATCCCAATCAGCACCCAGGCAAAGAGGTACCCGGTAAACAGGAAGTGCACGATCATGAACAGGTGCCCCACGTGCGTGGACAGCGCCAGTTCGAAGACCGGCGAATAATAGAACCCCACCATGCTGCCCACGAAGATCAACCCGGCGACAGGCGGCCGGGTCAGGAAATGGCTGAACCGTGAGCGGAAGAGCCAGAGCACCCATTCCCTCAGACCCCGGCTGCCGTCGGTACGCGGCCGGGTCGCCTTCAGGAGCAGAAGAATCGGGGCGCCGAGCACAAACAGCACCGGGGCGTACATCATGAGGCCCATGTGCTGGATCATGTGACCGGAGAAGCTGGTCCTGCCGTACACGGCGGGACCACCGCTGGTGAGCCAGATCAGCAGCGCACAGCCAGCGAGGAACGCCAGGGTGCGGGGAATGGACCAGGCGTCTCCCCGGCGCCGGATCCTGGTGACCGCGGCGGTGTAGGCGCCCGCGGCGACGAGGATCAGGAACCCTATCGTCCAGTCGGGGTGCCACGATGTCAGGAAGCTGGGGACAGTGAGTGGTTCCGGGAATGGATAGCCGAGGAGGGACCGTTGCAGGTCGACGTCGGCAATTGACCCTTGCGGGACGGGTGGAGGGCTTGCGGCGAGGCCCGCGGACCCCCCGATGGTGACGATCATCAGCGCAGCTTCGGACACCCCGAAGATGGTGAACGCCCGCCGGTCCTCGGGGTTGCGGTCCAGACGGGGCAGGATCCTGCGGCGTTGATACCACCCGGCGAGGCCCAGCACCGTGAGGCTGCTGACCTTCACCAGGACGAGGATCCCATAGGGCGTGGCCAGATCGGCGAAGGACCCGAGCCGGAGGCTTGCGTTGATGATGCCGGAGAACGCCACTGCCCCGAAGGCCCAGGCGGCCAGCGCGGAGTAACGCCGAAGAACCCGGCCAGTGTCCTTGCCGAACTGGGATCCCAGCAGCAGCACCGCCCCGAGGCCACCCACCCACACGCAAACGCCGATGAGGTGGAGGGCGAGCGAATTCACCGCATTGCCGTGATCATCAGACCCGGCGGCATGCCCGGCCAAAGCCAACGGGAGGATCCCCAGCATCGCGATGGCCAGCGCGATCCCCGCTCCGGTGGTTGACCGGACCATCGGCAGCATGACCACCAGGACGAGGACAGCCATGAGCGCCACCAGCAGAATCTGCCCCAGCTCCAGTTCGGTCGCGAAGAACAAGAAGATGGAGAAGAAGCCGGGGCTGAGAATCGACTGGCCCGCTGTGTCGGCAGCAATCAGCCCCAGCGAGGCGACCGAGGACACCAACCAGACGCCCGCTGACACAACTGCCCAGCGAAGAGCCTTCCACTGGGCGAACCCGATGATGGACTTGTTACGGTTCGATGCTGGGAGGAGACCCGCGCAGAGCACCAGGAAGCCGATGGTCAGGGCTGCGCTCAGGTCCTGGACAACGCGTGCCGCGGGTCGCGCATGCACCACAAAGTCGCCGGGATCCGCCATCGTGGTCCGGTACGTGGTCAGGGCCTCGCTGAAGTACATCGCCAGGATGGCGGCCGCAAGGCTAATCGGCACCGCGATCCCGAGCACCACCCGGACGACGGTGCGCTCCGGGCTACCCGCCTCCGGCAACCGATCCCCGGCTGCCTCATGGGCCGGGTCGGGGTCCGCTTTCGACGAGAGTGGGTCTTCCTGAGGCGCCGAGGGCCCCGAGTGCGCTATGCCGGTCATAGATCCTCCTGAATACTCAGTCTAGCTACTTCTACGAAACGTAGAAGTGCGCTCAAGGCGTTGGCTACGCTTTGCCGAGGCTTTGCGCCCGGTCGCCGATCAGTTGAGGATGTAACCATGGAGATCCGCACCCCTCGTTTTGCCCACGACCGGCCCTTCGGCTTGCTCCTGGTCGTCACGGGGCTGGTGGGATGGCTCGCGTCCGGGCAACTGGTTCTGGAGCGGCTTGCCGTCTACGCCGACCCGAACTACGTCACCAGCTGCGACGTCAACGCATTTGTCTCCTGTGGTGAGGTTTTCAAGACCTGGCAGGCCAGCCTGTTCGGCTTCCCGAACCCCCTCCTGGGCGTCGTCGCATTCAGCGTGGTGATCACGACGGGGGCCATGCTCCTCGCCGGCGCCACGGTAGCGAAGTGGTACTGGCGTTCGCTCCAGATCGGCGTCGCGGCGGGGATGGTCTTCACTATCTGGCTATGGAGTCAGGCGCTCTTCGCGATCGGCGTCCTCTGCATTTACTGCATGGTGGTGTGGGCGGCCATGATCGTTCTCACCACGTTCCTTACGTCACGAAATTTTCTCCGTGGCGTGTTCCCCGCGGGTGAGCGGTGCCGTGGGCTCCTGGGCGGATGGACCGGCACGACGGCGGCGCTCGTGCTGATCATGACGGCGGCCACCGTGTTTTTCCGCTTTGTGGGGGTGTTCGCCTAGCTACCCCCGTCCGCTGGTACTTAGGAAGCGCAGAGGAGGGGTCGGTGCTTCCCCGCCGTACCTGTCAGCTTCGGCGGCGCGCCCGCGCCAATTCCGTGCCGATGGCGTCGCGCCGCCCGGTCCAGAACGCACGGAAGGGCGCAAGCCACTGGTCGACGTCCTGGAGCGGTCCGGCCTCCACCGCGTAGAGGCGGCGGGTGCCGTCCCCTCGAACCCGGGCAAACCCTGCTTCCCTCAGCACCCGAAGGTGCTGGGACACGGCTGGTTGCGAAATCCCGAACTCTGTTCGGATCACCCGGGCAATATCGCCGGCAGACCACTCCTCGCCGAGGAGCAGTTCCAGAATCCGGCGGCGGACCGGGTCCCCCAGGACATCAAACGCATGCATAAGCAGAACCTATCAAAGAGTGCTTATATAACTCTGGTCGCATATTCCTGCCGTTCCGGCCGCGAGCCCAGCGTGCCGGGCTTCCGGCCGGAACGGCGTGGATCGTCCAAAGTCGTCAAAGACTTACGGCGAAGGCTTACCGCCGTTGACGTTAAGCGTCTCGCCGACTACGTAGCTGGACTCCGACGACGCTAGGAAGACGTACGCCGGGGCAAGCTCGGTGGGCTGTCCGGCGCGACCCAATGGGGTGTCCTTGCCGAACTCGGGCAGCTTGTCCTTCGGCTGTCCATCCGAAACCTGCAGTGGCGTCCAGATGGGACCCGGCGCGACCGCGTTCACCCGGATGCCCTTGGGTGCCAGCTGTTCGGCCAGGCCCTTGGTGAAGTTGTTGATGGCCGCCTTGGTGCTCGCGTAGTCCAGCAACGTCGAAGATGGACTGTAGGCCTGGATCGAGGTGGAGTTCACGATGCTTGACCCGGGCTTCAGGTGCTTCAGCGCCTCGCGGGTGATCCAGAAGAACGAGTAGATGTTGGTCTTGAAGGTCTCATCCAACTGCTCATCGGTGAGGTCCTCGAGGCTCTCGACGGCGATCTGCTTCCCGGCATTGTTCACCAGGATGTCCAGACCACCCAACTGCTCGGCCGCATCGTTCACGAGTGACCGGCAGAATGCTGCGTCGGTCAGGTCGCCCGGAAGCTTGACGGCCTTCTGGCCAGCCTCCTCGATGATGCGGGCAATCTCGATTGCGTCCGGCTCCTCCTCGGGGAGATACGACAGTGCCACGTCGGCGCCTTCACGGGCAAAGGCAATCGCAACTGCTGCGCCAATGCCGGAGTCCGCTCCGGTGATCAAAGCCTTCCGGCCCTGGAGTCGGCCGGTGCCGCGGTACGACTTCTCGCCGCGATCGGTCTGTGGTTCCAGGTCCCGATCCAGCCCAGGCTCGGGTTGATCCTGTTTAGGCGCCGAGATGCTCGGGAACCGTGTTACTGGATCCTGGAAGGTGTACTGGTCTGTGGTCAACGTCTTGTCTGTCATCTATTTCCTCACTGCCGTGCGAATGTACGGTCCGTGCAGACCAGCCGGGGTGCGGATGAGATGTCACGACCCCTGAAAGCTAAGTCTACTGACTATTCTACGGCGTGAGGGCTTCCGGAGACAAGGTGGCACTGGGCAACTAAAAGATCTGGGCGAAGAAACCCGCGCCAATGCTTGCTACCAGGGCGATGATGAGGAGCCAGACGATCGGTACACGATATTTGTTGATGAAGCGCATGGTTCCCCAGTCTAGGCGAGCGCGGCCGAACACCCTCTTTCCCGGAAATAATTGGCGGCCCCGCCACGCTGCAGAGGGTATGAACAACCTTGTCGCGGTAACTGGATCGACGGGAGCCCTGGGGGGCTCCACGGCACGTCTACTCTCAGCGGCCGGGCTGCCACTTCGCCTGCCGGTCAGGGACCTGAGCCGCGCGCCGGCCCTGCCGATGGCGACGGCCGTTCAGTGCAGTTATGCCGACCGGTGGGCAGCCGTCAGAGCCCTCGAGGGGGTGCACACACTCTTCATGGTGTCGGCGGGTGAAGCCGAGGACCGCGTCGACCAACACCTCACGTTCGTCGACGCAGCACGGGAGGCGGGGGTCCGCCACGTCGTGTACACCTCATTCTTCGGCGCGGCCCCTGACGCCACGTTCACCCTGGGACGCGACCACTGGGCCACCGAAGAGCATCTTCGCAACTCCAGGATGGCGTACACCTTCCTCCGCAACAACCTCTACCTCGACGTGCTGCAGCACTTTGCCGACGACGCAGGAGTGATCCGCGGCCCGGCGGGCACTGGCCTGTTGGCAGCGGTGGCCAGGGACGACGTCGCCCAGGTGGCCGCGGTGATTCTCAGGGATCCCGCGGCACACAGCGGCAAGACCTACGAGCTCACCGGCCCCGACTCGTTTAGCCTCAAGGAGGCCGCCACCATCATCACTGCCCAGACCGGCCGCGCTGTCAGCTACCTGGCCGAATCCGTTGAGGAGGCGTACGCCTCGCGCCAGCACTTCGGCGTGGCCGGCTGGCAGCTGGACGCCTGGGTCAGCACCTACACGGCGATCGCTGAAGGCGGGCTGGCCCGGACCACGACGACGGTGCAGGATCTCACCGGACGGCCAGCCCGGGATCTCGCCAGCGTTCTCCATGAGGGCCGCTAGGCTCAGGCATATGCGCAAAGACTTCAGCAGGGACTCCACCTCAGCACGGGACTTCTACCGCCTCCTGACCTCGACGGTGGTGCCGCGGCCGATCGCCTGGGTGTCCTCCCGGTCGGCGGCCGGCGACGACAACCTCGCCCCGCATTCGTTCTTCACCATCGCGTCAGTGAACCCGCCGATCGTTCAGTTCACCTCGGTGGGCCGCAAGGACACGCTGCGCAACATCGAGGAGACCGGCGAATTTGTGGTGAACCTGGCCCCCGAGCCACTGTTCGAGCAGATCAATGCGACCGGCACAAACTTCGACCGAGACGTCAGCGAGTTCGACGCCGTAGGCCTCACCCGCGAGCCGAGCCTGACCATTGCCACCCCACGGGTCCTGGAGTCGCCGGTCGCCCTGGAGTGCAAACTCCACCAGGTCCTGCCCATCGGGGATTGCTTCGTGGTCTTCGGCGAGGTCACCCACGCGGCTGTCTCGACCGAGGTGCTCGAGGGCACCCATCCGCTGATGGACCGCCTCAAACCACTGTCACGGCTGGGCAGGGACGAGTGGGGTACCACGGGGGCGATCCAGACGATCAAACGGATCCCGGTCGAAGAATGGCCGGGGCACTTCGGCGGCTCAACGGGGACCGCGTAAACACCCGGAGCAGCAGTGCCCTGAAGGACATCCGCTCATCCTTGGGCTGCGCGCTGGCCATCAGGAGGGCGCCGCTGGTGGACATGGGGCTCACATCCACCACCGATGGCAAGCTTGCAGCGGTGCTCGGCCTGGGATTTCCCAGCCAGCGGGTCGGTGCCGCCGACGTCGGGCGTCTCGGTCCCATCGTCAAGGGTGCCGCGGACCAGGCGAGCCACTCGCTAGGTCAGCCACGACACTGAAATTCCCCCGAGGTAAAGCGCCCTTGACACGTCGAATCTGGTCAAGGAAACTTGTCTATATGACAAGCGTCCTTGACCACCTTGAGTTTCAATGAGAAACGATCTCAGCGCGCTCCGGCGCGCGGCGAACATCTCCCAGCGCGAGCTGGCCGAGGTCTTGAGAGTGTCACGACAGACGATCAACTCCATCGAGACCGGCCGCTATGACCCGTCCTTACCCTTGGCAATCGCCATCGCCCGCCATTTTCACAGCACTGTTGAGGAGATTTTTCATGTGGACTGATATGTACACGTCAAAGCAGAAGGCCCTCACTCTCGGACTGGTTCTGACTGGCCTGACGGTGCTCATCGTGACCGGGCTACTCCTGCAGGAGTATGGCCCGGGGAACATGGGTGCCGGGCTCCTGTCCGGGGGTGCTGTGGGCCTGGTCGCTGCGCTGGTCGGCCTATGGCGCATCACTAGAACACCCGATCGCACCACTACTTTTGAACGCGCCTGGACCCAGACCGGTGACGAACGGGACGATGCGGTTCTGACACGTTCGCTGGCGGTGCTCGGACTACTCTCCTTCCCGCTGACCGCCGCCGCGGCGATCGCCATTGGGTTGGGGGCGGCAGTGGAGATGATCATTGCCCTGCTCCTCTTCGCAGAGATCCTCGTCGGGGCTGTAGCGTTCTCCGTGGTCAATCGGCGGAGTTAAGCCGGCGCCGCCCGGCGCGCCTCCGCTTCGCTACCTATGCCGCTAAGTGCATACTTGCAGGCGGCGTCCAGCTAACCTGCGTAACCTCGAAGGAATCGCGGGGTTAGCAATCCCTCCGTCTGCTGTGAAGCAGCATCCTACGCAGGGACACTTATTGACTATCGCAACCTCCGGGCGCAGCGTGCGCGTTTCCAAGCCGAACGACATCGTCGCCTCCTACTCCATCCTGCTCAAGCAGGTGCGTAAGGAAGGGTTGCTGAACCGACGCCGTCGTTTCTACGTCGCGGTCTTCGCCGCTCTTGCCCTGACCATGGGTGCGGCCTGGACCGGGTTTGCCCTGCTGGGTGACACCTGGTTCCAGCTGCTGATCGCCGGCGTGCTGGGCATCGTCTTCACGCAGATCGCCTTCCTGGCCCATGAGGCCTCGCACCGGCAGATCTTCAAGACCCGCGGTGCCAATGACTGGTCCGGTCGGATCCTCGCCGCTGGCGTCGTGGGCATCAGCTATCAGTGGTGGATGAACAAGCACACCCGCCACCACAACGACCCCAACATGGTGGGCAAAGACCCCGACATCGAGATCGATACCATCTCTTTCATCGAGGAAGACGCGGCGAAAGCCAAGGGACTCCATGCCTGGATTACCCGGCGCCAGGGGTACCTGTTCTTCCCACTCCTCACCTTCGAGGGGATCAACCTGCATGCCAAGTCCATCGGAACCCTCTTCCGGCCCGGTGCGGTGCAGGGCCGCTGGGTCGAGCTTGCCCTACTGGCCATGCGCTTTGGTGCCTACCTCGGCATCCTGTTCTGGTTCCTTCCCGTGGGCATGGCCTTCGCCTTCATTGGGGTCCAGATGGCCGTGTTCGGCGTCTACATGGGCGCGTCCTTCGCCCCCAACCACAAGGGCATGCCGATCATCCCGAAGAACAGCAAGCTCGACTTCTTCCAGAAACAGGTTCTTACCTCCCGAAACATCCGGGGCGGCAACTTCGTGAACAACGCCTTCGGTGGACTCAACTTCCAGATCGAGCACCACCTGTTCCCGGACATGCCCCGCCCGCACCTGCGCAAGGCGGCCCTGATTGTCCGCGAGCACTGCGAACGCCTGAAGGTGCCCTACACCGAGGTGGGTGTCGCGGCCTCCTACGGAGCCGTGGTGTCCTACCTGAACCGGGTGGGCCTAGCCGCGCGTGACCCCTTCGATTGCCCCATGGTGAACAAATACCGGCACCAGTAGCCGACGCGTTCCCTCTTTGACGGCGGCCTCCACTAACCCCTGGTGGAGGCCGCCGTCGTTGTTTGTGACAGGATCATTTCATTGGCCTCTTGCCGGATCATTCTCCTGAATTGAAGGACACATACTCATGACTCTCCCGAACTATCACATCGCAGTCATCGCTGGTGACGGTATCGGCACTGAAGTTATGCCCCCGGCCCAGCGATTGCTGGAGGCCGCCGGAGCGCGGTACGGGTTCTCCTTCGAGTGGGAGGAACTCGAGTGGGGCTGCGAGTACTACGCGCGCACGGGCGCCATGATGCCGGAGACGGGCATGGCCCAACTGGCCGAGTGCGACCAAATCCTCCTGGGCGCCGTCGGCTATCCCGGCGTGCCCGACCACGTCTCCCTGTGGGGGCTGCTGATACCCATCCGCCGCGCCTTCCAGCAGTACATCAACCTGCGGCCGATCAAGCTGCTTCCCGGGATCGAGAGTCCACTGCGCAAGGTGCCCGCCGGGGGCATCGACTTCCTGGTGGTGCGGGAGAACAACGAGGGCGAGTACTCCGAGAGCGGTGGGCGCCTGTACCGCGGAAGCCCCCAGGAAATCGCCATTCAGGAATCAGTGTTCTCCCGGTTCGGGGTGGAGCGTGCCATGCGTTACGCCATCGGTCTGGCGGAACAGCGCGAGGGGAAGCTCGCCTCGGCCACCAAGTCCAACGGGATCATCCACACCATGCCGTTCTGGGACGAGATCTTCCGGGAACTTGGCGCCGAGCATCCCCACCTGGAGATCTCCGAGTACCACATCGACGCGCTGGCTGCCCTGTTCGTGCTGGACCCAGCGCGGTTCGACGTCGTCGTCGCATCGAATCTGTTCGGTGACATCCTCACGGACCTGGGCGCGGCCATTATCGGAAGCATCGGCATCGCGCCGTCCGCCAACCTGAACCCTGAAAAGGAGTTCCCCTCCATGTTCGAGCCGGTGCACGGCTCCGCACCGGACATTGCCGGCCAGGGCAAGGCGAATCCACTTGGCCAGGTCTGGGCAGCATCAATGATGCTCGATCACCTGGGCCACCAGGATGCGAGCGAGGCAATCATGACGGCGATGGGACACGTCCTCGAAGAGACCGAGGTGCGCACCCCGGACCTGGGCGGATCGGCCAGCACCGAAGTGGTGTCCGAGGCGCTCATCAACGCGTTCAACGCCGCTTCACCGGTTTGACTGCCCGAACGCCTGGTCCGGACAAATAACCGTCCGGGCTAGGCGTTCCACAACCCGTACGAGTCGGCCAGGGAGGAAATTTTCTGCGCACGGGCCAGCCGCGGCAGGTACGATCCGTCTCCCACCACCGCACCGGCCTCATGAGCGCTCAGGAGCTCGTAGGCCCACATGATCTCGGACTCGCTGGGTGAGAGGCCCTTGTTGATCGTGTCGGTAGCGTCCGGCAGGAGGCACAGCTTCCCGGTCATTCCCATGGACGCGGTGACCTTGCAGGCCTCAAGCAGAGTATCGCCAAGGGCGCCGACGGTGGGTCCATCGATCGGGCCCGGCAGTTGACCCACCCGCGATGCGACCACCAGCTTCGCCCTCGCATAGGCGAGCGCCATCGGCTCGTCGGAGGCGCCGGTATCCCGACGGAAATCGCCGACCCCGAACGCTAGCCGGAAGGTGCCCGGAGCGCTGGCAATCGCCGTGGCGTTCTCGATGCCCAGCGCAGACTCAATCAGCGCGAGCACCGGGGTGCCGGCCTGCAGTCGCATGGCGGTGTGGGTGACCTGTTCGGGCTTCTCGGTCATGGCCAGCATCACTCCGCGGAGCCCTGGCGCCTTCGACAGCGCTGCCAGGTCATCGGCCCAAAAGTCGGTTTCAATGCCGTTGACGCGGACCCAGGCGGTCATGCCGGTGGAGAGCGCTTCGACCACCCGCTCGCGCGCCTCCTGCTTGCCGTCGACCGGCACGGCATCCTCCATATCGAAGACCACCGAGTCGGCCTCCGAGGTCAAAGCGGGCGCGAAATTGGACTCGGACGCCGCTGATGCAAGCAGCCAGGAGCGGGAAAGCTTGGCAGGAAGCGCAGCAGCGCGGCTGTTTCTTAAGGAAGCCATACTAGAACACTACTGAACCGTCGGAGCCATAATCCACCGCAGCACCGTAGGCGACGTAAACACTACGACCAATTCGCCGCTCGGCCGTCCGTGACTCCGGGTCGCCGGTGACGACGGCAAGCAGAGATCGTCCAACGATCACCGTGAGTGCACGTGTTTCTCCTGGGCCATCAGCCGCCGCGCTGCTGATGGCCATTCTGGGCTTCCACGGACTGAGGAGACTCCGGAGACTCCAAGCGGACGGGCGGTCCGACACCCAGCACCGAATCGGCAAGCGAGTCAGGTAGCCTGATGGCGCGTTGGCCCGGCGTCCAGCGCTCCACCCATTGGCGGAGAGCCGTCGACTTCTCGGCAGATTCCACACCGCCCAACCAAACAGATGGTCCAGTCAGCGCCACCTCAGAAAAGCGAAGTGCTACTGCAGCGACAGCGCCCTGCGCGCAGTGCTGCAGGCACCCCGCTGAGATGAGTACGCCACCCGAGGAGTGTGCGACTGCGTCGGCGAGCCCGCCACCGCCCGCGGTTCGCATGAGCGCCGCGCAACGATGCCCTGCGCACAGGGCGACGACGATACCCGCACCCGGCGCGTTGACTTCGCTCATCGGACTAGCCCTGACGGGCTTTCATCCGAGGGTTCTTCTTGTTGATGACAAAGGTCTTACCGCGTCGCCTGACAATCTGTGCTCCTGGTGCTTTTTTCAAGGCCCGAAGGGAGTTGCGAACTTTCATGATGCTCCTTTAGCGTTCTTGGCCAGGTGCTGCCTGGTTGCCAGTTCTGATGTGGGATAGATCCGCCGCGTCCTGCAGTTCGTCATCGGTGAGGGCGCAGTCGCTGAGCGCCTGGCCAATGACCCCTGCGTCGATATCGTCGCCGGTGAGCGCGAGGTGCGTGCCCCGGCACAATTCACCATGGGTATCCAGGCTCCATGCGCCACCGTTGCCGAGCGAAATGCGGGGGCCAACTCCGTGTACCGCAATGCGGGTGTCCAGTACGCCGGCGATCCAGACGCTGCCCCTGACGAAACAGCAGCCCTCGGATATGATGCCCAGCGCGGTGCGGAACCGATCTGGGTGCAAGGGTCGACCGATTCGCAGCTGAAAAGTACTAAACGGCGTGGAGGATGCTGACGGCGCAAAGACTCCGCCGGGAAGACTCCGCGCACGGGACGCGGCATCGTCATGCACGCCAAAGTCTTCGGCGCCCATTTCACCGGCAGTCAATACCCGGGCGTGGGGTGCCACCTCGCCGATGAGTTGGCAGCCGCGCAACGAAAGCTCCTCGTTTACCCCCAGCAATTCGCTGGTGGTCGTCAGCACCGAATCTGCAAACAGAAGCTCCCCCACCAGGAATTCGCCGGGGGTTCGCGAGTCTTCAGGAACAGCCGTGTAGCCAGAAGCGAAGAGGGTGTGATGGTCCCAGAGTTGGTCTTCAACATCTTCTGGCCTCACCGCAACGGCGACGGTATCAATACGGAACGCTTGGGGGTTTACCGCATGCAGCCCATCGATCGCGTTCTCGGCAGTGGTCCCTGGCGGCAGTCCGACAATGGCCAGTGGGACTGAAGCCTCCTTCAACCGAAGGAGGGCCGGCGCGAGGTCAAGCCTCACAGTGCAGCTGAGGCACCCATGCTCGAGGAGAGTCGATTCCCATTCCACGAGCTCGTTGTCCCGATGGACGCGGCGGGTCACCACTCCCTCGTCCAGCAGGTCATGGCTAATTACCGGTGTCCCCGGATAAAGATTTGCCACCCTCGCCGTCACGCTATCGCGGCTGAGGGCATCGAGAGAAGTAATCAGGATGAGATGCATGAGTCCAACTATATGAGAATCGTTCTCATATAGGAAATCTCTTCCGCGGCGTCATGGTTTCCGCGGAGATCCCTCAGTTCCGCGGGGTCACGCGTCCCGTCCGTATCGTCGGGGTCGCTAGTGGGCGGTCAACCCCACGTGGCGGGCGATGTCCCGGCCAACCTGCTCCAGCAGGGTCGCCGCATTGGCGATGCACCGCTCGACGTCGGGCTCCAGGTCTGTGAGGGCGAACGTGCGCTCGAAGCCCGCCGTCGTCAGCTGCTCGGGGGTCAGGACCGTGCGGCCGCAGACGGCCACCGCCCGGACCTTTGCTGCAGCAGCGGCGTTCGCCACTCCCATCGGAGTCTTGCCACCCAGGCTCTGTTCGTCGAGGCTGCCCTCGCCGGTAATCACCAGGTCGGCGTCACGCAGTTTCGCGGCCAGTCCGGTGAGCTCCAATACGACGTCGATTCCCGGCCGACGCTGAGCGTTCAAAACGGCGAGCGCTGCATAGCCGACGCCACCAGCCGCGCCCGCGCCGGGTGCTGTCACCATGTGGGCGGCCCTCGGACCCGCCGCGTCCGCGAGGACACTCACGAACCGGGCCAGTGCCGCGTCGAGTTCCTCGACATCCGCTGGGGCCGCGCCCTTCTGTGGCCCGAACACTGCGGCGGCCCCTGTGGGGCCGAGCAGCGGATTGTCGACGTCGGACGCCAGGGTGATGAACGCGGCCTCCAGCCGGGGGTCAAGGCCGGCCAGGTCGATTCGGCTGAGCCCGGCGAGCGCCGCGCCGCCGTGCGGAAGGTCGACGCCGTCGTCGTTCAGCAGCCTGGCCCCCAATCCGGTCAGGACACCTGCACCGCCGTCCGTGTTGGCGCTGCCCCCCACCCCGAGCACGATGTCCGTGCAGCCGCGGTCGAGGGCGAATCTGATCAGCTCGCCGGTTCCGCGGCTGGTGGCGCCGCGTGCGTCAAGGCTGCCCCCCGGCAACACGGCGAGGCCGGAGGCGAGAGCCATCTCGATCACGGCCTGCTGGCCTCGGATCGCGATCGGCGCCTGGAGCGGTTCCCCGGTCGGTCCGGTGACGACGGTGAGGTGGAGGGTAAATCCAGCGGCCACCGCGGCGTCCAGGGTGCCCTCTCCGCCGTCGGCCGCCGGCACCTGGTCGATGGTGAGGTTGGTGTCCGGCCCGGCTGCCGCACGCAACCCGGCGGCCACGGATTCGGCGACCTCGGGGGCGGACAGCGAGCCCTTGAACTTGTCCGGTGCTATCACGATGCGCATAGTGCCATTACATCACTGGCGGCCTGGCCCGGGTCGCTGTGTGTCCTGTCATGAGGCGGCCTCGTGTTCGGGACCTCTGGATCGAGGCGTGAGCTGACGGAGCACCTTGCCCCGTTCCTCTACCGGGGTGTTCGCCACGATCAGCGCGCCAACGGTGAAGCACGGGCTGGAGTCCACCACCGCCCTTCTGCTGTCTTCAGACTGATTATTAGCCGGACAGCTGATTGATCAGCTTGAACAGGCCGGAGTGGTCCAGATCGCCGTCACCGGTAGCGACGAGCGAGGCAACCAGTTGCGCGACGAGGGCACCCAGTGGGGTGGCGACGCCGGCTTCGCGGGCAGCTGAGGTGACAATGCCGAGGTCTTTGTGGTGCAGTGCGAGCCGGAACCCGGGGTCAAAGTTGCGGTCGAGCATCTTCTGGCCCTTCTGGTCCAGCACTTTGGAGCCCGCCAGTCCGCCGCCGAGCACTTTCAGGGCGGACGCAGTGTCCACGCCGTACGCCTCAAGGAAGGTGATGGCTTCGGCGAGGACGCCGACGTTCACTGCGACGATCAGCTGGTTGGCAGCCTTGACGGTCTGCCCGGACCCGGACGGACCCACGTGCACGATGGTTTTCCCGACGGCGGCGAAGACGTCCTGGGCGGCCTCGAAGTCGGCCGCGTCGCCGCCGACCATGATCGACAGGGCTCCGTCAATGGCGCCCTGCTCGCCTCCGGAGACGGGCGCGTCGAGAGGGCGCAGTCCGGCATCCCTGGCCTCGTCGGCGAGGCGGGCGGCGACGTCGGGCCGGATGCTGCTGGCGTCGATCCACAGGGCTCCCTGCCGGGCGTTCGCAAACACGCCGCCAGCACCACCGACGACCTCTTCAACGTCGGGGGAATCCGGCACCATGGTGATGACGACGTCGGCATCGGCCACCGCGTCGGCGATGCTGGAGGCACCGCGCCCGCCCTCGGCGGTGAGCTTGTCGATCCGGCCCTGGCTGCGGTTGTACCCGGTGACGGTGTGACCGGCGGCGACGAGGTTAAGGGCCATCGGGAGCCCCATGATGCCGAGTCCGATGACTGCAACGTGTGTCATTGTGCTGATCCCCTACTGCTGACGGTGGTGGCGAGCCAGGAAAATGCCTGGTCGGCGGGTGTCTTGTATTCGAGGCCTATAAGGCCCTGGTACCCCCGGGTGCGGCTGCGGTCGATCCAGTCCGTCAGCGGGAGGTTGCCGCTACCAGGGGCACCACGACCGGGCGCATCGGCGATCTGGATGTGCCCGAAGTCCTGGGCATGGGCGTCGATGACGGCGCCGACGTCGTCGCCGTTCACTGACAGGTGGTAGAAATCGGCGAGGAGCTTGATGTTGGTGGTGCCGCGGGCGTGCACCCGGGCGATCACGTCGAGGGCGTCCTGGGCGGTCTTGAGCGGGTAGCGGTCGGCACCGCTGATCGGTTCCAGGAGCACGATTCCGCCGATCGCGGCGACCGCCTCCGCGGCGAGCACCAGGTTGTCGACGGCGAGCGCGTCCTGCTCCTCCGTACTGACCCCTTCCACACGGTTGCCGTACAGGGCGTTGAACGCCGTGCACCCCAGACGCTCTCCAATCCCGACCACCACAGGCAGGTTCTCCCGAAAGTCCTCGCTGCGTTCGGGCCAGGACACCAGGCCGCGGTCCCCGCCGGGCATGTCCCCAGCGTTGAAATTTAGTCCGGTCAGCTGGACGCCCGCACTGGTGATGGCGTGCTCGAACTCCTCGATCTCAGCTGCCGACGGGGTGGACGTGGGGAAGGGCCACCAGAACTCGACCGCGTCGAACCCGGCCGCTTTCGCCGCCACCGGGCGCTCCAGCAGCGGCAGCTCAGTGAGCAGGATTGAACAGTTCACTGTGTAGGTCATCAGGAACCCCAAATTCTCTTGTTATTCCGCGCACTGGAATGCGTCTTTTATCTGACGAAAGACTAGGTCGGGTCGAAGATGCCCGTCAACCAGTTTCTCGATAGATACGGCCCAGAGAGCAAGATCCGCCGCTTGCAACCGGCGGATCTTGCCCCGAGGGCCGCTTTTGTGTCGGCAGCGGTGCGTGAGGGCCGCTTTTGTGCCGACAACTGCGTGTGAGGGCCGCTTTTGCGCCGGCAACGGCGTGCGAGGGCCGCCGTTGTAGCGGCAGCGGCGTGCAGCTAGGACCGCGTGCGGCGCTAGGCTGCTCGACGCGCTTCAGCTCTCCGAAGGTGAGTGAGGATCCGTGCCTTGAGTTCCGCTTCCCTGAACAGGTCAGACCATTCGATCCGCAGGATGGTCCATCCGAGCTCGACCAGTGCCTTCTCGCGTCGGCGCTCCTCAAAGAGGACCTGGGAAGTGGGCTGATAGTCGAAGTACTTGATGCGACCATCAAACTCCATGGCTGCCCGTAGCTCTCGCCAGGCGAAGTCCAGTCTGTAGTCACCCAGCCTGCTGGAGACCCATACCTGCTGTTCGGGCATCGGAATCTGCTGGGATCGCATGGTATCCAGGGTGAGCGTTTCGCCGGGAGATTCCGACAAATGGCTCGCATTCGCTATCACCCGCCGTGCGTTCCGGATGCCTTTGTGATTGACGAGACTCTCAGTGACGCGTTTCATTCCCTCCCTGCTGGCCCCCAATCTGAGGGCGTGTTCAGCTGTGACAAGTCCCTGCCGATACTGGAGGATCCGTGAGCAGTCCACCACCGTACGCTCCAATGAGGTGACGAGCAGGCCGCGCCTCTGGGTCACCTCCGGGGCCGTCAACCACCCCTGATGTTTGCGCACATCCCGGGCATGGCTCGTCGGCGAAACACTCGACGACTGGGTGATGTGGATCAGGAGATCAGGGTTCAACAGGTACAACCCGTGCAGACGAGCTGCCGAAGTATGGCTATAGACCGGAGTTTCATTGCCCAGGGACGCCCCGACCGCGCGATGCGCAACCACCTGAAGCACTTGCTGGCCGTCCGTCGTCAACGTCTTCCACCGTTCACTGGACTGGTAACAGCCGCGCCGGAGCCGGACCAGCTCCCCCTGCCGGGCTAGGGCGGCGATGGTGGCGGTGGTCAACCCCCGGTTAAGGAGTTCAGGTGTAAGCCATAGCTCCTGTCGCTCCAGCCAATCCAACCTCGTCATGGCAATCAGGATGCCCAGCCAAACCGTGCACCACCATGGGTCTCCTTGGTTATGTGGACAACCCGCTCGAGTCCGTTGCAGGCGGTGGCTGCGACGCATACCTGCAACAGCACGCTTCCGCCTGACACCCGATGCCGCCTGCGCCAGAAACGGCCCTTAGGGCAAGACCTGCCGCGTGCAAGCGGCGGATCTTGCCCTAAGGGCCGTTTTTGCGGAGAACCACCAGGGGACCCCACAAACACGCCGGGAACAATTGAAAGGATCCATGCGTTTGCATCTACATACCGGCGGCCACCGCTGGATCTAACGAGGAGGAAGTGTGACCGCACAAACCGAAGGGCTCCACCACGTCACCGCAATCGCGGGTGACCCCCAGAAGAACATCGACTTCTACATCAAGGGCCTGGGCCTGCGACTCGTCAAGAAGACCGTGAACTTCGACGATCCCGGCACCTACCACCTCTACTACGGCGACGAAGCCGGCAGCCCCGGCTCCCTGCTGACCTTCTTCCCCTGGCAGGGCATTCGAAGCGGCAAGGTCGGCACCGGACAATCCACCACCACCGCGTTCTCTGTCCCCGAGGGCACCCTCGGCTGGTGGCAGGAGCACTTCAAGGCCATCGGCGTCGATTCCTCGATCGCCCGCGCGTCCTCCGAGGAAGAGCGCCTGTCGCTCCGCGATCCGGACGGCCTCCAGATCGACCTGGTGGCGTCGTCGCTCTCTGATCCGCGTAACCCGTGGGACTCCGCCTCCGTCCCCGCCGAATATGCCGTCCGCGGCCAGCACTCATCGGTGCTCACCGTCGAGGATCCCACCGCGAGCCTCGAAACCTTCACCCGGGACCTGGGCATGAAGATCCTCAGTGAAACCGATGGGCGGTACCGTCTCAGCACGCACGACGGCGAGCCCGGCACCGTCGTCGACCTGGTCACCGACCGCCGCGGCGAGCGCGGCCTCGTGGCCGGCGGCACCGTCCACCACATCGCGTTCCGGGTGCCCGACCAGGCTACCCAGGAGGTGTGGCGCCAGGAGCTGGCGGAGCGCGGCTACGCGGTCACGGCCATCCTTGACCGCCAGTACTTCACCTCGATCTACTTCAGGGAGCCAGGCGGCACCCTGCTAGAAATCGCGACCGACACCCCGGGCTTCGACATCGACGAGCCGCTGCTTGAGCTGGGCCGCTCCCTGAAACTGCCACCATGGCTGGAGCCCAACCGGGACGCCATCTCGCACGCGGTCGCGAAGATCAAGGTGCCCGATGAGAACAACCCGTCCATCGCCACCTTCCTGAGCTAGGAGCACCAGATGACCAACGTTGACCAGTGGCCGCACCTCCACGACGCGGGAACACCCGACAGCCCCGTCCTCCTGCTGCTCCATGGCACTGGCGGCACCGAACATGACCTGCTGCAGCTGGCCCAGCGGCTGGCGCCCGGGGCGGGTTACCTCGCCCCACGGGGTCCGGTGCAGGAACAGGGAATGAACCGGTGGTTCCGCCGCTTCGGCGAGGGCAAGTTCGACGTCGACGACGTCGTCCGGCGCGCCGGCGAGCTTGCCGACTTCGTTCAGTGGGCCCGCCAGAACTACGGCCTGGGCGAGCGGAAGGTCATCGCGGTCGGGTTCTCCAATGGCGCGAACATCGCCCTGGCCACGGTGCTGTTGCACCCCCAGGCACTGGCCGATGTTGTCGCCTTCTCCGGGATGTATCCGCTGGGTGACCGGTCGTTCGACGGCGACCTGTCAGGAACCGCCGTCGCCCTCTTCAACGGGGAGGCAGACGCCATGGCGCCGGTGACCAGCGTGACGCAGCTGAAGTCGGTGCTGGACAACACGGGATCCGACGTCCACCAGGTGGTGCGCGAGGGTGGGCACGGCGTGCACCCCGTCGAGGTGGATGCCGCGGCAACGTGGATCGGCTCCCGCACCGCCCCCGCCGCCGGGTAAACCACCTCTACCCCAGCCCACCCAGCCAATCGAGTCGGTCCGGGTGGGTGCCTCGAGGCCGCTGTCCCCCACGCAGCGGCCCCGCGGCACGATTAGTTGGGTGCCCTCCACAGCGAGCACCCGGGTCCGTCGCCGGTCACCGTCAGGCGTGCGCCGCCGCGGCCTGCGGCGCCGTCGCAAGACGAGGCAGCACGTGTTCAGCCCAACGGGCCTTCACTGTCGCAACGGCATCGGCGCCCGGGTGTCCCAGATGCACCGCCGTCGATTCCGTCCCGGGCCTGACCCAACCGGTCATCGGCGAGGAGCCCCACGATCGCAGTCACATCATCGACGACCGCCAACCTCAGGTGGGCAGCACGCCCATGCGCGAGGTCCAGCGCTTTCAACTGTGCCATCGCCCCCAATGTACTCGTCGCGAGGGTGCCCGCGGTTGGGTCGCCCCATCACGCCCTTGTCAGCGCCGCACCCCCGACATAGCATCCAGTAATGGATGCTGTTGAGTACACTCCGCGCCGCGATCAACTGGTCTACACGTTTGGTGGCGCCGCGCCGGTGATGACCGTCCAGCCCGGGACGGTGTTGAAACTGTGGTCCGAGGACGCATTCAATCACGCGTTGACCAGTGTCGATGACCTGTCCAGCGAGAAGGTCGACCTGCGGTTTGTGAACCCCCAGACCGGCCCGTTCTACGTGGCTGGCGCGGAGCCCGGTGACACGCTGGCCATCCACATCGTCGATCTGACGCCGGCCCGTTCCTGGGGTGCGTCTGCCACCATTCCCTTCTTCGGCGGGCTGACCAGCACCGACCGAACCGCGTTTCTCCAGGAGCCTTTGCCGGACACCACCTGGATCTACCACGTGGATACGGCGCGGCAGCAGGTCGGGTTCCAGGCACGATACACCGACTTCGAGGTAGCCTTGCCGCTCGAACCGATGCTCGGCACCATCGGTGTGGCGCCGCCCGGTGGCGAGGTGCGCTCGTCGCTGGTGCCCGAACGGTTTGGCGGGAACATGGACTCCCCCGAGGTCAAAGCCGGTACCACCGTCTACCTCGGCGTGAACGTCGAAGGTGCGCTGTTCTCGATCGGTGATGGGCATTACCGGCAGGGCGAAGGCGAGGCTTGCGGCACAGCCGTCGAAGGCGCCATGAACTCCACCATCATCGTTGAGCTGATCAAGGGTGGCGCGCCCGCCTGGCCGAGGCTCGAAAGCGACAGCCACTGGATGGCCGTCGGTTCCTCCCGGCCCATGGAGGATTCCTGGCGGATCGGTCAGGTGGAAATGGTGCGGTGGTTCGAGGAACTCTTCGGACTGCACCAGATGGACGCCTATCAGCTGCTCACCCAGACAGCGCTGGCACCCATCGCCAACGCCGTCGACGCCAACTACAGCGTGGTCATTAAAGCGGCTAAACACCTTTTCCCCCGGGTACATGCCTTTGACGGAATACATGACGAGCTGCGACGACGCAGCCAGAACCTCTAGGAGAAACCCATGGACCTACAACTCGGCGGGCTGACCGCTCTGGTAACCGGCGGGACCAAGGGGATTGGGCGTGCCATCGTTGACTCCTTCGCGGCTGAGGGCGCCAACGTCGCGTTCTGCGCGCGGGATGCGGCCGAGATCACTGCGACTGAGGAGGCCTTGGCCGGGAGCGGCGGGCGGATCATCGGTACCGCCATGGACATGGGCGACGCCGACGCCGTCGCCGCCTGGGTAGAAGACGCCGCGTCGACCTTCGGCGGGATCGATATGGTGGTGAGCAACGTCAGCGCGCTGGCCATTCCCGACACCGATGAGAACTGGGAAGCCTCGCTCCGGGTGGACCTGATGGGCACTGTCCGGCTGGTCAAGGCCGCGCTGCCCCACCTGACGCAGAGCGACGCGGCGTCAATTGTCGCAATCTCGAGCGTCTCTGGCCGTGAAGTGGATTTCGCTTCCGGCCCCTATGGGACGGTCAAGTCCGCCCTCATCGCCTACCTGGCTGGACTGGCGTTCCAGCTGGCAGACCGGGGGATTCGCGCCAACACGGTCTCCCCTGGCAACACCTTCCATGCGGGTGGGGTGTGGGAAAGCATCGAACAGGGCAACCCCGAGTTGTTCACCCTGGCGATGGGGTTGAACCCGACGCACCGGATGGGTACCCCGCAGGAGGTCGCGGACACGGTGGTCTTCGTTTCCAGCCCCAGGTCCAGCCGGACCACCGGAGCCAACATCCTGGTGGATGGTGGCTTGTCCCGCGGGATTCAGTTCTGAACTGCGGCAGCTACATCCGGCCGAACCGCGCCCGGATGACAGCGAAAACTCCGTAGCAAATCAGGCCAGCGGCGATGGCCACCAGGACGGCATCGCCAAAAGGGTGGTCTTGCAGGGCCTTGAGGCTGCCGTCCAACCCTGTCGACTCCGACGGTCGGTTGGTGACCGCCGCGACCACGAAAAGCAGGCCCACCAAGAGGAGCGCCGCCCCCTTCGTCACATGTCCCACGACCCCCATCGCGTCGATCACCGCACCGCGACGCGAGTCTTCGAAGTGCTGCAGCTCCGGCCGAAATGTCCTACGGAGCCCTTTCACCACGAAGTACCCTCCGATCCCCAGCACCGTTCCGCCCACCACAAGCACGGCGAATAGTCCAAGGGGGTACGCCGTGATGGTCCGGGTGAAATCCCTGGTGAACTCGCCGGAGTCGGGCCCGTCCCCCAGGGCAAACCTTCCCATGGTCACCGCCATGACCCCTTAGGTGACCGCCAGGGATCCCGACGAGACGGCTTTCTCCAGCCGCTTCCCCACGGCATTCCGGCGGTACCGAAGCGTGGCTTCGCTGAGCTGCCACAGGGCAAGTCCCCCACAGCCGAGCGAACACGCCCACATCGTCCAGGGACCCGCGGTCCCGGAAGCCAGCTGTTCCAGGGCCCCAGTGGGTTCGGCCTGGCCGGTTCCCCCGAATGCCACCTGCAACGCAATGACACCAATGAGAATGTGGACCACCGCCAGCACCGCGAACCCGAACCAGGCGAGAACGTCCAGTGCCACCCCGTCGGTGATCTTTTCGGCGGTATCCGCGATCCCGGACCCGGTGCTTTCCTCAGCAGCCACGCGTGCTCCCCCATTTTCCAGTCGCTCCACCCTATCCGCGTCGGTGAGCGGCGCGGAAAACGTCGGGGCGACCGGCGGACCGGGGTAGCCCCGGGCGTTGACGCTGCGTCAAGGTCAGGACAGTGGGAAGGCACCCTTTCCGGCCCTCTTCCGGGCGGCGAATGGGCGATGCTACAGTTCGAGGACGAAGCCAACGGCGGGCGTCCTGCACAGGAGCGCTATCTACCAGGTGGACCTGCACCTTGACCAACCCGCAGCTCTCTGGCACCGCCCACGTAGGAATCCCGGCCGGGCGAGTGACGATAGTTGCCCACCACGGGAGAGTTACTTTGAGTACCAACGACGATGAGCGTTTCCTGACCGCGGCGATTTCGCTGGCCGTTGACAATGTCACGAACGACGGCGGCCCCTTCGGCGCGCTGATTGTCACCGGTGACGGACGCACCTTTGACGGAGTCAACCGGGTCACGTCGAACAATGACCCGACCGCCCATGCCGAGGTCATGGCCATCCGGAACGCTTGCTCGGCGCTGGGAACCTTCGATCTGTCCGGAAGTACCCTTTACACCAGCTGTGAACCATGCCCGATGTGCCTGTCGGCGGCCCTCTGGGCGCGGGTGGGGACGGTCGTCTACGCGGCGGACCGATTCGATGCGGAACAGGCCGGCTTCGACGACGCAATTTTCTACAACTTCTTTGCCACTCCCGTGGAGGAACGATCAATGCCGGTGCGGCACTTCGTTCCGGCAACGGGATCATCGATTCCCGCAACGGCGCCGTTCGATGCGTGGCGGAGCCTCACCGCACGGGTGGACTACTGACCCGTGGGCTGCTGGTCATGATCGGCAGGGTGGTGTTTTATGCGGCGCGGAAGGGACTGAGCAGAAGACCCTAGTCCCAGCCGGTCGCGGACCCTATCCGCGCGTCTGCACCCGCGCGGGGCACCATAACGTGTCGTCAGGTCGATGGTGGGCGGGTTCTCATGTCTGTCTCATCCAAGGTCATTACGCTGGTTTTGGCGCAACACGGCGTATTACCGGAGCGGAGAGAAGCTATGAGTCGTTCCCTGGACAGGACCAGACCCACCGGGATGGATGAACCGGCCGATTCAGACGTCTCAGCCGATACTTCCCAGCCGACCGGCACGTCGCCGGACAATGCCTGGGTCCGCATCCGGCTCATCAAGTCGACGCTGATCCTTGCGATCCCCGTAGCCACCCTGAGTTTCCTTAGCGGTGTGCTTTGGCTCGCAATCCACCGGTCGACCCCCGAGAACTTCGACCGGATCCATTTCTGGTTCTACTTCTTCGATGTGGGCAGGGAAATCAACGTACCCACCTGGTTCAGTGCAGGGCTCTGGATTCTTACCGGGGTGGTGGCCGGGTACTTCGCGCGGAAAGCATCGAGATTCCGGAAGTCCTGGTGGCTGTTCGCCAGCGTCTGCGTCTTCTTCTCCGTCGACGAGACCCTTGAACTCCACGAGCGGCTGGATCTGATCGGTGGTCGCATCGCCCTGTTGCTGCCGTTCGAGGTGGGCTTCACCTGGGTGATTCCCGGGATCGTGATTGCCGCAGTGCTTGTCCTTCTCCTCCTTCGCCTCGTGCTGTCCCTCCCACCGGCCGTCTGTAACGGCATCATTGGTGCCGGCGTCACCTTCGTCGCCGGTGCCGTTGTTGTCGAAACCCTGGGCGGCTATTGGCTGGATGCGAACGGCATGACCTGGCACTTTTTCCTTCTGGTGCTTGTCGAGGAAACGCTGGAAATGGCCGGGGTGGCACTGTGCCTCGCCTCGCTCTTGCACCTGCTGGAGTACCGGCGGGTGGACGGTGGCACCGCCTACCGCATGGCGGAGCGCATCCCTGACCCGACCCGACCTCGGACACGCGCCGTCCGGGAGTGAGCTAGCCCGTGGTCTGCAGGTAATCCAGTTGGGCAGCCACCGAAGCCTCAGCGGCACGCCGCACCGAGCTGTCGACGTCGGCATAGACCAGGTCGGTGACCTGCTCCACCGATGCATCAGCCCCGACCGCCGTGAGGGCGGCACGGATCTGGTCCAGCCGCTCCCGCCGATGCAGCACATACGCCCGCGAGATCACTGCCAGGTCCGGGAGCATCGGTCCGTGACCGGGAAGCACCGCGGCAGGGCCCAACCCGGCGAGCCGCTCCAAGGAGGCCAGATAGGGACCAAGGCGCCCGTCGGGGTAGTCAATAATGGTGGTTCCCCGGCCCAGGATCGTGTCACCGGTGAGGACGGAACCGGCGTCGCCGTCGTCGGGCAGGAAAAAGCACACAGAGTCCGAGGTGTGGCCCGGAGTGGCAATCACCCGGAGCCGCACACCCGCGGCGAGGATCTCCTCGCCATCGGCCAGCGGAGGTCCACCATGGCAGTGCACGGGGTCCAGCGCCCGCACCGGCGCACCGGTCAACTGGTGAAAGCGTTCGCTCGACGCCGTGTGATCGTGGTGCCGGTGCGTGATCAGGACCAGTTCCACCCGACCGGTGCCGGCGAGCCCAGCCAGATGGTCGTCGTCCAACGGGCCTGGGTCCACCACCACGACGGGCCGCTCAGCCGGGTGATCTACCGCCGTCGCCGCGATGAGATAGGAATTGGTGCCCTCCAGGCTCATGGGGCCGGGGTTGGGCGCCAGCCGGTATCGGGTCTGTGGGCTGCTGGAAACCAGTCCGGAGGGTGTGGGGTTGGGCATGGGTCTACCCTAGCGAGGTGTTCCGTCCCCTGGCGGCCCGGTCGGATAGAGTGCGCAGCATGAGCAGTCCCTACCGCGGCACATTCGCAGTTCCACGACTGGCGGTCAGCGTCCTGATGGTGCGCGGGAAGGAGATCTTCATCCAGAACCGTTCGCACACCATGGATTTTGCCGCCGGTGCCGTGGTGTTTCCCGGTGGCCGGGTGGACGACGTCGACCGCGTCACCGCGCAGGCCAGGCCCGCGCCGTCGTCGCTCCTGTCAGCCCACGCCCGGTGCTGGGCGGAAACCAGTATCGCTGCCGATGGCAGCGGCGACCCGGCTGCCGGGGCGGGGGTGCTGTTGGCGGCCGCGGTCCGGGAAGTGTGGGAGGAAACCGGGGCCGTCTTGTCCCCCCAGGACCTGACGCCGTGGGCCAACTGGATCACGCCCGCCAGTTACGGCAAGCGTTTCGACACTTACTTTTACCTGGCCGTGCTCGCGCCCTCGCTAGTTCCCCAGCATCAGACCACTGAGGCGGATTCGTCCCACTGGTCGTCGGTGGAAAGTATTCTTGTGGGTGCTGCCGCGGGGACGCTGGAGCTGATGCGGCCCACCGAAGCGTTGCTGCAGGAGTTGGCCGACCTCCCCGGAAGCCTGTCACAGGCACTTGGGCCGATCCTGCGGGCGCCCCGCCGGATCACGCCGGTGGGAACGCTCTAACGCTGTCCATCGAGCGGTCCTACTCGGCAGTCCCACCAATGTCTGGCGTGCAGGCAGTACTCTCTGAGGAAGGTCGCCGTCTGAAACGGCGCTTTAATGGGGGAAATCAATGAACTGGATCCGCACACACCGGTGGTTCACGGGAGGGCTGGGTGCCGCCGTCGTCGGGCTGGCCCTGTTGGTCACCGCCGCGATGACCCAACCACCGGTGGAGTTTGGCTGGTTTGCGTATGCACCGCTGGCTGATGGGGTGTTTCTGCCGGGCCCCACTGCCGGGGAAATTTTCGGTATCGGCCTGGCGTCGCTGGGACTCATCGTCATCGCCGGGTCGCTGGGATACCTTCGCGGGCGGCGGACGCCATGACCTCGATCACCCTCCGTCCAGTGGCCGTATGGCTCCTCGGCCTGTCGGCTGTGCTGATCCTCGGAGGTGTGTCGCTGCTGGTCGGTACCCACCCGATCACGCTGGCACTCCCGACGTCCGACGATGTTGCGGTGAGCATCGCGTACTCGTCAGACCTGGAGATAGCGTTCGACGGCGAATCGTGGGTAACTGATCAGCTCGCCGTGTGGGGCGGGGTGCTGCTGGTCGGAGGGCTCATGGTAAGCGCGGCGGCCGCCGGGCTTCGGTGGGGACGGACGGCATCCGGTCATGGGTGAGGTGAAACGTGCCCGGATGAATCAACCGTTAGCAGTCCTGCTGGTGGGGGTTGGCTTGTTGGTGGCCGGGTTGCTCCTTGCGGGCATGCCTGGCCTGATGGTGGCCGATGCTGCTCCACCTCCAGGCAGTCTTGGCCACACTGCTGGTGGGCTGGCCCTCGGGCCGCTTGGCATTGCACTGCTCACCAGCGGGGTCGCACTTGGCGGGGGCGTGGTGGGCTATTTGTTCGGATCACGGCAGCGGACCGCTGAGGGGTAGGGTCCCCCGTGAGTTGGGGTGAGGTCAGACGTCGGGCCGCCGGCGGTGCTGACACCGGCGTCGCGATGAGCCCAGTCGAAAAAACGGGTGCAACGCTTCCCCTGACGCTGGGCGCTGTTGGCGCCGTTGCCGTTGGTGCAGTCATGCTGGCGCGGTCCCGCACGCGGACGGCCTGACCGCACCTGACGGCCTAACCAGGCGCCGCCCAGGAATGGGTCGGTGTCCCTCGGAACGCTGGGTCCTGCGGGGCGCGTCCGCTCATGCGCCATTTACGCAATTGCGCCGGGAAACTCAGATCAAATTCTCAGGAAACCGGAGTAGCCTCCAGATATAGCCGCGTGAGCTGAATCAGGGAGATAGACGATGAACCGTACCTGGCGAAACTGGGCACCAGCCGTAGCGATCACCGCCGTCGTCGGAGCGGGGGCTCTGGTTGTCCCCCTGACCGCAAACGCGGCCGTGGACCTCCCTGATCTCACTGCTGCCGAAGTCCTTGAACTTGCGGCCAGCACATCGGTTGACACACTCTCCGGCACCATCGAGCAAACCTCCGATCTTGGTCTCCCCGATCTGTCCCTTCTGGGTGGGGCCGGCGGCGGCGCGAACGGGGCCATGGGCGGCACCAGTCCTGCGCCCGGGTCCACAGCTGACGTCGACACCCCGTCAACGCCCGAGGCCTCAGTCCTGGAGTTGCTCACCGCCCCCCACACTGCCCGCATCTACCAGGCTGGCCCGTCGAAGGTCCGCATCCAGGTGCTCGACGACATGGCCGAGCGGAATGTGATCCTCAACGGCACCGACCTGTGGTTCTACGACTCCGAAGACAACGCGGCCGTCCACGCCTCGCTGCCTGACCGGACGCTCACCAGCGAGGACCTCGAATATCTCGAAGGCCTTCCGGACGTTCCGACTCCGGATGAGCTAGCTGCACAGTTCCTGGAGAAGGCGGACCCGACCACGAAGGTTTCGGTCGGACCGGACCGGTCGGTGGCAGGCCGTGCGGCATACCAACTGATCCTGACACCCAGCGCCAGTGACACCCTGATCGAGTCCATCACCGTAGACGTCGACGGCGAGACGGGCCTTGTGCTGGCGATTAGTGTCGCTGCGGCTGACAGTACCGCGCCGGCGTTCAGCGTGTCCTATACCGACATCAGCTTTGACTCCCCACCCGCCGGAATCTTCGATTTCACACCGCCGGCCGGGGCCACCGTCACCGAGGCTCCGGAACACACCACGGAAGGTCGTCACGGTGCCGCGGAATCCACCGCTGTGGCCCCCGTGAAAGACCCGGCGAAGAACCCGGCCGAACCCACGGTCACCGGCACCGGCTGGGGGTCAGTGCTGGAGTTCCCGGCAGAAAGTTTCCCGGCGGACGGCGGTGAGCTGACCACCATGATCGACCAGTTGGGTACTCCCGTCGAGGGCGGTCTCCTGCTACAAACCCGCCTACTGAACGTCCTGATCACCGACGACGGGAGGGTCCTGGTCGGGTCGGTTCCCGCCGACCGGCTCCAGGCAGTTGCCCACGGCGAGTGAGCGAACCAACGCTGATGGAGGGCCCGGTCGTTCAGACCCGGGGGCTCACCAAACGATTCGGTGGGCAGAACGTTCTGGACGGTATCGACCTGACCGTCCCGCGGGGCTCAGTCTTCGGTTTCCTCGGACCCAACGGGTCAGGAAAGACCACCACCATCCGCATCCTATTGGGCTTGGCCACTGCCACGTCGGGTGAGGTAGAGGTGCTGGGGCGCAGCATTCCCAAGCACCTCCCCGAGGTCCTCCCCCGGGTTGGGGCGCTGGTGGAGGGCCCTGGCTTCTACCCCTTCCTGTCGGGACGGGCCAACCTGCACCGTCTCGACGCAGCGGACCGCTTCGTTGACCCGTCGACCCGCCGCTCCCGGACCGACCGGGCCCTCGAACGAGTGGGGCTATCCCAGGCGGCGGACAAGAAGGTGGGGGCCTATTCGCTGGGGATGAAGCAGCGTCTCGGCATCGCCAATGCACTCCTGACCCACCGTGACCTCATTGTGCTCGATGAACCCACCAATGGTCTCGATCCACAGGGCACCCGCGAGGTACGCCACCTGGTGCACTCCCTAACCGCTGAGGGCACCACCGTCTTCGTGTCGAGTCATCTGCTGGCGGAGGTGGAACAGATTTGCTCGCATGTGGCGGTCCTCCGGGCGGGCCGGCTGGTCGCGCAGGGAGCACTCAGCGAACTGCGGGCCACCGGGCAGACCCGGGTTGAGGTTCTCACCCCCGACGTCGATAGCTGCCTCGCTGTCCTGAAGCGCCTGGGGTTGGCGCCGCAAAGATCGGCGCCGGTCCACTACACGCCGCACGCCGGAACTGAAGCAGTCAGCGCACCGCTCCCGGACCAGATGCCCCCACACACCATCGTTGCGGCCCTGGTTGCCGCGGAGGTGCGGGTGACAGGGTTCACCGTCGACCAGATGGGGCTCGAGGAACTCTTCGTGGCCCTCACCGGAGAGGGTTTTGATGTTGTCCAATGACACAGAAGTGCGCAGCACCGGGCGGGGACCGGCGTCCGGGTTAGTATTTCTGGCGTCGGAACTTTCCCTGCTCTTCCGCCGACGACGGACCTGGGCGCTGCTGCTTGCCCTCGCCGCAATTCCGGTTTTGATTGCCGTGGCGGTGCGGCTGACATCAGGTCCACCCAGCGGCCGTGGGCCCGCCTTCCTTGACCAGATCACCCAAAACGGGCTGTTCGTAGCGGTCGCGGCGATCACCGTCGCCATCCCTCTGTTCCTGCCGCTGACGGTGGGCGTGGTGGCGGGAGATACCGTCGCCGGCGAAGCCAGTACCGGCACCCTGCGCTACCTCCTGGTCGCGCCGGTGGGGCGCGGGCGGCTCTTGCTGGTGAAATTCGTGGGGACGGTGGTGTTCTGTCTCGCAGCAACCCTCGCCGTCGTTCTCGCGGGTACCCTCATCGGGGCAGCGCTCTTCCCGGTCGGTCCCGTGACCCTGCTCTCGGGGGACACCGTTGGTGTTGCAGAATCGCTCCTGCGGTCAGCCCTGATCTGCGCGTACGTCACGGTTTCCCTGACCGGATTGTGCGCCGTCGGACTGTTCATCTCCACGCTCACCGATGTGCCAGTGGGGGCGATGGCGGCGACGGTGGTGATCTCGGTTGTTTCCCAGGTGATGGGACAGCTTCCCCAGCTGGAATGGCTTCACCCTTGGCTTCTGAGCCAGTATTGGTTCGGATTTGCGGACCTGCTTCGGCAACCGATCGAATGGTCTTCCTTCGCTTCCAACGCCCTCCTCCAGTCGGGCTACGTGCTGGTCTTCGGTGCACTCGCCTACGGCCGGTTCACTACGCGTGACGTTCTCGCCTGAGCAACCCATGGCGCACGAAACAGGCGGCGCCTGCAGCAATTTTGCTGCCGGCGCCGCCTGTTCGGCTTGGTCGGTTAGTCCACCAGTTCGTAGGCCGGCAGGGTGAGGAAGTCCGTGTACTCCTCGGAGATGCAGATGTCGGCGATCAGGCGGCTCGCTGGCTCGTAGAACCTGGCGAACGCCTCCTCACCGACCTCACCGCGAAGCCGCTCGGTCTCCTCAGCGAGGATGCCGGTGACCAGCTCGGGGGTCACAGTGTTCCCGGTGTCGCTCAGGTGCACCTTGTTGCGGATCTGCTGCCAGACCTGGGACCGCGAGATCTCCGCTGTTGCTGCGTCCTCCATCTGACAGATGGAATCGCAACCTTATTGGATTCCTGATTCCACTCAGTGGAAAATGAGATAATCAGAGAAATGTTTCCACCTCGAGCGTCAAGCCTGCTGATGGAACCTCGAGAGCTGGGAGTGTTGCATGGCCGAGAAAGCGACTGGCGGCGGCGTACAGTCCGTGGAGCGGGTCTTCGAACTGCTCGAACTCATCACTGACGCCGGTGGCGAGGTATCCCTGAGCGAACTCTCCTCCTCCACGGACCTCCCACTGCCAACCATCCACCGCCTCCTGCGCACCCTGGTCTCCAAGGGGTATGCCCGCCAGCTCCCGAACCGCCGGTACGCGCTGGGCCCCCGACTCATCCGACTTGGTGAAGGGGCCAACAAACAGCTCGGCGCCCTGGCCCGGCCGCAACTGAAGCACCTCGTCGACAGCCTGGGAGAGACCTCCAACATGGCGGTCCTTGACTCGGATATGGTCATCTACATTGCCCAGGTGCCTTCACCGCACTCCATGCGCATGTTCACTGAGGTCGGCCGTCGCGCCCACACCCATGACACCGGCGTCGGGAAGGCAATCCTGGCGCAACTGAGCAACGACGCCGTCCGGAGCATCGTTGCCCGCGCCGGGATGCCGACCCCCACCGAGAAGAGCATCAAGACCATCGACGACCTGCTCAAGGAGTTGGACCTCATCCGCGAACGCGGCTACTCGATCGATGAGCAGGAGCAGGAACTCGGTGTCAGGTGTTTCGCGATGGCCGTGCCCAACGCCCCGACCCCGAGCGCCATCTCGGTGTCCGGACCGGTCTCCCGCGTTGATGAGCGTTTTGCCGAGAAGGCAGTGCCACTGCTGCGCGAAGCGGTCCGCTCCATTGCCGAAGAGCTCAACCTCACCTCCTGATCCGTATCGCGGCCCGCAGCCGCACAGTACCCGGGGAATCCGCCCGGGAGTATCATCCTCGGCATGGACCTTGAGGTGCACCCCGCAACGGCTGAACGTTTCGACGACGTCGCGTCCCTGCTCCGCCCGCGTCGTAAGGACGCAGCAGCCTGCTGGTGCCTCGCCTTCCGGCTGACCTCCGGCGAGTTCAACTCCCTGACTCCGGCACAGCAACCCGAGCGGTTGCGGGAACTTTGCCGTCACACCCCACCACCGGGGGTCATCGCCTATCTGGAGGACAAGCCCGTCGGCTGGTGCGGACTGGGTCCGCGGTCCGGGATGGAACGCCTGATGCGCTCCCGCACCATTCCGCTGGTGGACGAGGTTCCGGTGTGGAGCATCGTGTGCTTCGTGGTGAAAACTGGCCACCGCCGCCAGGGGATCGGGCACGCACTCCTGGCGGGGGTAATTGACTATGCCAGGGCCAGCGGCGCACCATCGCTGGAGGCCTACCCGGTCGATCCCGTGGGTGCGCGTATCAGCCCCACCCTTGCGTTCGTCGGCACCACCGGCATGTTCGAAAGCGCCGGGTTCCAGCGCATCCTCAAGACCGAGGCACGCAGCGGCGGTTTGCCGCGGTGGCTGATGCGCCTCGACCTGCGGTCGGCCATCGAAGGGGCAGGCTAACAACCCGGGCCGGTCCCCAAGGAGCTGGTCAACGATCAGGCAGAACGGGCAGCCCACCGGGTCGAGGTGGATCGGAGCCGTGGGTGTGAACCGCATGGTGCCTCCTGTCGTCGGAGGTTTTGGTGCAGATCCTCGCCGGTTTCCGCCCCCATCGGCTCTTCCCTCCGGGATGAAAGTAAGGTGAAGTATGGATGCCGTCGAAGCACTCAACGAAATTGCCTTCTGGCTCGAACGCGAGACCGCGCCCACGTTCAAGGTCAAGGCGTTCCGCAACGCAGCCGCCATCCTGATCGACCTCTCCCCCGACGAGCTTGCAGTCAGGGCCAAGGATGGCCGGCTCAAGCGGATGAAAGGCATCGGAGCCCGCACCTTCGAAGTGGTCTCCCAAGCCGTCGATGGGCAAGTTCCTGACTACCTCGCCGAACTCCGCGAGCACGCTGCCCAGCCCCTCGCGACGGGTGGCCAGGAGCTCCTGAAGGCGCTCCGCGGCGACCTGCACAGCCATAGCAACTGGTCCGACGGCGGCAGCCCCATCCCACTGATGGTGCAGGCCGCCCGCACGCTGGGCCACCAGTACCTGGCCCTGACCGACCACTCCCCCAACCTCACCATCGCCAATGGGTTGAGCGCCGGACGGCTCGTGGAGCAGTTGGAGGTGGTCGCGAAGATCAATGACGACGGCGGCGATGGCTTCACGCTCCTGGCCGGCATCGAGGTCGACATCCTCGAGGACGGCACCCTCGACCAGGCCCCCGAACTGCTCGGCCGGCTCGACGTCGTCGTCGCGAGTGTGCACTCCAAGCTCCGCGCGGACCGGGCCACGATGACCCGTCGGATGCTGGGCGGCGTTCGCCAGCCACAGACGAACATCCTGGGACACTGCACCGGCCGCCTGGTGCAGGGGGCGAGGGGGACGCGGCCACCGTCGGACTTTGACGCCGCCGCTGTCTTCGCCGCCTGCGTCGAGAACGACGTCGCGGTGGAGATCAACTCTCGGCCCGAGCGTCAGGATCCCCCCGATGACCTGATCCGGCTGGCCCTGGACGCGGGCTGCCTGTTCAGCATCGACAGCGACGCCCACGCACCGGGTCAGCTGGACTTCCTGCAGTATGGAGCTGAGCGGGCCGCCGCGAACGGCGTTCCGACCGACCGGATCATCACCACCTGGCCCAAAGACCAGTTGCTCAGCTGGCTGCAGGGCAGCTGAGGTGACCATGCCGCCCCAGACCAGACACGACAGCAGGGAACCGAAATGAATGCAGCACCGAACCCACCGGCCGCCGCGGTGGTGACGGGTGCCGGCTCAGGGATTGGTCGTGCCGTCACCCACCAGTTCCTGGCGGCGGGGTTCGACGTCGTCCTCGCGGGTAGGAGGCGGGAAGCGCTTGAGGCCACCGCCGGCGATCACCCTCGCGCCCACGTTGTCCCCACCGATGTGACCCAACCCGCCGACGTCGAGCGCTTGTTCGCGTTTGTGGGCAACGAACTGGGCTCCTTGGGCGTGCTCTTCAACAATGCAGGGGTGTTTGGGCCGGCCGGTGCGGTCGACGAAGTGTCGCCGGCGGACTGGGCGGACACGGTGGCGGTCAACCTCACCGGGGCGTTCCTGTGCGCTGCCGCTGCCGTCCGCCTGATGAAAAGCCAGCAGCCGCAAGGCGGACGCATCATCAACAACGGGTCGGTCTCCGCGCACTCGCCGCGTCCCCTCTCGGCCGCGTACACCACCACCAAACACGCGATCACCGGCCTGACGAAGTCGATCGAACTGGACGGACGGCCCTTCCGCATTACCTGCGGTCAGATCGACATCGGGAACGCCCACACGCAGCTCATGGAGACCATCGGCGTCAACGGCGGGGCCCTGCAAGCAGATGGATCCCGGCGCCCGGAACCGACATTTCCGGTAGAGGAAGCAGCCCGCGCGGTGCTCATGATGGCCCAACTGCCCTCATCGGCGTCAGTTGGCTCCCTGCTGATCACTGCCAGCGGCATGCCTTTCATCGGGCGAGGCTGATCCGGGCGGACGAGGAGCTCAGGTGTACCAGAACCAGTTCGGCGGGCTCCAGAACGACGGAACCTCGTGCCCGTTGAACCTGCCGCACACCGAGCAGGAGTAATTTACCGACGCCGCAAGTTGTTCGTTGGCCCCCGCTGGAATCCTGGCAGGAACGAAGTCCTCATAGATGAGGTACTCGTCTGTATCGCAGGCGCTGCACCACGGCGAGCCTGGTTGAGGTCGTACGGATCGAAGATTGCCATCGAAATCACCACTCCAGCCAGCTGTTTGTGCAGCTTATTTTTTCAGTTTCCCTTGTGAGTGCCCCCCACCCTAGTCCTGTCCCGCGAAACAGGGAAGGGAATCAATTAGCCGCCGCTAACATATTGAATTCGGTTGAAACTTCCACTGTGGGCAGTTCTTGGCACAATAGGAGAATGCATAACCGGATTCCACTTTTCACACCTGCCCTCGCCAGCGTCGAGGCCGCGACGCTCCGGCGTGCACTGACCGACCGTGAAGACGTCACCGTCTTTGTCGACGGCACCGCGATGAGGCTGCCCGCCGGGGCCCGGGACGCGGTGGTCGGTCTTCTGCGGCGACTGGCCGACGGCGACGCCGTCACCGTCAGCTCGGCCGTCGAAACCCTGACCACCTCCCAGGCCGCGGCCGCAGCCGGAATTTCACCTACCTACCTACGGAATCTCACTGACGCGGGTGTTATTCCAGTGGAATATCGCGGCACTCACCGGAGGATTAGGTCACAGGATGTGGCCACGTGGCTCGCCTCGCAAAAAAGGGAAGACAAAATCGATTCAGCCGATAAAGGGAAGATTGCAGAATAGTTCCGGCAATAGTTAGATTCGTGGCCGTCTGGCCCATTTTCTGGCTTTCAGCGCCAGGTGAAGTTCCAGTCGCACATGGCCGGTGAGTGGGTCGGCGCCAATAATGGCCCGGATCCGCGCCAGCCGGTTGTACACACTGCTGCGGTGCAGGTGGAGCTGCGAGGCAACGTCCTGGACGGAGCCATTCTTGTCATACAGCAGTTCCAGCACCGGCAGCAGCTCTGCGTTGCGGTCCTGCTCCTCGATCTCGGCGAAGTACACCGAATTGGCTGCCGTGACTTTCCAGCCGCCCGCGGCAAGGAACTGATAGCTGCCGGTGGCCCGGTAGTGGGTGACGGGGCCGAGTCCCTCGTCCACCGCCGATGCCTGGACGGCATGACGGGCCTGGCCGAACGCCTTCGGGAGGTCCCGCAGATCGAGGAACTGCTCGCTCAACCCCAGGAGCGCGACGCCGGCCCGGTCGCCCTCGCGTTTGGCGTGTTCGCTGTCATACCGCCGGAGGATATCGGTGTAACCCCCGCCCGCCAGGCCACCGGTGAGGAGAAGTACGGCGGCCACCGGGGTGCCGGCGCTGAACAGCACCGAACCAACCCCCACCGTGGCCTGGAGAGCGGCACTCCGGTGTGTGAGCATGCTCGCCTGCGGGTCGGCTGGTTCCGGGATGTCTTTCCGCGCGAACAGCACCGCAACCTGCCAGGGCGCCGTGTTGTGCAGCTCAGCCCACCCCGCAAGGTCGTCGGTGGCCGCTGAGGTTCCGTCGCAGGCGGCGAGAAAGATGCCCTCCCGCTTTCTGCGATGTTCAGACGCGGCGGTATTGCCCTCCAGGAGCAGCGTGGCGAGGTGGTCCAGATCCCCGCGCACCTTCGGGAGCTGCCGCAGGATGTCGTCGGGCAGCTCTTCGTTCGCCTCCTGCTGCACCCACAGGTAGCCCACCCGGAATCCCCGGACCAGCAGTGGAACGCACACCCGCCCGAGCATCCCCAGCGAGGGGTTGGCAGGGAGGACCACCGGGCGCACGGCCGATGAGATCCCGTGCTGCAATTGCCACTGGCTGACGTCGTCCGGCACCTTCTTGCTGAGCAGGAAGTTCACGCGCACCCGGTCGGCCGCCGACTGGTGGCTGCTGTAGGCCAGCAGCACACCGTCAAGATCTTCCAGCGACAGGCCCCGCCCCAGCCGCGACGCAATTGCCTCTACGGCTGAATCCACTCCGCCTGATTGCATCGCTCCATGCTACGGGTGACGCTCTCGGGACGACAATTGATGCGCAAAGGGTCGACAGTTGTCGACTTCGAGGTTACCGGGTCATGTGCTAGTGAACTGGGTCACAACCGCCCAATGGTCGCGCAGGCGCCGGATACGGCCGCCACGGGGCTCTCCGGCAGGAGGCTCGGCGATGCAGAACCATGCCCTGTCCCCTGTCCAGGGACCGGGCAGCGTCCGTAGGCTAGGGGCAGGTCCGACAGGGCCCCACCCGCACCATCGAAAGTGAACGGAGAATCCCGTGATCGTCGGCGTTCCAAAAGAAGTCAAGAACAACGAGTTCCGCGTAGCCATCACCGCTTCCGGGGTGCATGAGTTACGCACTACCGGTCACACTGTCCTGGTGGAGCAGGACGCAGGGGTGGGCTCAAACATCACCGACGACGAGTACGTGGCAGCGGGCGCCGAGATTGTCTCCTCAGCTGATGAACTGTGGTCCCGCTCGGACATGGTGCTCAAGGTCAAGGAGCCGATCGCCGAGGAATACCACCGGTTCCGCGACGGGCTGATCCTCTTCACCTACCTGCATCTTGCCGCCGAACCAGAACTAACCAGGGCCCTGCTGGATACCGGCGTCACCGCGATCGCCTATGAAACCGTGCAGGAGGGCCGCTCCCTTCCGCTCCTCGCCCCCATGTCCGAGGTTGCCGGCCGCCTGTCCGTCCAGGTGGGTGCGCAGGTGATGACTGCCCCTGCGGGTGGGCCGGGACTGCTTTTGGGCGGGGTTCCCGGGGTTCGTCCCGCGAAGGTAGTGGTACTCGGTGCCGGGGTTGCTGGAACGAATGCCGCCGCTATGGCCGTTGGAACGGGAGCCGAGGTCACCGTCCTGGACATCAACATCGGGCGGCTTCGCGAGCTCGATGCGCTTTATGCCGGACGGATCAAGACGATCGCGTCGAACGCGTTCGAGATTGAGCGGGCAGTCCTCGATGCTGACCTGGTGATTGGCTCGGTGCTGATTCCCGGAGCCAGGGCGCCCAAGCTGGTGACCAACCAGCTGGTTTCGCGGATGAAGCCGGGAAGCGTGCTGGTCGACATCGCCGTCGACCAGGGCGGTTGCTTTGAGGATTCCCACGTCACAACCCATCAGGATCCGACCTTCACCGTGCACAATTCGTTGTTCTACTGTGTCGGAAATATGCCCGGTGCGGTGCCCAACACCTCAACCTACGCGCTGACCAACGTTACGCTGCGCTATGCGGTGGCACTTGCCAACCGGGGCGTGCGCGGCGCCTTCGAAGCCGATGCCGCGCTGGCACAGGGACTGAACATTGCGGGGGGACAGGTGGCTCACCACTCAGTCTCCGAAGCGCATGGGCTAGCCCTGACTGCCGACTGGCGGGACCTGGTCTAGCTCATTCCTGGTGGGTGGCTTCAATGATCCGCAGGGCGGCGAGGCTGTCCTGCGGATCTACCGGCACCGGAGATCCGTGGAGCACCGCGGAGGCCATCAGCTCATAGAACGTGGGGTATTGACCCTTCTCGGTGCGCACCTTGGTGGCGTCGGCGTCGAAGCCGAGCAGCCCCCACGCCAGCTCATCCTCCACCCCAAACAAAGGGTCGGAGGGCAGCATCCCCGCGACGACTGACGGCTCCTGCACGTCCACTCCCCATTTGGAGTACGCCGACTGTGATCCGACCACCCTGAAGCGTGGCGCCGCCTGAGGCGCCAGCGCGTTCATCCACAGGTGGCTGATGGTCCCGTTGGTGTGGCGCAGGGCGAGGAAGGCGTCGTCGTCCGGGCCGCCGTCGCCCCGGTGGGCGGCGAGTTCCGCGTACTGCAGTTCCGCCGGGCCAAACAGTGCCAGTGCCTGGTCGATCAGGTGTGGCCCCAGATCGTAGAGAATCCCCCCGCCGTCGCTCGCTGGGGCACCCTTCCACGGTTTGGAGAGCACCGGTTTGAAGGATTCCATCCGGGATTCGAACCGGCGGATGCTGCCCAGCAGACCCTCATCGATCAGTTTTTGGACAGTCAGGAAATCCCCGTCCCAGCGTCGGTTCTGGAAGACTGTCAGGACGCTCCCGCGCGATCGGGCCAATTCGATCAACCGGACGCCGTCCGCGGCGTCAATCACAAAAGGTTTGTCGACGACGACGGCGAGGCCGGCGTTCAACGCCTCAGTCGCCAGGAGGGCATGGGTTCCGGGTGGTGTGCTGATCACCGCCAGCTCAAGTTCGCCGGCCCGGGCGAACGCCTCCTGCGCTGTCGACACCACCAGGACGCCCGGATACAGCACCTCGGCCTCAGCCTTCCTGGCGGGGTTGGACGTGACGATGACGTCAAGAGAGTAGTTCGGATCGGCGTGGATGAAAGGGGCGTGGAATGCGCGCCCTCCGAGACCGTAGCCGAACACTGCAGTGCGGATTGTCGTCATGCGCCCAGCATACTGGTCACCGCATGGGGGCTGCCGCCGAGGCGGGCCCCATGCGGGGGTGTTTCCTCAGGCCCAGAGACTGTCAGCCCAGGCAGCGTCGCGCAGGTAGTCACGGGCAGGGCCAACCTCCCACAGTTCCCCCCGTGAGGCGAGAACGCCCAGATCCCGCATGTCCTCGAGGGTGTCCGGCGAACATCCCAAGGCTTCGCTGAGTTCCCGTTCGTCTGTGGCCAAGATGACATCGTTGCTTGCCGCCATGGTGTTCAAATCCTTCCTCGGTAACCTTGGGTGGTTGGGTACTCATCGCGCCTAGTTCTGGTCGTAGGAAGAGGCCTCCCGCTCGATGCTCCAGGAGCGGGCGTACAGACCGAGCACTCCCTCTTCGCGGGTGGTGAAACCCAGCCGGTTCAGGGTCGTATGCGCCTGGTAGACGGTGAGGTGTTGTGCGCTGCGGCTGACCCGCATCTTGTCGGCACGGTACAGGTAATTGTCGATTGCCCGAGCGTATCGGCGACGCCAGTTCTGTGCTGCCGACTCCGAGGCCGTCGCCGCCATCAGGCCGTGGAACGCGGGCACCCGGGCTGCAACCTGTGCCGACAACGCGTCCCTGACACCGCCCGCACGCGGCCCCAGGTCATTGGTGCACGTCCGTAGATGGCTGTCCCAGTAGAAGTCCCACGAGATGCGGCGGCGATCGGGCCACCCAGCCGACCGGGGACCCTTCATCATGGCGCGTGCCGAATCGAACAGGATCAGTGCCCCGAACGCTGAGCGGCTCTGCATCTTGGGGAAGCGTTTCGTGGCCCAGGCGGCGAGTTCCGAGGACAGCTCGAAGACTTCTTCGGCCAAGTGGAGCCCGTCGACACCCCCGTATTTCACCAGCTCGGCTTCGAGCCGCGGCTCGACGTCGATGGCTGCGACCTGCGAGGGAAGGGTTCCGGCGGGGCGGGAAAAGTGCTGGCGAACCCTCAGCTCAGATAGGACGCCGGCTGGGCCGGGCCCCGGGTGGCTGCGCAGTGGCCCATTGTCCGGTGCGTGGTTCACGCGGCCATCGGTACCCGCGGGCCTGCCATGCTGCAGTGCGGTGAGGAAGGACTGAAGTTGTGCGGTGACCGCGGGGCAGGCAAGGACGTGAAACTTCACCTGGGCACCGGCTGGTTCCTCACAGCGTGTGAAGAACCAGCGACTGGCACCCAGTTTTTGAGCCTGCGCCGCCAGTGGGGTAACCAGGTCTCCAATGATGCCGTCCGCTACATCGAAGCCACCGGTAAAAACGGAAAGGTGCCACCATTGAGCGCTGTCTGCTGTTCGTGAGGCGATGCGAACTGCTGTCAGCTGGCTCATGGCCCTTTCCTTCCGGATATATGGTCACCGCCACTGGGGCGAGTCTGTTGTGCTGTCGCGCCGATCAGATCCGGCGTGAACAGCGAGCTATTTGGGCCACTCCCAGTTGCTGGCCACCACGGTTTTGGGCCATTCCCAGTTGGCTGCGACGACCGTCTTCGGCCATTCCCAGTTGGCCGCGACGACCGTCTTCGGCCATTCCCAGTTGGCCGCACTCAGTGTTGGGCTTGCGGGCGCGACGACGCCGATGATGACAAGAAGTCCAGCTGCGGTCCCGATAATCTTCTTCACGAGATTCCCCTCCGAGTGGCTGCAAATGGTGCTGAACCGGCAAGGTGTAGCCGGTATCCCTACAATGCGGCGATCGCTCCGTCCCTGTCCAGCCGGATAACCACCCTGTTCCGGACATGGCCTAAAGCGGACTGGACGCGGTCTGGAGGCTTTGGCCTGCCGTCTCCGAAGGCTCCTGGAAACCGGCTCCGACATGGGAATCCGTTACATTTCACCGGTTTTCACGACAGCACGGAGCAATGATGTCATTAAGTGGACATGGCATGATTTACCCGGGTCATTTTTGGGTAAATGAGCCGGCATGGACGACAAATCGTTCGACGGTGAAACGTGTCTGTAGGCTACAGACAGGCGTGCCGCCATGCCGGGGAGGAAAGTTCATGCTTGACGGAATATGCCTGGAACTCTATCGCTACGCCGTCGCCCATCCGGGATGGACACGGCAGCAAGTTTCCGAGGCCCTCGGCTACACCCTGCGGGACATCGACGCAGCCATGGAGCAACTGACCCAGCGCAAGCTGCTCAGTGTCCACGCCTCGGACCCCGACGCCTACGTCGCGGTTTCACCTGATGTTGCGCTGGCTGACCTGGTGGACGCGGACGAGCGCCTGGTACAGGACCTCAGAAGCAGGATCAGCACCAAACGCCGGGAGCTATCCGGTTTGGTCCCGCTCTATCTGGAAGCCCGCAAGGAAGTGATTTCCAGCGCTTCGGTGGAGGTCCTGGAAGATCCGCATCTGATCCAGCGCGTCCTCATCGAGTACGGTCGAGACGTTTCGGAGCAGGTCCTGATGGCCGTTCCGGGCCAGGGCGCCAATGCGGACTTCCAGGAGGAGAACGTCCGGAAAGATCTCGACCTGCTGAAGCAGGGGGTAAGCCGGAGAAATCTCTACGATCTCAGTACCCGCGACCACATGCCGACCCGCAAGGCCGTCAAGCTGATCGCGGCAGCGGGTGGCCAGTTCAGGACACTCCCCTCCGTCCCTTTCCGGATGCTGATCTTCGACCGGAAGCTGGCTGTCGTGGCACGCCAGCTGAACAGCACTGACAAGGCGGCGATGATGATCCGGGATCCCAGCCTGGTCAGTGTTTTCATCAAGGTGTTCAATTCGACCTGGGAGTTCGCTGACCCGTTTGTGGCCGAGGAAGCAACCACCTCGGCGCTCAGTGGAACCCAGCAGGCCATCATCGTAGGACTGGCTGCCGGGTATTCGGACGAAGTCATTGCCCGACGGTTGGATCTCAGTGTGCGGACCTGTCGACGGCACATCGCGTGGATGCTCGAAACGCTCAAGGCCGACAGCCGCTTCCAGGCTGGGGCCAAAGCAAGGGACGCGGGCTGGATCTAAGGCAACACTCGTTGCTCATTGGTTAACCGCTGGCTTAGACTACGTGAGTGAACTCACAGGCAAAACTTGATCCGTCGTCCCTGCCCGCCGAAACCGAGGCGGCGCTCGTTCGTGCAGTCGACTCGGCTCACCGCCACGAGGCGTTGTTCTCCGATCGGGCTGCCAACATCAAGCAGTCGGCGGTGCGGGATGTCTTCGACATTTCCATCCGGCCGGGCCTGGTATCGCTTGCCGGAGGCAGCCCTTACCTGCGGTCCCTGCCACTGCAGGAGCTGGGCAACACGGCCCAGCGGATCATCGCCGAGCAGGGCCTCGAAGCCCTGCAGTACGGCGGCGGGCAGGGGATGGAGAAACTCCGCCAACAGATCTGCGAGGTCATGGCCGCGGAGGGGATCACTGGTGCTGACCCCGACGACGTGGTCATCACTACCGGATCGCAGTCGGCGCAAGACGTCGCCGCCAAGGTCTTCTGCAATCCCGGCGACGTCATCCTCTGCGAGGATCCCACCTACGTGGGTGCGCTGAACACCTTCGAGGCGTACCAGGTGGACGTCCAGGCGGTCGCGATGGACGACGACGGGCTGGTCCCCGAGGAACTGCAGAAACGGATTGCCGAGCTCCAGGCCGAGGGCCGCAAAATCAAGGCGCTTTACACGATCCCCAGCTTCAACAACCCCAGTGGCATCACCCTCGCGGCAGACCGCCGGCAGGTCATTGTCGACATCTGTACCGCCAACAACATCCTGATCCTGGAAGACAATCCCTACGGGATGTTGCGCTTTGACGGGAAACCGTTGACTCCCCTGCGGGAGGGAAACCCTGACGACGTCATCTACCTGGGGTCCTTCTCCAAGATTTTCGCGCCGGGTGTTCGGCTGGGATGGGCGCTGGTGCCCAAGCATTTGCACCGACGTTTCTATCTGGCCTGCGAGGCAGTCGTGTTGTGCCCGTCTCCCCTGACCCAGATGCTGGTCTCGGCCTACCTCAGCGACTACGACTGGCTGGGACACCTGGAAAACACGCGGGCGCTCTACAGCGAGCGGTGCTCCACGATGCTGGCCGCCCTGGAGCAGCACCTGCCCGAATCGGTGACGTGGACCCGCCCGGACGGTGGATTCTTCATCTGGGTCACCCTCCCCGAGGGCATCGACACCTACCCACTGCTCTACAAGGCGATCGATGCAGGAGTGGTGTTTATCCCCGGTGCCGCGTTCACGCCCTCCGATGAGCCGTCCAACAAGCTGCGGCTCGCCTTCAGCGCCGTTTCCAGCGAGGACATCGTCACGGGGATCGACAGGCTTGCCCCGATCCTGCAGGAAGCAATCGAGGCGAACCGTGCGTAAACGGAAGCTAGCGGTCCCGGGAACGCAGGCGATCCAGGACCACCGAGACGGCCAACAACAGGACGGCAAGAATCAGCAGCCGGACAACAAAATTCAGTTCGGGGAAGAGGAACTGCAGCAGGGTTGACCCAAGGAAGGCTGCCAGCAGCATCGGCAGCAACCGCTTCAGGTAGGAGCCGGTGGATGTCGGGGCGCTGGCGCGGTCGTGGTCGGGGCGCCGACTCGGTCTGGGATTATTTGTCATCAGGGTTTCCAGCCTAGGTGACAAAACGTCAGTCGAGCAGCAATGCGGGCTCCTCCAGGATGGATGCGACGTCGGCCATGAACCGCGCGCTGAGATCGCCGTCGACCACCCGATGGTCGAATGACCCGCCCAGCGTGGTGATCCACCGCGGGATGACCTCGCCGTCGAGCACCCAGGGTTTCTGTTTGATCGTCCCGAACGCCACGATGGCAACCTCGCCGGGATTGATGATCGGCGTCCCGGTGTCGATGCCGAGGGCTCCGATGTTCGTGACCGTCAGTGACCCACCCTGCATCTGCGCCGGCTGGGTTTTCCCCGCCCGGGCCGTAGTGGCCAGCTCGTTGAGCGCCACGGCGAGCTCCTTCAGGGTCAGATCCTGGGCGTCCTTGATGTTCGGGACCATCAGACCCCGGGGGGTCGCGGCGGCAATGCCCAGGTTCATGAAGTGCTTGACCAGGATTTCGTCACCAGCCCAGGTGGCGTTGACCGACGGGTTGCGGGCGGCGGCCCAGATCACCGCCTTGCAGAGAATGAGGAGGGGCGAGACCTTGATGCCCTCGAAGTCGCGTGATGCCTTGAGCCGTTTCACGAATTCCATGGTGCGGGAAGCGTCGACATCCACGAAGATACTGACGTGGGGTGCCGAGAAGGCGCTCTCCACCATTGCTTTCGCTGTTGCCTTGCGGACCCCCTTCACCGGCAGCCGTTCGATCCGCTGGTCCTGTGGTTTCTGCGGCGCACCCCAGAACGTGTTGGCACCATCCTGTTCGGCGTCGCGCTGCGCCTGATAGCTCAGGAGGTCACGCTTGGTCACCTCGCCGGAGCGCCCGGTCCCCTCAACATCGGCAAGATTGATGCCCAGGTCACGGGCGGCCTTCCGGACCGGCGGTTTGGCGAGGACCCGCGGGGTCGGGCCCACTTCGGCAGCTGGCGCGGTCGACGCCCGCTGAGGTGCCGCAGCAGGTTCGGTTGCGGGCCGTCGCGACCTCCGCTTCACCGAGTCGGCCTTCGGGCCGGTTCCGACGAGCGGGCCAGCAGCAGGTGCTTCCCGGGAGTCCAGGGGCTCGTCGGCGGTCGACGGGTTGGTGGCCGGCGGGGTGGCGAGCTCACCGGGCATCTGGGGCGCTGGGACGTCGTCGTCACCGTCGGCGACGGAGATGATCGGCGTGCCGACCTCAATGGTCTCCCCCTCGGCGACGAGCAATTCGGCGACGACGCCGGCGTAGGGAGACGAGAGCTCAACCAGTGACTTGGCGGTCTCGATCTCCACAATGATGTCGTTGACCGCAACTACAGTGCCGGTCCGGACCACCCAGCGCACAATCTCCGCTTCGGTGAGACCCTCTCCGACGTCGGGGAGGTTGAATGTGTTCAGTGTCATGGGGTTCCTCTAGTAGGCCAGGGCTCGGTCGAGGGATTCGAGGATGCGGTCGATATCCGGAAGGTAGTGATCTTCCATCCGGGCGACCGGGTAGGGCAGGTGGAATCCACCCACGCGCATGACGGGAGCCTGCAGCGACAGGAAGGCCCGTTCCGACACCCGTGCGGCCAGCTCACCGCCGATTCCCCCGAAGGTAGGTGCCTCATGAGCGATGATCAATCGTCCGGTCTTCTGCACCGACGCAGTCACGGTGTCGAAGTCCATGGGAGAGACCGACCGGAGGTCAATGACCTCGACACTGGTGCCGTCCTCGGCGGCAGCGTTCGCGGCCGCAAGGGCAACCGGTACGAGTGGTCCGTACGCCACCAGGGTGGCGTCAGTGCCTGCGCGGAGCACGTGGGCGGTGAACGGATTGCCCGGGGGTGTGGTGAGATCGACCTCGCCCTTCAGCCAGTAACGCCGTTTGGGCTCGAAAACGATGACGGGGTCGTCACAGTCGATGGCCTGCTGGATCATCCAGTAGGCATCCTGAGGGTTGGAGGGGGTGATGATGCGCAGCCCGGCCGTATGGGCGAACAACGCTTCAGGGGATTCGGAGTGGTGCTCGACGCTTCCGATGCCACCCCCATACGGGATCCTGATCACGACCGGAACCCGCAGCATTCCGTCGCTGCGGGCGTGCATCTTCGCCAGCTGGGTGGTGATCTGGTTGAAGCCGGGAAAGACGAACCCGTCGAACTGGATCTCACAGACTGGCCGGTAACCTCGCAGGGCCAAGCCGATGGCCGTCCCGATAATGCCTGACTCGCCGAGCGGTGTGTCGACAACGCGGTCGGCGCCGAATTCCGCCTTCAGCCCCTCGGTGACCCGATAGACACCGCCGAGCGCGCCGATGTCCTCACCCATCAGCAAGGTGGCGGGTGAGTCCTTCAGCGCGGCTCGGAGGCCCGCATTGATCGCCTTGGCGATGGTCATCACCGGCATCTATTTGCCCCCTTCGTCCGCCGGTACAAAACCGGCCTCATAATCCTGCCACTGCCGCAGCTCCTCCTGGACCAGCGGATGGGGCTCGGCATAGGCGGTGCCGAACCGGTGACTCAGATCCGGGGCCTCCATCGCCAGCACAGCCTTCCGGAGCCGGCCCGCCTGCTCCGTCGCCTCCCCTTCCAGGTCGGTGAAGAAGGAATCTGGGATCCCGGTGGCCCTGAGGTGGCTCTCCAGCCTGCGCAGCGGATCGCGGGGCGCCCAGGACTCCTCCTCAGCGGAGGCCCGGTACTTGGTGGGGTCATCGGCGGTGGTGTGGGCGCTCATGCGATAGGTGAAGGCCTCGATCAGCACCGGGCCGTTGCCGCGCCGGGCATGGTCCAGCGCCCACGCGGTGACAGCGTTGACGGCCAGGATGTCGTTGCCGTCGACGCGGATACCCGGAAAGCCGTAACCCGCCGCCCGCTCGGAGAGGGGTACCCGGGTCTGGACCTCCGAAGGCACCGAAATGGCCCAGTGGTTGTTCTGGCAGAAGAACACCACCGGCGCGTTGAATGAGGCAGCGAACACCATTGCCTCGTGGACGTCGCCTTCCGAGCTGGCACCGTCGCCGAAGTAGGCGACCGTCGCTGCTGCCTCGGCCCCCGGGTCGGTGGCGCGGTCACGCTGGATGCCCATCGCGTAGCCGACCGCGTGGAGGGTCTGCGCGGCAAGGACCAGGGTGTAGAGCTGGAAGTTGTGTTCCCGCGGGTCCCAACCTCCATTGGTGGTCCCCCGGAAGAGACGCAGGATGTCGGGGAGGTCAACCCCCCGGGTCAGGGCGACGCCGTGTTCCCGGTAGGTGGGGAAAGCGTAGTCTGCGGCTTGCATCGCCCGCCCGGACCCAATCTGGGCGGCCTCCTGGCCGGTGAGGGGCACCCAGAGGGCGAGCTGCCCCTGACGCTGCAGGGCTGTGGACTCCTGGTCAAAACGCCGGATCAGGAACATGTCCCGATACAGACTGGGGTAGATTTCCGGGTGCGGGGCGAAGTCGCTGAAACGATCATCCGGGACGAGGTGCCCGTCCTCGGTGAGCAACTGGACCATCGCCGGCTGATCCCGCCGGGATCCGGTCACTGCCCCCGGGGCCCGCCCGGGCTCAAGCCCGGCGGCTGTTGATCGCGCAACGTCCATATGTGCTCCCTCAGCGTCTTTATATACCTCAAATGGAATGTTTCCGGGCACATGCCATCCTGCGCATGTACCTCGTCCACCCTAGCGACGTGATCGTGCGCAACCCATTTATGACGTTCTACGAAACCCCTGGGCCGAACGGATAGGTGGCACACAGCTGGAGGAAGCGGGTGTTTGCCTCCGGCTCGCCGATGCTCACCCGGGCGCCTTCGGCGCCGAAGGCCCGCACCGAAAGCGCCTGCTGCTCCGCCAGCGCCCCAAATCCGGCGGTATTCTCCCCCAGGGCGAGCCAGACGAAGTTCCCCTCAGCGTTCGGGACCGTCCACCCCAGTGAACGTAGGCCGTCGACGACCCGCGTACGTTCATCGACAATTCCCTGCACGCGGTCCTTGACCTCGTCGAAGTGCTCGAGGGAGGTGACCGCTGCCTGTTCGGCGATCTGGGACACCGCGAACGGCACGGCACTGACCCTCAGGTGCTGGGTCAGCTCTGGCTGCGAGACGGAGTAGCCCACGCGCAGACCGGCAAGGCCGTGTGCCTTCGAGAAGGTGCGCAAAACCACCACGTTCTGATACTCCCGGTACATCGCCAGCCCGTCCACGGCCTCCGGATCGCGGACAAACTCCTGGTAAGCCTCATCGATGACCACAACGATGTGTCCGGGCACCCGACGCAGGAAGTCGCTCACGTCGGCCTGCAAGAGGGCCGGCCCGGTGGGATTATTGGGGGTGCAAAGCAGGATTACCCGCGTCCGGTCGGTGATTGCCGCCAGCATCGCGTCGAGGTCGTGGGTGCTGTCCTGCCGCAGCGGGATCTGGACCCCGACTGCCCCGGCCAGGCCCACGCAGATGGGGTAGGCCTCAAAGGACCGCCAGGGGTAAATCACTTCGTCAGCGGCGTCGTAGTCATTCTGCCCGGCGAAGGTGGCGAGGATCTGGTTGAGTGCCCCCAGGCTGCCGGCGCCCGTCACGATGTCCTCGGCGGGAACCGAGAGGAATTCGGCAAGTGCGGTGCGCAGGGCCGTCGTCATCGGGTCCGGATACCGGTTGATGTGGGTCTGGGAGGCAATGGTCGCCAACACCGAGGGCAGAGGCGGCAGCGGGTTTTCGTTGGAGGACAGTTTGTAGCTCTGCAGGCCCTCCACCACAACGGGTGGCTTGCCGGCGGCGTACCGGGGGAGGCGTCCCAGCACACTGCGGGGATGGACGGAAAGTTCCTGTGCCCCGGCGTCGTCGCCCTGGCGCTCTGGTGTTGTCATGGTCCCAGCTTATCGCTGGGCTTGCATCACGCCGTATGACAGCATGGGGTGATGCTGAAGTTCGTTGTCCGGATTCTGATCAATGCGCTGGCACTTTTTGTCGCGGCCTGGCTCCTCCCGGGGATTGCGGTCGGTTCCACGACCGCCGGTGAAGACACCACGGCGGTAGTCCTTTCCTACCTGTTTGTCGGCCTGGTGTTCGGAATCGTGAATGCACTCGTGCGTCCGATCGTCGCCCTCCTGTCCCTGCCCCTCACCATCCTCACCCTGGGTCTGTTTACCATCGTGATCAACGCTGGCATGCTGATGCTCACGGCGTGGCTGACCTCCTTCACGCCGATCCAGTTCTCGGTTGATGACTTCTTCTGGTCTGCCATCCTCGGGTCGCTCATCATCAGCGTGGTATCGATGGTCGCCGGATCACTCACGGGAACACGGCGGTAGGCGCCAGGGCTCCGCTTACCCCTCAGCGGGCCCAGTCATTCCTGCACCCGCTGGTCTGGCGGAGCAGTCTGATCACGGCGCGGCACTCGCCGTACCCGGAACACGTGGCGCTGAGCTGATGCCCGCCCGCCTACCGTACTTCCCAATACACCCAGGGTCGCGACAAGGGATGGGTGCACGCTGGCATCTGCAGTCTCAGCGCCGGCGAGGTAGGTCGAGAGCTTGTGCGCCGGGCCGAGCCCCTTTTCGCTGGCAGGAACCTCGTCGGCGGGCTCTGCCAGCGTTACGGTAACCCTGTTGCGCTCGTCGGGGTTGGCTGTGCCGTCCACCTGATGGACCCAGTCATCCGCATGTTCAAGGTGCAGGTATGTGCCGTCACCACTGGCTTCCCGTCCGGTGGGTGAGCCGGCGGTAAGAACCAGCTCCATCGAGTAGTCCTCGGCCACCTGCGGATGCCGGGCAATGTTGGCGGCATGCATTCCCCCCTGGCTGTACCCGACCATCATGACCCGATCCCCGTGGGAGGCGCCCGACTCCGCGAGCGCCCGATGGACAGCATCGGCGACGAACGTGCTGTCGTAGTGGACCGCCTCGACGATGCCGGTCGGATCGAACGGGTTGTCAGTGGCGGCAGCCGTTGTTCCCTGGGTGCCCGGGAGTACCACCACGAAGACCGGACCGTCGGGGCGTTGCACCTTGAGCACCTCGAAGACACCGGGGCCCTCTGCGTCCAGCGAACCGATCCGCTGCAGCATACCGGCTGCGGTCCCGTCCACGGTGGCGGTTGTGCCTGCAGGGACCCGGTCCAGACTAAGCGGCACGGGTTCCGCGAAATGGCCGGCATTGGCGGTCCCGATGAGCCTGCGCAGGTCATGTTCGATCAATCCTGCCCCCGCATGCGCGGCAGCGGCCGCCACCTGAGCCATCGCCTCGGCTGCCTCGTAGGCCAATCTGCAGTAGTCGATCCGGTGGGCAGAGTCCCGTAATTCGGCGTCGCAGCGGGAAAGCGCGGAGCGCGCCCCGTCGAGGGCGTCCACGGCGGCATGCCCGGCGCCATCGGCCGCCGCCTCGAATGACTTGAGGAGCATCTGCAGCCGCCATTGCAATTCGCCACACTGGTGCAGGATCTCGCGCAGTTCATCCGCCAGGGCCCCGAGAAGGTCCGCCCCGTGGCCAAGTTCGCTCCACTGGAAGCGGATGCTTCCCACCCCACCGCGCACCGCAATACCTCCGGGGCCGTGACCCGGGGGAAAGGGGATAGGGGTCAGATCAGGGGTCGCGGTCATGGGCTGTGTTACTCAAGAAACTGGCGGTACTCGTGAGTGCGGAGGGTCACGGCGAACGCGGCGACCCTCGCTGCGGACTCCCGGAGCTGCTCGCTGGCCAGCCGCACGCCGCCCACCTGCCCCGTCAGGTAGGCGCTGAAGTTCCGGCCAGCTGGCGACTCCCAGTCGAGGGTGGTCACCGTGGCCATGCGTGACGCCACCTCATCGACAGCCTCTGCATATAACAGCACCTGTGAGCTGATCGAGGCGGCGGCCGAGCTGTCCACAGCCCAGGGTTCGCACGACCAGTCCGCCGGGTAACTCACCGGTCCGTCCTCCCTCTCCCCTGATGCCCCATCGCTTCCTTCGCACGGTAGTGCCCGGTGGGCGCGACCGGCACCAGCAGAGTGCCCATTGTGGGCAGGGACAGTGCCGCCTGCGGTTGGGGAGGAGTTGTCACACGGGAGACCGATTCCCACGGATCATGGAATGATCGATGGTATGGCTGATACCGCACCCCCAAGGGTGAACCTCGCGTCGACATCCACCCCGTCGGGCCTTCCCCTGGCACTCGGCCCACTGGACGGCCGGTACAGCGGTGCAGTCGCCCCGCTGGTCGACTACCTCTCGGAAGCCGCCCTCAACCGGGACCGCGTCCATGTGGAGGTGGAGTGGCTGATTCACCTGAGCCGTCACGCCGTGCTGCCAGGGACAACTGCGCTGAGCGAGGACCAGGAAACGGCTCTGCGCACCATCGTCACCGCATTTGACGGCGGGTCGGTGGCGGAACTGGCGGAGCTTGAACGCGTCACCGTCCACGACGTCAAGGCGGTCGAATACTTCATTGGACGCCGGCTCTCCGAGATCGGCATCGCCCAGCTGAAACCGCTGGTGCACTTCGGGTGCACCTCGGAGGACATCAACAACCTGTCCTACGCGGTGGGCGTGAAGGGCGCCGTCGAGAAGGTCTGGCTTCCAGCCGCCCGCTCACTGACCCAACAGATCTCGGACATGGCCCGTGAGTCCGCGGCCGTACCGATGCTGTCACGGACCCACGGACAGCCGGCCACCCCCACCACGCTCGGCAAGGAACTCGCCGTCGTCGCCCACCGGCTGGACCGGCAGCTCCGGCGCATTGAACGCACCGAGTATTTGGGAAAGATTAACGGTGCGACCGGCACCTTCGCCGCCCACTACGCCTCGGTCCCGGATGCCGACTGGCAGAAAGTGTCCCGGGACTTCGTGGAAGGGCTGGGACTGACGTGGAACCCGCTGACGACCCAGATCGAATCGCACGACTGGCAGGCCGAGTTGTACGCCGATATGGCACGGTTCAACCGGATTCTGCATAATTTCTGCACCGATGTTTGGAGCTACATTTCGATAGGGTATTTCGCCCAGGTTCCTGTGGAGGGAGCTACCGGCTCCTCGACCATGCCCCACAAGGTGAATCCGATCCGTTTCGAGAACGCCGAGGCGAACCTGGAGATCTCCTGCTCGCTCCTGGACGTGCTGGGTGCAACCCTCGTAACCTCGCGGTGGCAGCGTGACCTCACCGATTCGTCGTCGCAGCGCAATATCGGGGTGGCGTTTGGCCACTCACTGTTGGCCCTGTCGAACGTGGCGAAGGGCCTGGAACGGCTCGACGTCGCCGGAGCGGTGCTCGCAGCTGACCTCGACTCGAACTGGGAGGTGCTGGGCGAGGCAGTCCAAATGGTGATGCGGGCGGAGGGGCTAGCCGGTGTGCCGGGGATGGACGATCCCTATGAGCGGCTGAAGGAACTGACCCGCGGGCAACGGGTGGATGCGGCTCGGATGCGCGAGTTCGTTGCTGGCCTGGGGCTCTCCCCGGCTGCTGAGGCACGGCTGATGGCGCTCACACCGTCCACCTATACCGGAATTGCGGAGCGGCTCGTCGACCATCTTGGCTAGCGCGAACGCCACGATCGCCTCACGGACGCGGACGACGACGGCGCGAAGCTCCCGGTTGCGGGGCGTGCGTCACCCGGAATGCATGTGTGGCTGGAGGAAGTGTTGAGCGGCGTACTGGCAGGTTTCGCGATCGTCGGTGCCGTGATCATGGCCGGCTATATCGCTGCCCGCCTGCGGATCGGCGGTCCGGAGACGGTCAAGGCACTCACCCAGACGGCCTTCTTCATCACCAACCCGGCGCTTCTCTTCACCATCCTGGCTCGGGCTGACCTCACCGCCGTCGTGTCCGCGTACCTGCCGATCGCCCTGATTACCGCTGTCTTCGCCGCGCTCCTGTACGTAGTTGTCAGTCGGATCTGGTTCCGCCGTCCTGCCGCGGAGACCGTGATCGGTGCCATGGGCGGGTCGATCGTCAACGCCAACAACATTGGCATTCCCATCGCCGTCTACGCACTCGGCAACGCCACGGCGGTGGCCCCTGTCCTGCTGGTGCAGTTGCTTATCCTCACCCCGCTGTACCTGACCATCCTCGATCTCTCCTCGGGGCGGAAACCATCGGTGGCCAACATCCTCACCCAGCCGTTCCGCAACCCGATGATCATCGCATCGTTCCTCGGCCTGGCCGTGGGCTGGGCCCAGCTCGACGTACCGCAGCTGATCTGGGAACCGTTGGAACTGCTCGGTGGTGCGGCAGTACCCCTGGTGCTGCTGGCGTTTGGCATGTCGTTGCGCGGTAGCCGGCCGTTGCGGGCCAGCGAGGGCCGCACCGAGGTCATCGTGGCCACGGTGATCAAGGTTTTCATCATGCCCGCGTCGGCCTACCTGCTTAGCAAGTTCGCCTTCCGGCTGGATGACGAACTGGTGTTCGGTGCCGTGGTGATGGCGGCACTGCCGGCAGCCCAAAACGTGTTCCTGTTCGCCGGCCGCTACAACCGGGGGCTTACGGTCGCCCGGGACGTGATCCTGATTTCCTCGATGTTGTCGGTGCCGGCCCTGATCGTCATCGCCTGGCTCCTCACCTAGGGGGCCGATCAGCCCAGCGCCGTGACAGTTTTTGCGCGGCTGTCCCACCGCCGCATCGCCACCAGCTGCCCCTCCAACATCGTCGTGGACAGGACCGCGAGCGCGTCGGCGAGGCGCTCCGGCGGCACAGCGTTGGCGAGGGTGATGTGCGGGACCCATACGTCCGGCAGTGTGGTGCCTGCGGGAGCATCGATCTGGCCGACGTCGTGCACGCGGCGGTGCAGCGCCAACAGGTCAGCGCCGCACACCACCTGGCGGGCCAGGACGTATCCTCTCCGGCCAGCGTTGAAAAGCAGGATACCGGAGCACCCGAAGGTCAGCGGAAACCCCGACCCCTCACCCACCCGGTCATCCCGGTCGGCGGTGATGGCCGGGGCTGCCACCAGGGTGATATGCGGCCGGTTATGCGGGGAGGTGTGGGACGCCCGGCTGGGCAGGCCAGCCGCGAGAAGGGCGTCCCAGTCATGACGGACGAGCTGCTCCGAGGCGTCGTCAAGGAGCAGCTCGATGCTATCCACCGGGCCGGCTCAGCGCGGGCGGCGGCGGAAGTCCCCGACGCCTTCCGAACCGTCCCCCTCGGAGCGTCCGGTCCGTGGATCAAATTGCGGCCGCTGGTACGCCAGCTCGCCACCGCTTCGGCCGCCGAACGGCCGACCATGATCGGCGTACTCCTCGCGGAAGTATGCGAGGCACCAGGGCCCGAGTTGAATCCGCGCGCCGGTCCGGAGCACCGACGGCCCGGCAGGGTTGATCCCGCCGCTGACGGGTCCGTGCGGAATCAGCACGTACTCGTCGTCGTCGTTGTGGACCACCTCGGCGTGCAGTTCCTCCAGCCCGGGCAGAAGCAGGTCGACGTCATCGGCGCTGCCGATCCTGGTGGTAGCGGGCAGGAGATTGAACTCGCGGGGCACCTGGCCGTTCCAGCTCGCGGAGTCCTGAACGAAGATCAGCCGGGCCCGCCCACTCCCGGGGGTGTGGTGGGTGGTGGTGACCTTCCGACGGATCATCCGGTTGACAGTGGGCACCAGCGGAAACGGTGTCGACGGCGGCACCAGGCCCGATGACGCCGACGACGAGGAGCTGCGGATGCTTTTCGCCAGCGGCGCGAGGGCACCGACGGATCCCAGCCGGATGTGCGGGGAGCGGGTCAGGAGCCGCTGCACCCGTGACACGTCGACCGCACCCAGGCTCACCAGGTTTCCCTTCGGACCCGTGACCGACACCGCGACACCCCTGCTAGCGAGGGACTTCGCGAGTTCCCGGACAGCTTCGAGGGTGGGCGCGGTGGTCCCACCAAACGCCTCGGGCTTGTCGAGGTAGACCTCCACCGTTGAACCGTTGGCTGTCACGGTTCCCGAGACGGTGGTTGAGTCCTGGTCGGCAGTTGTTGGATCGGTCACCGAAAACTGGAGATCAATCTCCAGCCGGATTTTCGCTCCCATGACTCAGCTGCGGTGGGTATCGGAACCCGCGGCGTCGTTGTCACTGGTGGTGACCCGCAGGGTTCCGTTCAACTTCCAGGTGGCGCGGGGCGCGTCCGGACCGATGTCCCGGGGCACTTCAACAGTCATATCGATGAAGCTGTAGTTCACCGCTGCGCCCTTGCCGGTGAGGTAGCTCCACATTTCCTCGGCGAGATCCGCCCAATCCCGGATGTTGTGGTTTCCCTGAACTTCTGGGGAGGTGTTTTCAGTCATGAGTGATTCCTTTAATGAATTCTGCACATTGACAGACGCCCTCTACCCGTCTGACGCTAACCATTCCACCTTAGTACGCAGTTGATCCGGCGACCAGCGGATCGGACTACTTTCATCAGGTCTCATTTGCGCAAGGACTACTTCGCTGGGCCGGACGCTAGTGTGCTTGTGCCTTGCGTTGCTCGCTTCTCTTCTCGAGGAAGATGGCGCCGAGGATCCACCCGCCGAGGGCGGTGACAATCCATACGATCAGGGTTCCAAGCACCCAGGCTGAGACTCCCCGAATCTGGAGGCCGCCGTCAAAGAACGAGGCAATGAACAGGGCGATCAGCGTGGTGACGAGCCCGATCCCTCCCAGGATGGGCGATGCGTATTGCCGCGCCATGTTGAACACGAATGGCCCCAAGATGCCCTGCGCGACTGCGAACACCAGGACGGCGACAATGAAGCCCGCTGGCTGCAGGATTACCCCGGGGACAATCCAGCTGGCGATGAGAAGACCGATGGCCGCAGTCACCAGATTGATGAGGGTATGGAAGAGAAACCGGATCATGAGGACCTCACTCGCTGGGACTTGCTTGCCGCTTGATGCGTCAATCGTTCCACCTCCGTCGCGGTCAAGGCTCACCCGTAGCGGGTGGTCTCAGGCGCTTGGGCACCCAGTGACTACTCCCAGATCGGATCGTGGGTGTCGATCCGTTCAATGACGGACTGGATTACTGCCAGCTGCTCGGAACTGCGGCCATGACCCGGTAGTACTTGCGCCCACCCATCGACTGCAACATCGCCAAAATTGTGGCCGTGGTTGGGCGGAACCGCTTCGCTGACCAGCATGTCGGTCACCAGGTGCAGGAAGGTCACCCCCGGAATCCACCGCATCGAATCGCTCACGTCAGCACCGCGACCTCCCGTCGCAGCAGGTCCGGCCAGCCACTCGGGCCGCTGAATCATCACCGCGGGATCAAGCCAGGTAATGGGGTCGGTGGCGTGCTGCAGGTATCCGAGCCGAGGTTGCCGCCATTCTCCACCGAGCTGCCCGAAGTCCCCCGGCTTGGACTGCCAGCGCACATCCCTGCCCTGTTGGTAGGTGGGTTGCCAGACGGGACTTCCCGCATCGCGGTTTTCCTGCAGGGTGCGCCACGGTTGTGAGTTTGCTGGTGGACCGGTGAACAGGGCGGCGTCGGTGCGGGAGAGCAGATCAGCCAGACCCGCGAAGCTGCCCTGCATTCCCTGCGCACCCAGGCTGAGTCCATACACCGCGAGGCGGGGCCTGGTGTCCTCAGGGAGTCCCTCCCAGCGCTCATACACAGCGTCGAAGAGGGCACGGCTGGAATCGGCGGCCAGTTCCGGATCGAACAGGAAGGACACCCAGCTGGGTTGAAAGGAGTACTGCATCGACGCTGTTGCCGTATCACCGCCGTACAGATACTCCAGTGAGGCGATGGCCTGCGGTTCGAGCCACCCGGACCCGGTGGGCGTCGCCACCAGCAACACCTCGCGGTCGAACCCGCCAGCACGCTCCAGTTCCTCGACAACCAGATCGGCTCGTTCCACCACACTCGCACCCTGCGAAAGTCCAGCGTAGACGCGAACAGGCTCGACGGCGGAGGTCCCCGTCACCGCCCCGATATTCGCTGCACTGGGTCCGCCACCGGCAAATGCACGCCCCTGGCGGCCCAGGCCATCCCACTCGAGCGCCGACTGGGGCGACCCCGATCTGGTAGCCACTGTCGGCTGTCCACTACCGGCGAGGGTCTGCGCATCGCGCCCCTCGTAGATCTGGCCGACGGCGACCAGTCCTGCACCCACCAGGACAGCCACCAGGACAACCGTCACTGCGAGTCCCGCACCCCGCCCGACCCAGCGGGCGGCCCGCGGCGACGCCCCGCGCCGGGCCACCACCCGTGACACCAGAGCGCGGACCCCGGAAATCCCACGGAAAATCCCGAAGCACAGGGCGCCCGTAGCCAGCATGCTCAGGAAGGCGGCCAGGTACCCGGGCCCATCAATCGGCTCCATCTCCACCAGCGCACGGACCTCGTTCTGCCATGACATCACCAGCGCCCCGTACCCGACCGCATAGGCGACCACACCGGCGCCCACCATGAGCCCCAGCCGCACCGCGGATCGCGGCGGTACGGTCGCCCTGGGCTGTCGACGGGGCGCGACGGGCCCGAATCTCCGGGCTGCAACGCGGCCCAGGCCACGGAGGGCGAACCCCAGCTGGAAGCCGAGCATGAGCCACAGTCCCGCAAGGAATCCCTGGAACACGGTGGGCCGGGGCACCAGCGACGGGGTCAACGCCAAGGACGCCAGGGCCAGGGCACACAGCAGGTTGATCCAGTTGTCCCGGAGGTAGACGGCGCCGCTCTGAAGAAGCCTCACGCCCCTGATTATGCCGCTAGGTGAGGGTCAGTGGGTGAAAGGTCGCGAGCCTGGCTGCTGTAACAACCGGTGGGGATGCACTCCGTTGCCTCACAACCACCGCCCTGCTTCCGCCCGCAGGCGGGCCTTCTTCTCGTCGTCGAACTTGTCGTAGAGGCTCACCATCATCGACGAACGGGGGTTGCGGCTGAACACTTCGCGGTGGTCGCTGACGAACTGCCAGTACAGCGCGTCCCAGCTGTCCTGCCAGGGGCCGGCCGGGAAGTTGCTCATTTTCTTCAGGTAGTTGCTGCCGCTCACGTAGGGCTTGGTGGTGATCATGCTCCCGGCCGCGTACTGGCTCATCGCATAGACGTTGGGGACCATCACCCAGTCGTAGGCGTCAATGAACATGGCCATGAACCATTCGTTGACGGCGTCAGGGTCGATCCGGAGCAGTGCCATCGCGTTGCCCAGCACCATCAACCGTTCAATATGGTGCGCGTAGCAGGTGTCCGCGACGCGCCGGATGACGACGTCGACCGGCTCCAGCCCGGTCTCCCCGGTCCACCAGCCGTCGTCGAGGGTGCGATCGAACCCGAGGGTGTTGCTGGTGCGCATTTCTCGGCCCCGCAGCAGATAGGCGGCCCTCATGTACTCGCGCCAGCCGATGACCTGCCGGACGAACCCCTCGACGCTGGCGATCGGCGTGTCATGCCGACCAGCATGGTCCAGGGCCACATCCATCACCTCTAGCGGGCTGAGCAGCCCGAGGTTCAGGCTGGAGCTCAGCGCCGAATGGAACAGGAAGGAATCGGGGGCGGAGATGGCGTCCTCGTAGGGGCCGAAGTTGGAGAACCGGTCGTTCAGGAACGCCTCGAGCGCACCAGCGGCCTGCTGGTGGGTGACCGGCCAGTTGAACTTCCCGGCAGTGCCCGGATTGTCGGGGAACTCCCTGGCCACCCAGTCGATAGCGTCCCGTACCGCGTCGTCGGGGTCGAACCGGGGCAGCTCCGGCACCGTGATCCCCCGGGGGAGCTTCTTCCGGTTCTCGGTATCGAAGCTCCAGCGCCCACCGACCGGGCCGCCGTCGGGCTCAACCAGGATGCCGAGGCGGAGCCGCTGCCACTCGTAGAAGTTCTGCATCCGCCAGCCGTTGTTCCTGAAATATCCCGTGAGATCGTCCGGACTCAGCAGGAATCCCGGGCTGATCTGGATCTCCGGGGACAGTCCACGCTCGCCAAGAGTCGCGGCGAGCCGCTGGCTCAGCCAGTCGTCGACGACGTCGAAGTAGCTACACCCGGTGGCGTCGAATTCGCCGAGCAGGGTACCCAGGCGGTCCTGACTGGAAGCCTCAGCCGAGGACTCCAGGTAGTCCACGGTGTAGCCGGCGTCCCGCAGCCGCTGCGCAAAGAGGCGCATGCTGGCCCGGTGAAGCACCAGCTTCTGTTGATGAAAGCGGTAGTGCCGGAAAAAGAGGTCGTCCTCCACCATGATGAAACGGTCCGACGTGGGCGCCTCGAGGTGCTCCTCGAAGAGCTGATGTGGGAAGACCAATTGGACGTGCACTGCGGCTCCTTCTCCTGCACCCTTGGTGCATCTGCTCCGCTGCAATGCTTGCACACCGGCAACGCCATGCGGGCTGTTGCTAGGGTGTTGAGTATGACTCGATTCGCTGTTCATGTTGCCTGCGCCGATGCCCAGAGCATTGACACCTTCCAGCTGGACACCGGGGCAGGGGCCCTGACGTCCGGCCCGTCCCTGGCGTTGGAGTCAAAGGTTCAGTGCCTCGCGATGCACCCCGAGGGCCGCGTCCTGTATGCCGCGCTGGCCACCAGCCCGCCGACGGTGCGATCCCTGACCATCGGCGGACGGGACGGCGCCCTCACCCCTGGCCCGGACGCGGACCTGCCGGCGGGAATGGCGTACCTCAGTGTCAGCCCGGCGGGCAACGCACTGCTCGGCGCCTCCTACAACGACCACCTGGTCAGTGTGATGAACCTCGACGCCGACGGCGGCATCCTTTCCGACACCACCTCCACCGAGGCACCGGGTGAACATGCCCACGCTGTTGTCACCAGCCCCGACGGCCGGTTTGCCTACGCCACCGCCCTGGGTGATGACCTGATCGTGTGGTGGACCCTGGACCCGGTTACCTCTGCATTGACCAACCGCGGCCAGATTGCCACCCCGACCGGCAGTGGACCGCGGCACCTCCGCTTCTCGCCTGCTGGGGACACCCTGTATGCGCTCCACGAGATGTCGGGGGAAATCGCAGCCTATGCCCGGGATGCCGGGAGCGGGGCCCTGATCGAGCAGCAGCGGATCTCCTCGGTGTCCCCTGAGCTGAACCTCGTGCCGGGTCGGGTCCGGGACGGGTCCGGGCCCGAACCCGCCGCCAACGCCATCTGGTGCGCTGAACTGCAGGTCTCGCCCGACGGTCGCTTCCTGTACAGCACCGAACGTTCCAGCAGCACGATCGCCGTCGTCGCGGTTGGTGCCGATGGAACACTGGCCCTTGTCGACACCGTTCCGACCCAGGCGCAACCCCGCGGGATGAACATCGATCCGACGGGTGGGTTCCTTCTGGCGTGCGGGGAGGCTTCGGGTGGACTGACTCTCTACGCGATCGACCCGGAGAGCGGCGGGCTGCGCGAACGCGAGAGCCTGGACTGCTCGGCGGGGCCGCGGTGGATCGAGTTTTCGCCGCTTACCTAGGTTCCACCGGTCCGGAAAAGTGGCGGAGCAGCAGCCTAGTGGTAACTCCACCACTGGTATGCGGCCCCGCCACTTTCCTGTGGCGCTCTAGCCAGTTTTGACCCGGTAACGGGTCTGGACGGCGCCTCCGGCGAGCACCTTCGTTTCCTCGTGGGTCAGCGGGATATCGGCCGGTAGGGAACCGAAGAGGGGTTTGCCGTCGCCGATCAGCACCGGCACCCTGGTGAGGGTCAGCGTGTTGATGAGGCCCTTTGCCAGGAACGTCCGGACTGTCCGGCCGCCGTCGACGTAGACGTGCCGGGCGCCGTCCTCGTCGAGCCGGGCCAGTGCCTCCGCAAGGGACTTGACCACCACGATCCGGGGGTCGGCGGACTCCAGGGTGGTGCTGAGCACCAGAACCGGGGTGTCCCCGTAGGGCCATTCGCCGAAGGATTTCACGATCTCGTAGGTGCTGCGTCCCATTACCAGGTGGTCAACCAGCTGCATGAACTCGGTGAACCCTGCCGCCTCGGGATCATTTGCGCCGTCAGCCGGAGTGTCGGCGCTCCCGGTAAGCCAGTCGAGGGCATTGTCGGCGCGGGCAATCATCCCATCGACGCTCATCCCGATAAAGACGTGCCCCTGCCAGACACTGTTCTCCATGGGGTACTCCTTCCAGCGGTAACCCGCCGTATTTTCCGCAGTCCAGCCCCGGGTCAGGGTACCAGAGGCCAGGGGCGGCCGGTGAGCGCTCCGGCGAGGCTGTCCAGAGCGCCGGGAACCAGCGAATAGTAGGCCCAGACGCCGCGCTTCTCCCGGGTCAGGACACCCGCGTCAACGAGGATCTTCAGGTGGTGCGAGACGGTCGATTGCCCGAGATTCAGTGGTTCGGTGATGTCGCAGACGCAGGCCTCGGAGTTCTCGCTGGAGGAGATAATCGACACCATCCGCAGCCGGTTGGGGTCAGCGATGGCCTTGAACTGTGCAGCCAACGACGACGCCGTCTCCTTCGACATCGCCGGCTCGCCCGTGGGGGTGCAGCAGGCGGTCAGGGTGTCGGGGTGTCCAGTCACTGCGGTAGTCATCCATCCATTATGCACCGACATTGACATTCGTCGATGTGTTGGGAAATACTTCAGGCATCGACGACCATCGATTTATTGATGGTCATCCCACGAAGTTCATCGGAGCCCCTTGAGTACCCAAACCCTTCCTGCTGCCGAACCGGCCGGCAGATTGTCCACACTCGATCGGCTACTCCCGGCCTGGATCATCGCCGCCATGGTGCTGGGCATCGCCCTCGGTCAGTTCGTTCCCGGCATGGCCGGCGCCCTTGACTCACTGGCCATCGGCTCGGTGTCCCTGCCCATCGCCGTCGGCCTGCTGGTGATGATGTACCCGGTACTTGCCAAAGTCCGCTACGACCAGACCGGCGCGGTGATCAAGGACCGGAAGCTCATGATCACCTCGCTGGTGATCAACTGGGTCGCCGCGCCGGCGTTCATGTTTGTTCTGGCGTGGGTCTTTGTCCCTGACCTGCCCGAGTACCGCACCGGCCTGATCATCGTGGGGCTCGCCCGCTGCATCGCCATGGTGATGATCTGGAACGATCTTGCCTGCGGCGACCGTGAGGCGGCAGCGGTGCTCGTCGCCATCAACTCGGTTTTCCAGGTCTTCGCCTTCGGCGCGCTGGGCTGGTTCTACCTGCAGGGACTCCCCAGCCTGCTGGGACTGCCAACCAGCAGTGCTGACTTCTCCTTCTGGGCCATCACCCTCAGCGTCCTCATTTTCCTGGGCATACCGCTGCTGGCCGGCTTCCTGACCCGGACCATCGGCGAGCGCGCCAAGGGGCGTGACTGGTACGAAGAACGGTTCCTTCCCAGGCTTGGGCCCTGGGCCCTCTACGGACTGCTGTTCACCATCGTGATCCTCTTCGCCCTCCAGGGCGATGAGATCCTCGCCCGCCCGCTCGACGTCGCCCGCATCGCCCTGCCCCTCCTGATCTACTTCCTGGTGGTCTTCGCCGCGGGCATGGTGATCGGCAAGCTGATGAACCTCGGGTACGCCAAAACCACCACGCTGGCGTTCACGGCAGCCGGAAACAACTTCGAATTGGCCATCGCGGTCGCCATCGGCACCTACGGGGTGACGAGCGGCCAGGCGCTGGCCGGTGTCGTTGGGCCCTTGATTGAGGTTCCGGTCCTTGTTGCACTGGTCTATGTAGCCCTGTGGGCGCGGAAGCGCTTCTTCGCCACCGAACCCCTGACACCCGCAAAGGAAAGCTCACATGTCTGATTCTCTGACCAAACCCTCGGTCCTCTTTGTCTGCGTCCACAACGCTGGCCGTTCACAGATGGCCGCCGCCTTCCTGACCACCCTGTCCGAGGGCAGGATCGAGGTGCGCTCCGCCGGATCACAGCCGGCCGACTCCATCAACCCGTCGGCGGTGGAGGCGATGCGCGAAGTCGGCATCGACATGTCCGCCGAGATCCCCAAGGTTCTGACGGCCGACGCCGTGAAGGACTCCGACGTCGTGGTCACCATGGGCTGCGGCGATGAGTGCCCCTATTTTCCGGGCAAACGTTACGAGGACTGGGTGCTCGAGGACCCGGCGGGCAAGGGCGTCGACTCTGTGCGCCCGATCCGCGACACCATCAAAGGCCGCGTGGAGGCCCTGATCGCAGAGCTGCTCCCCGCATGAGCGCTCTCCCAGTCGTCATCATCGGTGCGGGTCCAATCGGTCTCGCCGCCGCGGCCCACACCCTTGAGCGCGGGTTGCAGCCGCTGATCTTCGAGGCCGGCCCGACGGCGGGAGCCGCCATCAGCGACTGGGGCCATATCCGCCTGTTTTCCCCCTGGCAGTTCAACGTTGACGCCGCCGCACGCCGCCTGCTGGAGCCCACGGGCTGGACTTCGCCGCGGGGCACAGCGCTCCCCTACGGCTCCGAACTGGTGGCCGACTACGTGGAGCCACTCGCCGCCGTGCCAGCGATCGCCGAGAAACTGCACCTCAACACCCGGGTCATCGCCGTGACCCGCCAAGGCATGGACAAGACCCGCATCAAGGGCCGCGACACCCAACCGTTCCTGGTCCGGGTCGAAGGCCCCCACGGCGTCGAGGACCATCTGGCCCAGGCGGTCATCGATGCCTCCGGGACCTGGCACCGGCCAAACCCCCTCGGCCAGGGTGGACTCCCCGCCCATGGGGAAACCGCTGCGCGGCAGTTCATCACCCGACCGCTGCCGGACGTCACCGGTGCGGACCGGGAGAAGTTCGAAGGCAAGCGGGTGATGGTGGTGGGCGCCGGGCACTCGGCCGCGAATACCCTGATTGCGCTGGGCCAGGTAGCCAGGGCTTCCGGCGCCACGTCCATTATCTGGGCCGTCCGCGGCACCGGATCCGCGGAACGGCTCTATGGAGGCGGCGACCTCGACGGGCTGCCAGCACGGGGCCAGCTTGGCGCCCGGCTGCGCAAACTGGTCGACGACGGCGTGGTGGAACTCAGGACATCCTTCACCATTACCGGCTTCACGGCGGGCGACGCGCTCACCGTCCACACCGCCGATGACGCCGTCGAGGTGGACGTCCTGATTCCAGCTACAGGCTTCCGCCCGGACCTGGACATCCTGCGCGAACTCCGTCTGGAGCTGGACCCGGCAGTGGAAGCTCCGCGTGCGCTCGGACCGCTCATCGACCCCGAGTTCCACAGTTGCGGCACCGTGCCTGCCCACGGCGCGAAAGAACTCGCCCACCCCGACAAGGATTTCTACCTGGTCGGGATGAAGAGCTACGGCCGGGCCCCCACGTTCCTGCTCGCCACCGGCTATGAGCAGGTGCGGTCGGTGGTGGCGGAGATCGCCGGCGACACAGCCGCCGCCGACGACGTCCAGTTGGACCTCCCGGAAACGGGAGTCTGCAGCACCGATCTGGGCGGCTCCTGCGACGCTCCCGCACCGTCTACGGAAGCCGGGACCGACAGCTGCTGTGGTGCCGACCAACTGGTGACCATTGGCGTCCCGACTGGAACGCTGCACGGTCGATCGAACGACCCCGACTACTGATAACCCGCCGGACACCACACCGACGATTCGCCCCAAGGAGCAGCTGATGTCCACCCGACCCAACCCGATGCCCGGCTTGATCAACGACGATCATGTGCTGCACCGGATCAGCGCCGAACTGGCCAAGAAGTTCGACGGCGTATTCAGCCCGGAGATGGTGGACCGTTACGTTTTTGAGTCGTATGCAGCCCTCGCGCGGACCGCGAAGATCAAGACCTACCTCGCGTCGATCACCAAGCATTTCGCTGAAGACCGGCTGGACGCTCTGGCGCACGCCCAGGGCATCCGTCCCAGCGGTAAGCCTGAGGTCCTTTTTGTTTGCGTCCAGAATGCCGGCCGCTCACAGATGGCGGCAGGCCTCCTCAGGCACTACGCCGAGGGTCGCGTCAACGTTCGCTCAGCCGGCTCGATGCCAGCAGAGACACTCAATACGAATGTCGTGGAGTCCATGAACGAACTCGGGATTGATCTTGGAGCGGATTTCCCGAAGCCCCTGACCTACGATGTGGTCCGCGCCGCCGACGTCGTCATCACCATGGGCTGCGGCGACACCTGCCCCATCTATCCGGGAAAGCGCTACGAGGACTGGCAGGTTGAGGACCCAGCCGACTTGGACCCTGCCGGAGTCCACCGGGTGCAAAACAACCTGGACGATCGGATCCGTAGGCTGGCGGCCGAGCTGTTGGATCAGTAGCGGGGTCAGGCGCCGCCGCGGTCCGAAGACCGCAGTAGATCCACCAGCTCGAGGAGTTGCTCCATTTCATCGGCACCCTGCTGGTTCGCGCCGCTGACGGCAAAGAAGGCAGCCTCATAGTAGAGCCCGTCGCCCATCAGCTTCACCGCGCGGGCCACCGTATGGCTACCCAGCGCCGCTTCGAGGGCCGCCAGCCAGAGGGCCTGAATCTGGGCGAAGTTCTGCTGCGCCTTGGGGTGGCCCTGCTGCGCCAACCGGGCCATCGCCACCAGCGCCCGGTCCAGGGCGCTGTCCTCATACACCGAGGTTCGAACGTAGTAGCGGGCCGCCCCGTCGGGGTCAGCGGCCATCAGCCCCCGGTCCCGCGCTGATAGCGAGAGCAGCCGTTCCCCCAGCGCATCCACCAGCGCCTCCTTCGACGGGAAGTGATACAGCAGGCCCCCCTTGGAGACATCGGCTGCGGCCGCCACTGCTTCCATGGTGGCGGCCCGCTCCCCGTCGCGGATAAGGATGTTCTCGAAACTGTCGAGGATGCGCTCTTTGGAACTAGCCATGTGTCCATCGTAACGTTCCATCCGGCTTTACTGTACCGGCTGGACGGTATAGTCTCGATGGATGAGCAACTCGACCCATCTCTCCCAGCCGACTACCGGAGCGGCCGCACTCACACCTCCTGTTGGCCGGGCTGGCCGGCGCGAATGGACAGCCCTGGCTGTCCTCATGCTCCCCGTCCTCCTGGTGGCCGTCGACAACACGGTGCTCGCATTCGCCACCCCGGCCATCTCGCTGGCGTTCAACACCAGCGGGACCACGCTGCTATGGATCATCGACAGTTATCCGCTGGTCCTGGCCGGCCTGCTGGTGGCCATGGGCAGCTTCGGTGACCGGTTCGGCCGTCGTCGGCTCCTCATTATTGGGGCCATCGGCTTTGCTGTCTTCTCGGTCGCCGCGGCCTACTCGCCCACGGCCGAGCTGCTCGTCGCCTCCCGGGTGGGCCTCGGTGTCTTCGGCGCGATGCTGATGCCGTCGACCCTTTCCCTGCTCCGGAACATTTTCACCGACCGCAACCAGCGACGCCTGGCCATTGCCATCTGGGCCTCGGGTTTCTCGGCTGGCGCCGCCATGGGACCACTGGTCGGCGGCGCCCTGCTTGAACACTTCTGGTGGGGGTCGGTGTTCCTGCTGGCCGTTCCGGTGCTGGTGCTGATGTTGGCCCTCACCCCGGCGCTGGTCCCGGAATCCAAAGACCCCAACCCCGGCCGCGTCGATTATGCGAGCATCGTCCTGTCCGTTTCGACAATGCTGCCCATCGTGTTCGCGATCAAGAACTTCGCGAAGGGCGACTCCGTGACGGTGACCGTTGCCGCCGTCGTCATCGGGCTCACCGCGGGCACACTGTTTGTCAGGCGGCAACTCGGACGATCCAACCCCATGCTGGATGTGCGGTTGTTCACGGTGCGTGCATTTACCGGTGCGGTGCTGGTGAACCTGCTGGCGATCTTCTCGCTGGTCGGCTTCATCTACTTCGTCTCCCAGCACCTGCAATTGGTCCTCGGACTCAGCCCACTCAGCGCCGGCCTGATTCTGGTACCCGGGCTGGTGATGACGATCATCGCTGGCCTGGCCGTGGTGCCGGTGGTGCGCCGGGTACCACCACGGATCGTGGTGCCCGTTGCCCTCCTGCTCTCGGCGGCCGCCTACGCCTTCGTCGCGGTCACCGGCCAGGGCGGCTCCGCCGCAATCCTGCTGTTCGCCTTCATGCTGCTCGGCGTGGGGGTCGGGGCCTCCGAAACGGTGTCCAACGACCTGATCCTCGCCACCGTGCCCGCCGAAAAGGCCGGGGCGGCGTCAGCGGTCTCCGAAACGGCGTACGAAGTGGGCTCGGTCTTCGGCACGGCGCTGCTGGGCAGCGTGCTGCTCGCCTCGTACCAGCGCAACCTTGTCCTGCCCACGGGACTCAGCCCTGAGCAGGCCACCACGGCGACCGAAACCCTTGGCGGGGCGGTCAACATTGCCGCTGAACTCCCGGCCGACGGCGGTAGCCAACTGCTGGACTCAGCGTTCCACGCCTTCGACAGCGGGGTGGTGCTGACCTCCGGGATTGGTGCCGCGCTGATGGTGTTTGCGTCGGCGCTGGCTCTCTGGAGCCTGCGGCGCGCCTAGGGATCCGGAATGGCTCCTGCGGCGCGCCGATGCGTTTGGTCGTCTGGCAGGAACCTAGGCCGTCGGGGTGAGGGCACCCGAGCAGGCAGCGCCTGGCTCGCGGGTCTGCTCACCCTGGATGTACCGCTCAAGGAAGACCGCAAGGCGGTCGTCATCGGCGGAATCGACGCCGAGCTGCAGGCCCCAGGCGCTCATCATGACGGGGGATTCCTGATCGGCATAGGGGCTGAGCAGCACGTATCCGCTGGAGCCCACCAGGTCGGTGAGGGCGTCGATCTCGGCCTGGGGGAGGTCCGGCTGGTAGGTGATCCAGACAGCGCCATGCTCCAACGAGTGGACGGTGTTCTCGTTCGGGATCTCAAACGGGTAGACACCACAGTTGGTCCAGGTCGCGTTGTGGTCGCCACCGACAGGAGGGGATTGCTCATATTCGACCGGCGCATCGATGTGGTTGAAGCTGAGGTCCTCAAACTCCTGCAGGCCCTCAATGGGCTGGCTCGCGAGTTCTTCGATCCGCTGGTTCTCCCGGACCTGTCCAACGATCACAATGGTCACCGCAACGATGATGGCCACGACCACCGCACCGATACCACCGAGGATCAAAGTGGTGCGCTTCCGGTCGCTGGCCCGTTGCTTGGACTGGATGGCCGCCAGCCGTGCCTGGCGGTCGGCATTGTCCTGAGCTCGCTTCTTATTCAACGCGTGAATCCTTTTTTCCGTGGGTGGGTCTACAACAAATGTACCGTCGGTGTTACGTCAGCTCGTCCAGCATGTCTTCCATCGCCGTGATCTCGGCGACCTGGGCTTCAGCCATTTTCCCGGCAGCAACCTTGACCCGGGACTCCTCGGCGAGCTCTGCCCCAGCCTGAGCCATCACGGCCCCCGCTTCATGGTGGGTGATCATCAGGGTCAGGAAGATCCGCTCCGCCTCCACCCCCGACGCGTCGGCCAGTTCCTGCATCTGCGCATCGGTGGCCATGCCGGGCATCAGCCCGTCGTCGCGGAGCATGCTGCCTCCACCATGGTGATCCATCGATCCCTCCATCCAGGCCATGTTGGGAGCGGAGGAGCTCTGGGGGAGCCCCCACTCCTGGAGCCAGGCATACATCTGGCCGATCTGGTGCTGCTGGGTCATTGCGATGTCATAGGCGATAACCCGCACCACCTCGTCATCGGTGCGGTCACGCACCAGCCGCGACATTTCGACCGCCTGCGTGTGATGAATCTGCATGTCGCGCGCAAAACCCGCGTCGGCACTGTTCGCTGCGGGATGTTCCACTCCGGTTCCGACCCGGCCTGCCACAAACGCGAGGACAAAAAGGGAGAGCACCAGCGCTCCGGCCAGGGCAATGAGCGCGCGTTTCTGCCACGTCTCGAGGTGCAGGGTCATCTACCTTTTTCCTTGCTCATCAGATCTATCTCGTCTCTCTAACGTATTACATGAGGCTCGACGTTCCCTGAGAAGACAGAAATACCCCCCAAGGGTGCTTGATTTATACGGGTGGGGGGTATACTTTGAGATGGCACCGAGGAGGACCAGATGACCGAAACCACCGTAGAACACGGATACACCGCCGACAAGGACGCCTATCTGCGGCGCTTGCGCCGCATCGAAGGCCAGGTCCGCGGTATCGCGCGGATGATCGAGGAGGACAAGTACTGCATTGACGTCCTCACCCAGGTGTCCGCTATCAACAAGGCACTCCACGCGGTGAGTATCGGCCTGCTGGAGGAGCACATCGCTCATTGCGTGGTGGGCGCCGCCAATGAATCCCAACTCACCGGGAACCCCGAAATTGTCCAGGAAAAAGTACAGGAAGCCTCAGCGGCGATTAGTCGACTGTTGAGGTAAAACCCTCCCACACCCGAAGGAGCACCACCATGAGCATTACCACCGTCAACATCTCCGGAATGACCTGCGGCCACTGCGTCGACGCCGTCAGTGAAGAGATCAGCGCACTCGACGGCGTCGAGAAGGTCACGGTCGACCTGAACAAGGGCGGCATTTCCACTGCCACCGTCACCTCCACCACGGACCTCGACCCAGAGCAGGTTGGCGAGGCGGTAGCCGAGGCCGGCTACCTGGTCGTAGCCAACGACGCCTAGCACCCCACCCCCACCGGAGCCACCCGAAGGACCCCCATGAGCACCGACCAGCTTCCCACCACCCCCACCAGGATTGTCGAGCTCGACATCCAGGGAATGACCTGTGCCTCCTGCGTGGGACGGGTGGAGCGCAAACTCGGGAAACTTGAGGGGGTCCAGGCGAGCGTCAACCTGCCGCTGGAGTCCGCCACCGTCACAGTCCCCGACACCATAACCGATCAGGACATCGTCGACACGGTGCAGGCGACCGGATACACCGCCCAACTTAAAAAGCGGGTCCACAGCGCTCCGGGGCGGGGGCCGGCTGCCGATCCTGCCCTGGAAGGCACCCACCCCGGAGAGTCCGACCACCTCGCCCACGGTGGAACGGCAGCTCAGTTGCGCCCCCGGCTGATCGTCGCTGCCGTGCTGACCCTGCCCATCGCGATCATCTCGATGGTCTCAGCGGCCCAGTTCCCGCACTGGGGCTGGGTGGTCTTCGCCCTGACCCTGCCGGTGGTCACCTGGTCCGCCTGGTCCTTCCACCGGGCCGCCGCCATCAATGCCCGGCATCTGGCGTCGACGATGGACACCCTGGTGTCGATCGGCGTCACCGCAGCCTTCCTCTTCTCTGCCTGGCAATTGCTGGCCGACCCGTCGATCACCGAGCACGCCGGCATGTCGATGAGCGACCACTCCCTCTACTTCGAGGTTGCAGCCGTGGTGGTCACCTTCCTCCTGTTGGGCCGCTATCTGGAAGCCAACGCCAAACAGCGTGCCGGCGAAGCGCTCAAGGCCCTATTGAGCCTCGGAGCCAAGGATGCGACAGTCCTTCGGAATCAGGACGGACGCCGCTCCGAGGTGAGGGTGCCAGCTGATTCCCTGGTCCACGGGGACGAGTTTGTGGTGCGCCCCGGCGAGAAGATCGCTACCGATGGAGTCGTCATCGACGGCTCCAGCTCCGTCGACACCTCCCTGATCACCGGCGAGTCCCTGCCGGTCGAGGTGGACGTTGACGACGTCGTCACGGGTGCCACCATCAACACCTCCGGACGGCTGGTAATCCGCGCTACCCGGGTGGGCAGCGAAACCACTCTGGCGCAGATGGGTCGCCTGGTCAGCCAGGCCCAGAGCGGGAAGGCTCCCATCGCGCGGCTCGCGGACCGGATCAGTGCGGTGTTCGTCCCGATCGTGCTGGCCATTGCCGTCCTGACCTTCATCGCGTGGATGGTGCTGACCGGCGATGTGGAGTCTGCGTTCACGGCGTCCGTCGCCGTCCTCGTGATTGCCTGCCCCTGCGCGCTGGGTCTGGCCACGCCAACGGCGTTGCTCACCGGCTCCGGCCGCGGCGCCCAGATGGGTATCCTCATCCGCGGACCGCAGGTCCTGGAGGACACCCGGACGGTCGACACCATTGTGCTGGACAAGACCGGCACTGTTACCACCGGCAAGCTCGCGGTGACCGACGTCGTCGTCCTGGGCGCCCTCGAACGGGACCGCGTCCTGTCGCTGGCGGCCGCGGTGGAGGCGGCCAGCGAGCACCCCATTGCGCACGCAATTGCTGCCGCAGCTCCCGGGCACCCGGCCGTGACCGACTTCAGGAGCTCAGCCGGCGGCGGAGTGCTCGGCACCGTCGACGACGGCGGCCGTCCGGTCACCGTGGTCGCCGGGCGGTCCGGTTGGCTTCAGGAGAACGCGGTCCCTGTCACCGATGAGCACCTGGCCGCGCTTGAGGACCTGCAGGATGCCGGTTCCACGGCGATCTGGGTGGCTGTGGACGGCCGGGTTGCAGGGTTGATCTCGTTGAAGGACACGGTGAAGGAATCATCGACGGCCGCCATCGCGCGGCTCAAGGAGTTGGGGCTGCGGCCGATCCTCCTGACCGGTGACAACGCGTCGGTGGCCCGCCGGGTGGCGGACCAGGTGGGCATTGCTCCCGACGACGTCCTCGCCGGTGTCCTGCCCGAGGGCAAGGTCGAGGCGATCCGGAAGCTGCAGGCTGAGGGAGCCACCGTGGCCATGGCAGGTGACGGGGTGAACGATGCCGCTGCCCTGGCACAGGCGGATCTGGGCATCGCGATGGGATCCGGCACCGATGTGGCGATCGAGGCAGCTGACCTGACCGTGATGGGCAACAGTCTTGAGCAGGTGGCGCAGGCCATCGAACTCTCCCGGAAGACGCTGGCTACGATCAAGAGCAACCTTTTCTGGGCGTTCTTCTACAATACGATCGGTATTCCGGTGGCAGCCCTCGGCCTCCTGAATCCGATGATCGCGGGTGCGGCGATGGCCGCCAGTTCGGTACTGGTGGTAGCCAACTCGCTGCGGCTGCGCCGCTTCGGCAGGTAGCTGCTCAGTCGAGCCGTGCCAGCAGGTGTTCGGCGATCATGGCCGGACCCTCTCCCACGCCGCGGAACCCGGGGAACGGGTTGACGTCGACGATCACGGGACCAGCCTCCCCCATCAGGAAGTCGACACCAAAGATTTGCAGGGCCAGAGTCCCGGCCAGGACATTCTCACCGCGCCCGTCCGCTCCCTCCACCGTTTTGATCACGCTCAGGGTGGTTGCCGCGGATCGTGCGTCCTGCCAGTGGCGCACCATCACGGTCAGCGGGACGGGGAGCCCGGCCTGACCCAGGAGTGCCATCAGGGCTGGCCGTTTGCGGGTCAGCGCGACGGCGTCGGGCGGGTTGCAGCAGGGGACTCCGGCCTCAGCGAGCTGCGCAACGCTTCGGAGGGCTGACCATTTGAGGCCGCGGTGGACCACCAGGTCAACTCCGGCAACCCAATCGGGTAGCTCCGGCTGGTCATGGGGCAGGTGAACAGCTGTGTCCACCTCCACGGCGTTCAACAGCGCAATGACCTCGGGGAGCAGGGTGCCTGCCCTGGGCGGTTTGCCCAGCAGGAAGGCGACCGATCGCTGACCTGGTCTGTGATCCAGCAACCGCCCCACCTCCCTGTGGGCTCCAGCATAGTGGTCGGTGCGCCCGGTTCGGTGGAGTCAGGGCAGTGGAACCGGCTCGACGTCGTTCGCCCGGTCAAGCGGCGGGGTACCGTCCGCTGGTGCCCGCAATTCATCGACCCGCACCATCACCACTCCCCCGACAATCAGCAGTCCGCCGAGGAGCTGGATCGGGCCGGGCAGTTCGCCGAGCATGAGCCAGGACGCGAGCACCGCGAACATCACCTCGGTGAGCCCTACAAAGGAGGCCACCTTTGATCCGAGTTGGCGGGCGGCGAGGATGCCGGTGAAGTAGGACACCACCGTGGAGATCAGCACCAGGCCAAGCACCGGCACCAGCCAGCTGGTTTCCCACCCCGCGAGGGTCACGTCGCGAAACTCGAAGGCGAAGTCCATGATGCCGGCCAGCCCCATCAAACCGATGGCGACCGCGCCCACCACCATGCCACCGCCGGCCATGACCAGCGGGGGCAGTCCGTCGTCGGCGCGGGCGGACATCAGGAAGAACACCGCGAGGCAGACCGCGGCTGCAAGTCCAAAAAGTACACCGATGGGGTCCAGCCGCTCATCGGCGGTGAGATCGAGCACCAGAAGCAGGCCGAGCATCGCCGTCACCGAGCCGGCGGCGGTGAGGCGTCGCGGCGCCTTGCGGCTGCGGGCCCACAACCAGCCCACGATCAATACCGGTGCCAGATACTCCAGCAGGAGGGACACCCCCACCGACATCCGTTGGACGGCGCTGAAGTAGAAGAACTGGCAGAGGGCAATAGCCGTGACCCCGTAGATGATCAGGGTCAGCGAACTGCCGCGCAGTGCCGTCCATCGTCCACGCAGGGCAAGGAGCACCGGGATCAGCAGGACGAGGGCCGCGCCGCCGATGCGTGCACCCACCGCGGCGCCCGGGCTCCAGCCGATCTCCAGCAGGGACTTGGCAAACGGCCCGGACACGCCGAAGGCCGCCGCTGAGATGACCGCGAACCACAGGCCCGCCGCTGCACCATTCTTCATCCCAAACCTCCGCCGAAACTCTTAGTGTCATGACCAAAATATAGCTATGGTAGTGACAGTAGACCCGAACAATGTCAGGAGTCAACATGGCCTTTGCCAATGACACGGAGATTGCCTTGATCTCTGCGGCCGCCCTCATCAACACCGGGAAAGAGGACCCCGATCAGCTGACCACCCTGGCTGATCTGGACCGGTTCCTCACCGAACAGGACTTCTCCGGTTCGCGGGCGCGGACCGGAGACGAACTCGGTGCGGTGCTGCGTCTGCGCGCGGAGCTGGAAGAGGTCTGGACGTCATCGGAGGACGACGCCGTGGTCCGCGTCAACCGGATTCTCAGCGACGCCAGGGCCCTTCCCCGCCTGGTCCGTCATGATCACTGGGACTGGCACCTGCACGCCACCGGCCCCGAGGCCCCGCTGGAGGACCGGATGGCAACGGAGGCGGCGATGGCACTGATCGACGTCATCCGGACCCACGAAATGGACCGCCTGCGGATCTGCGCGGCCGAGGACTGCAGCGCCGTCGTCCTGGACCTGAGCCGCAACCGTTCCAAACGGTTCTGCGACACCGGGAACTGCGCCAACCGCACCCACGTCAAGGCCTATCGGGCCCGGAAAGCGGTCGCCGGATAGGCCGTGGCGGGATAAGCTGCGGCACTAGCCGCCGCTGATGCCGGACAGCCCACCAACAAGGCCACCACCAGGCTGGCCACGAGCTTATGCCGCACCTTCCCTGCTGGGGCATCTCTCCAGCTGAAAGGGTTTCCCTGGCCCAGCGGTCCGGGCGCTATTGCCCGATGGTCAGGCGGGAAACCGGCGCAGTTCAGTCCTGGGTGGTGCTGTCCGGACCGCCGCGCGGCGTCCCTTTTGGCTGTCCGTCCTTGTCCACATTGCCAGCACCGCCGGGAATCTTCGCCGACGAGCGGTTGATGCCGGTGCCCTTACCGAGGTGATCGGCATTCGGCTTTTCAGTCATCATCAGCATTGCGCAGACCACGAGGGCGGCGATGAAGGCGATTCCCGCCGCCGTGAGCCCGAGATCGACCCGCAACTCCTTGGTACCCCCACCAGTGGAGACGATCATCGCCACGACTCCGGCGACCGCGGCCAGGGCGGCAGAGAAAATGAGGGGGCCTTTGACGCCCCTGCTGGATTTGGACACTGTTACTCCTTGGGAAAATTGCGGCTGACTTTTCTACGAGGAGTAGAAATACTGCCGGTCCTAGTTTACGGGGTGGACGGCACCCGTCGGGGCCGGGTGACGCACATCATGCCGGTACCCCAGCGACGCGATTGCCAGGACGACGGCGATGATCACCGCCCCGCCTCCGGCCACTCCGAGCAGTGCGTGCGCGCCGGCGCCCTGGAAGATGGGCAGCAGGGCCCCCGTGGCGAGGGTCACTGTACCGACCACGATGAGATCCTTCGCGACCACGTTTGTGCGGCGCTGCCTCAGGCCAACGTAGAGGTCGACGACGCCGGCTATCACCAGGACAAGGGCGCCCGCCTGGGCGAACATGGCATCCGTGTGGATCCACAGGTTGAGGAAGGCACCGACAACCAGGAACCCGGGCGCGATGGAGACGAGCCACCGATCCCCGCTGGAGCGCAGGCCGATTGCCCGCTCCAACCAGGCAGCCGAGACGGCGAGCGCCAGCAGATATATCCCGCCGGCCACCGACAGCACCTGGACTGACGGCTGCACCCAGAAGATCGTGAGCGCTCCGAACGCGGCTGACACCACGGCGCGGAACAGCAGGGGCTGCCACACGGCTGCGGCCTGCTCGCGAGGTTCCCGTGGTGGCTGAGCCATGACATCGTGCTGTGCGGCACCCATGCGTAGACCTCCGGTTCGATGTCGGACCGATCGGTTCAGTCCCGGACACCCCAGTTTATCCCCGTCACGGCTCCCCGGATGCTTCAGGACGACCAGCACCGGGGCCGACGCCCCTAGCTCGCGCCCGTGACCATCCAGCGATCATTCCGGACCCGCCATGCCAGCGTCCCGGCACGCGCCGCCATGTAACCGACACCAAACGCCAGCCACAGCCAGACGATGCCGGCCGGCCCGGAAAGTCCGGCATTGAACACCCAGACCAGCAGCGGCAGGTACAGCAGCAGATTCACCACCCCGGCAATCGCCAGGTACCGTGCATCTCCAGCACCGATGAGAACCCCGTCGAGCACAAACACCAGCCCACAGATTGGTTGCGAGGCCGCGAGGACGAACAGGCCCGCGGCGAGCGCAGCCTGCACCGACTGGTCGGTGGTGAAGATCCAGCCGACAAACGGCGCTGCCAACGCCAGGACCGCACCGGTGATGACGCCGAACCCCAGCCCCCACAGGATCATTCGCCGGGTCAGCGCCTGTGCCAGGGGCGTGTCACCGGCACCCAGCTCCTTGCCGATCAGTGCCTGCGCCGCGATGGCGAGCGCGTCGAGGGCAAACGCCAGGAAAATGAAGATGGTCATCACCAACTGGTGGGCTGCGAGGGAGACCGAGCCCTGCGCCGTCGCGACGAACACCGTCGCCAGGATGGCGATCCGCAGGCTCATGGTGCGGAGCATCAGCCAGGATCCAACCCGCGCCGTCGCCCGCAGTCCGTGCCAGGACAGCCGAAGCGGAACATGGTTCGTCCTAGAGAGGCGATAGACGATGGTCAGGTAGACCGCCGCCATCCCCCACTGGGTGATGCTGGTTCCCAGTGCCGATCCCGCGACTGAAAGGCCCATCCCGTAGACCAGCAGAAAGTTCAATCCGATATTCACGGTGAACCCGACGCCCGCCACCAGCAGCGGGGTCTTGGTGTCCTGCAGCCCGCGGAGCACACCGGTTGCTGCGAGCACCACCAGCATCGCGGTCAGGCCGGGCATTGAGTAGCGCAGGTAATCGACGGCAAAGTCGTGCACCTGCCCTTGGGCACCCATCAGCGAGGACAACCCGGGGGCAAGGATCCAGCCCGCGGTGGAGAGGAGAACGCCGAGCACCAGGGCCAGGCCGATACCGTCCCGGCCAGCAGCTACCGCATCCTGGAGCCGGCCCGCCCCCAGGAAGCGGGCCACGGCCGGCGTGGTGGAGTATGCAAGGAAGACCATCAGGCCGACGGCGGTGTGCAGCACCGTGGACGCCAGACCCACGCCAGCCAGTTCATTGACCCCCAGATGCCCCACGATGGCAGAGTCGGCCAGCAGGAAGAGTGGCTCAGCGATCAACGCACCGAGGGCAGGCACAGCAAGGTGCAGGATGCGTCGGCTGAGTTCACGCGTATCGGGGAGGGTGGTGCTCACAAGGCCACCCTATGCCTTGCCCCGGACAGTCTGCGCGCCGGTGGTCGGACCCCCTCGTCGGGGCTCAAACGTCAGGGTCGGCTAGGCTGAAGGTAGAGGCACCACCGTCGGACAGGGAGTCCACATGAAAAAAGAAGTCTGGTTCTACATCGGCGGTCTCGTCGCGTTCTTCCTCAGCACCCTCTTCATCCCGCAGGGCATCTCGGACTTCGCACGGGCGGCAGCCCTCAATGAGCCGGTCCCCTCCGGTGCCGGATTGAACCTGGCGGTCGGCGCCGTCCTGGTCGCCACTGCGATTACCCTCCTGGCAAGCGGCTACGTGATCCGTCGGAGACAAGTCACCGCCACCCGGACCTATGGCAGCGACGACCCGGATGAAATCACCCGCCAGCGCCCCACCCAGGGCTATACGAACCGCCCGGAGTGGATGAACCGGCCCACCAACCACATGGGTGATAACACGGGTCATAAGCGGGACTAGATTCCCTTCTCGACCATCTCAAGGAGCCGCTGCGCGGCTACCAGCCGCTGTTCTGTGTCCAGTCCACGCAGAGGGCCATCGATCACCAGCATTGCCAATCCGTGGACGGATGACCACGCCACGAATTCGGCCCCCGCGCGCCGGTCGGCGGCCAGCGCCCCCGCGTCCACCAGCGCATCCAGGGCGTCGGACAGCAGCTGAAAGGGGGTCCGGCCATGCGGCCCCGCGGAATCCCCGGCTGAGGCGTCCCGCAGATCAACGTGGCTGGCGAAGGCCGTCCTGAACAACCCCGGTTCGGTTTGGGCGAAACGAAGGTATCCGGCACCTACGGCACGGAGCCTGGCCCGGGCGAGCGTCGCATCGTTCTGGCGAGCGCCGTCGTCGCCGGCTATCGCGGACAGCTCATCCTCCATGGCCGCCGCCAGCCTTGACTGGGCGGCAAGCGATACAGCCCACAGCAGCGCACCCTTGTCAGTGAAGTGACGGTAGGCGGCGTTTGGAGTGACTCCTGCGCGGCGGGTCACTTCCCGGAGGACGACGGCGTCCGGCCCGCCCGCACGTGCCAGATCGGTGCCCGCGTCGATCAGGGCCCGGCGAAGGTCGCCATGCCGGTAGGTGGTGCGCGGGCTGGACTGCTCGGTCACGGGGTCTTTGGCCTTACCTCGGATGACTGTAAGTGAACACTGTCTACAAGTTTGTCATGGAGCCCACTGGACTGGTCAAGGACCGCAGTTCATCCGCCAGGTTCGCCAGCGCGGCTTCCTGCCACAGCCGTTGGGCCGGGGCGGTGCGGTACAGCTGGTCCATGACGAGGAGCCGGCGCACGACGTCGACCCTCCCTACCGCGAAGTCCGTGTCGGACACGTGGGCATATTCCTGTCGCACTGCGGCAACGTACCGCCCGTAGCCGTTTACGGACCTCCCGAGTACGGCCAGGTCCGCATCGCACAGTAGCTCACCCGCCCGGTCACCCCGAGCCGGGTTGTGCGACGCCGTGAGTCGGATCAGGCGGACCACCTCCGCCACCTCGGCTGCAGGTATCCGGCCCGTCAGCCACTCTTCGGCCAGCGCAGCTGAGGCACGCTCATCCTCCCCAGCCACGCCGTCGTACACGGCGTCATGGAACCAGGCAGCGAGGCGCACCTGGCGGCGAACCGATCCGTCGTCGTCGGGCAGGAAGATCGCATCGAGCGCCTCCAGCACGTCCAGGAGGTGGGAGGGGGTGTGATACCGGCGATGCGCCTCGGACCATCGGTTGACGAGGGACTCGCCGAGCCCCGGGCTGTGCGGGGCGAGCACAGCCCACCGCGCAAGCAGTGCCCGTCGCAGACGCGGCGCGCGCTGCCGGGCAGGGATCCGCAGCCCGCTGGCGATCAGGATGCGCGTCAGGGTGCCGCAGTCCACCTCCTTCGCCCCCAGGGCCACCAGTTTCCGGTAGCGGCGGACGGGGACGTCATAGTGGTCGCCGTCGAACGCCCGATCGGCGATGCCGGCAGCGGCGGCAAAGGAGTGGAGTTCGGCAAGTGAGGTGTCGGAGACCAGGTGGGAGAACTCGGTCCCATGGGCCGGCCACAGCGGGGGATCAATGTAGATGGCCATCGATCAAGCCTACCGGCGGATATCCCGAACCCCCTGGAATAGCTCGGGCCTGGCAGGAAGTTCGACCGGTGAGCACCGGTCCGGAAAGCTATATACAGGGTCCTGCGGCTGTGCCATTGTTTACGGTGTTCACATCAGTTATCCACTGAACCGAGGACCCCATGACGACAACACTGCTGGCCATCGGCACCAAGAAGGGCCTGTGGCTTGCCACCAGCACCGATCGCGAATCCTGGACGCTGTCGGAGCCGCACTTCCTCATGCAGGAGGTCGCCAGCGTCGGCATCGACACCCGCGAGGACCGGACCCGCATCCTCGTGGGGGTGCTCTCCTATCACTGGGGTCCAACGGTGGTCTACTCCGACGACCTGGGAGCCACCTGGTCCGAACCCGAGCAGGGTGCCATCAAATTTGAGAGCTCCGATGACACCGCCGTCGAGCGGATCTGGCAGCTCCAGCCGGACTCCGCTGGCCGCCCGGGCGTAGTCTGGGCTGGCTGCGAACCCATCTCGGTCTGGAAGTCGACCGACTACGGTGAACACTTTGAGTTGAACCGCGGCCTCTGGGACCATCCGCATCGTTCCGAGTGGGGCGCCGGTTTCGGCGGTGCCGCGGCGCACTCGGTGATCCCGAGCCCCGTCAGCGACACGGTCCACGTGGCCATGAGCACCGGAGGCGTGTACCGCTCCGACGACGGCGGTGTGTCCTGGGCGCCACGGAACAAGGGGATCTCGGCCTACTTCATGCCCGAACCCACCCCGGGATTTGGTCAATGCGTGCACAAGATTGCCCGGGACGCCGTTGCACCGAACCGCCTGTACGCGCAGAACCACCACGGGGTGTACCGCTCCGACGACGGTGGAGAAACCTGGGAGTCGATCGCTGACGGGCTGCCCGCGGACTTCGGGTTCGTGATGCTCACCCACCCCCGCCGCAGCGGCACGGCGTGGGTGATCCCGTTGAAGGCCGACGGGGAGCGCATCCCGCCGGAGGCGAAGCTCGCGGTCCACCGCACCGACGATGCCGGATCCTCCTGGACCCGCCAGGACCGGGGCCTGCCCGACAACGAGTACAACGCCGTGCTGCGAGACGCTGCCGGCGTGGACACACTGGAGCCGGTGGGCGTGTACTTTGGCACGCGCGGTGGCAGCGTCTACGCCAGCAACGACGAAGGCGACTCGTTCAGTGAGGTGGTCTCCCACTTGCCGGACGTGCTGTGCGTCCGTGCCGCAGCCGTCGTCGGCGCCTAGGATGGCCAGCCCGACCAGCGAGGTGACAGTGCTGATCCCCACCCTCCTGCGACCGCTGATTGGCAACCGTTCGACGGTTCCGGTGTCCGCAGCGTCCGCGGTCCCGTTGGCCCGGCTGCTCGACGATCTACACGAGGGGTATCCGGTGTTCGCCCGGCGGATCCGGGATGAGACAGGGGCCCTGCGCCGGTACGTCAACGTGTACGTGGACGGCGAAGACGTGCGCCGGCTGGAAGGCCTCTCGACGCCGGTCCCGCCCGGTGCCGAGGTAATGATCGTGCAATCGGTCGCCGGCGGGTAGCAGGACGGGTCACCTGTCGGTCCACCCGTTCTCGCCGGCCGTGATCGACGGGCTGCGTCCCTCTCTGGACGGTTTCGCCCTCTCCAGGGGCGCCGTCCGGTTCACCCCGGAAAGCCCACTTCCGGACCAGGCGGTCGGGGAGTTGGTGCTGGCACGACGGGCGAAGATCCGAGGTATCCCTTGATCCGTCTGGTGTGGCGGCTCGAGCTGAGGGAATCCCTTGGTCTACGCTTTGCAGGTATACCGTCCACGCCAGCAAGGAGCCGCGCACACCATGACCCGAACTTCAGGGCCACTTGGTCAGCTGGGCGGCAGGTTTCAAACCGCGGTTGACGCGCTCCGCACGCAACTGTGGCCCTTGCCGGTCTTCGCCGTCCTGGTGGCTATTGGCCTGGGGGTCTGGATTCCCACCGTCGACGATGCGATCGGCTCCGACATGCCATCGAGCGTCTCCTACTTCCTCATCAACGGCGGACCGGACGCCGGACGGGCCATCCTGGAGGCGACCGCGGGTTCACTCATCACTGCGACCTCGTTGACCTTCTCCCTGACCGTTGTCACCCTGCAGCTGGCCAGCAGCCAGTTTTCCCCTCGCCTGCTGCGCACCTTCACGGGTGACCGAGTGGTGCACGCAACGCTTGCCTTGTTTCTCGGCACGTTCGCCTACGCACTGACGGTGCTGCGGACGGTGCGGTCCGGTGACGACGGTGACGAGCCTTTCGTGCCCCACCTGGCCGTCACCCTGGCCTTCCTCCTCGCGATCGCCAGCATCATCGGCCTGGTCTTTTTCCTGGCCCATCTGGCGCGCGAGATCAGGGTCGAAACGATCATGCGCAAGGTGCACCAGGAAACCTCCGGAACCATTCGACGGGTGTACCGGGAGGAGCGGGGCGCGCAGCCCCCGGTGTTCCCGGTAGCTCCCCACGCAGCGGTATGGATTGGTGCACCGCGCTCGGGCTTCCTCACCGGCATCGAGGAAGAAACCCTCCTCGCGGCGGCGGTCAAGCATCGGGCGATCATCAGGGTCGACGCGCAGGTTGGCTCGTCCCTGGTCGAGGGTATTCCCGCCGCGGCGGGCTGGGTGCGCAGCGGCGAGCCCAGCATGGGGGCGGAGACGGTTCACGAGTTCCGCGACGACGTCGCCGGCGCGTTCACCTGCGGATTCGAGCGGACGGCCGTGCAGGATGTTGCCTTTGGATTCCGGCAGCTCATTGATGTGGCAGCGAAGGCCCTGTCGCCGGGCATCAATGACCCCACTACCGCGATCCACGTCCTCGGCCACACCTCAGCCCTGCTGTGCGAACTCACCCAGCGGGATCTCGGCCCGCGCGTGCTGCACGACGACGACGGCCTGGTCCGGGTGATTCTCGACCGGCCGGATTTCGCCGCCTTCCTGAATATCACCCTCGACCAGCCGGTCCTGTATGGAAGAGCCGACCCCGCGGTGCTGGACCGGGTACTCAGCCTGCTGCAGGAGGTCGCCTGGCATGCCTCGGCGGAGGACCAGCCTGCCATCCGGGAGCAGCTACAACGGGTCGTGTCAGCGGTCCAGGAGGAAACCTACCCGGATGCAGTGGCGGCCCACCTCCAGCAGCGGGCGGCCGAGGTCGAACGGGCGCTGGACGGGGAGTGGGCCCCCCGCGGCCCGGTCTCGGGTGGCCGGGCCTAGCGAGCCGGAATTGGCCTGCCGCTAAAAACCGCCGCCACCATCCGCGGCCATGTTGTTGAACCGCGAATAGTGGCCCTGGAACCCGACGACGATGGTCTTGGTGGGCCCGTTACGGTGCTTTGCAACGATCACGTCTGCTTCACCTGCGCGAGGGGACTCCTTGTCGTACACGTCGTCGCGGTGCAACAGGATGACCATGTCCGCGTCCTGCTCGATCGATCCACTCTCTCGAAGGTCAGAAACCATGGGCCTCTTGTCGGTGCGCTGCTCGGAGCCACGGTTCAGCTGCGACAGCGCCACCACGGGCACGTTCAGTTCCTTGGCCAGGAGCTTCAGGGCACGGGAGAACTCCGAGACTTCCTGCTGTCGGGACTCAACGCGCTTACCTGAGGACATCAGCTGCAGATAGTCGAGGACCACCAGCTTCAGATCGTGGCGCTGCTTCAGTCGCCGGCATTTCGCGCGGATCTCCATCAGCGACATGTTGGGGCTGTCATCGATGAACAGGGGCGCATCATTCATCCGCCCCATGGTCGTGGCGATCTTGCCCCACTGCTCATCTTTGATCGTGCCCTTGCGCAGATCCTGCAGCCCGATGGTCGCCTCGGCCGACAGGAGGCGCATGGCGATCTCGTTGCGTCCCATTTCGAGGGAAAAGAAAACCGTGGTCATGTTGTGCTTGATGGCCGCAGAGCGGGCCCAGTCCAGGGCGAAGGTCGACTTACCCATGGCAGGCCGGGCCGCAACGACGATCATCTGTCCGCCGTGAAGCCCCTGCGTGAGTTCGTCCAGTTCAAAGAAACCCGTCGGGACACCGGTCATGCCCTCGCCGCGGTGCCCCGCCGACTCGATCTCGTCGACGGTGCTCTCGATGATGTCTTTCAGCGCCACGTAGTCCTCAGCACTGCGTCGTTCGGCCACCGCATAAACCTCGGCCTGCGCGGCGTTGACGATGTCGTCAACCTCGCCGTCGTTGGAGTAGCCTAGTTGCACAATCTTGGTGCCTGCGTTGACGAGACGTCGCAGGACCGCCCGTTCGCGGACAATCTCCGCGTAGAACCCGGCATTGGCGGCCGTAGGCACCGATTGGATCAGTGTGTGGAGGTAGGCTGGCCCACCGATTCGCGAAATTTCTCCCCGTTTGGTGAGCTCATCCGAGACGGTGACGGCGTCGGCCGGCTCGCCCCGGCCATAGAGGTCGATCACGGCTTCGTAGATGCTCTCGTGGGCGGGGCGGTAGAAGTCCACGCCCCGCAACACCTCGACGCAGTCGGCGATCGCATCCTTGGACAGCATCATGCCGCCCAGTACTGATTGTTCGGCAACCAGGTCCTGCGGTGGGGTTCGCGTGAACTCCGGGGACCGGGTGTCCTCCTTGGAATCACTGTGCGTGAGGGACACCGTTGCACTCTCTTTCTCGGTAATCTATCCCGGAACCAGCTGCAGACAGATTGTCCGTCAGCGGTCGTATCCGGCCTGATGACTGATTTCTATCATCTGGTGCGGACAGTTTGGCCTCTGGGATACTCCGCAACGGTAGTGCCGAAGCATCCTCCTGCCAAGCGAGCAATCCACAGGTCCTGTGGATTGCTTGTGGATAACGCGGCGTGTCTTGTGCACAGGATGGGGACAATGGTGTGGATAACAAAATAGTTATCCACTCAATAGCGTCCTGACCTGCGCAAACACTGGTTATGGGCTGTGGAATAAATGTTGCTGGACGCAACGTTCATGCTCTACTTGCGTGTTGACAGATGCCCTCAGAGGCCGTACAGGGGTGGGTTATTCACCAGCTATCCACAGCCTGTGCTACCACCATGTGATCCACGGCACATGTCGTGTATGGGCTGGGACTGGTCTATATAGCCCGCAGCGCACCCTGAACGGGCGAAGATCAGCGACTTTAGACCCGTATATTCCAGTTAGAGAATATTTTGAACGGAGGGACAGAGTCGGTCGAACGCTGGGTGGACCGGGGACAGACGGGAAGTACCGGCGTCGTGATGGGATACTGTCCCAACAAACCCGGCCATCGGAGATGGAGGCTACATGGAGCTCCTGGTGTTTACTGTCGTCGTCCTGGCTACCGCGCTGGCCGCGGGTGGTGCCATCGGCTACATCACCCGCCGGGACCGGAGAGCACAAGCACCCGCCCCTGGAAGCCGGACGGGTCCACCCCGATTTCGCCGTCCCGCCCCTGATCCTTCACCTCCCCGGCCGCCTCCTTCTGAAGGGGCAAGATCCACCGGCAACCCCACACCGGTTCCGGAGGTGGCCCCGCAACCCCCGGCCGCCGACGCACAGGACCCCGCGCAAAGCCATCCCGGGCCGGCTCGTGACCAGGAGGATGCGGACGCCGCGCGGGAGGCGCTGCGGGCCAACCAGAGGTCTATGGGTGACCCCGGGCTCAGCACCCTTGACCGGGTGCAGGCTTTGATGGCAAGCCAGGCGTTCGCGCTGCATGTCACCGACCAGCCCACCGACCCGCCCGGGGACGACAAAAGGGACCCCCGCGGTTAGCGGGGGTCCCTCCAGTCGAACTGGGCGACCAGCTAGTGGTGCTGAGTGAACAGCGGTGAACTAGTTGGCGACGACGTTCAGGTCAATGACTGCTGCAACATCATCGTGCAGGCGAACGTTCGCCTGGTAGGCGCCGACCGACTTGATGTGGGCGGGCAGTTCGACCTTGCGCTTGTCGATGGTGCCGAGGCCTGCGGCCGCGACAGCCTTTGCGACGTCCTCAGCCTTGACGGTGCCGAACAGGCGCCCGGACTCACCAGCCTTGACGGTCAGCGTGACCGGCTTGGCGGAGAGTGCAGCTGCCTGCTTCTGGGCATCTTCGAGCGTTGAGTGCTCGCGTGCGACGCGGGCAGCCTTGATCGACTCGACCTGCTTCTCGCCGCCCTTGGTCCAGGTGAGAGCGAAACCGCGGGGCAGAAGAAAGTTACGTGCGTAACCGTTCTTTACCTCGACAATGTCGCCTGCAGCACCAAGACCGGTTACTTCATGGGTCAAAATGAGCTTTGCCATTGGGTTGGGTTCCTTTCCTTAACCGCGGCCTGCGCCGGAGTACGGCAGGAGGGCAACTTCACGGGCATTCTTGATTGCCTGCGCAATTTTGCGCTGCTCCTGCACGGTGACACCGGTAACGCGGCGGGCACGGATCTTTCCGCGGTCGGAAATGAACTTACGCAGCAACGCTACGTCCTTGTAGTCGATGACGGTGACGTCAGCGGCCTTCAGGGGATTGGACTTTGGTTTGGGCTTACGAAGTTCAGCCTTAGCCATCGTGGTGCTCCTTATGTCTGGTGGAGCCCGCAGAACGATTCTGCGGGATGGGAATTACTTGGCGGGTGGCCGCTACCGAAACGGGCGGTCCTGCCGGGTAAGGAAGGGTTAGAAGGGAGGTTCGGACGAGTCCGGACCGTTGCCCCAGCCGGAAGAGTTACCTCCGGAAGAGTTGCCCCCCGCGGGTGCGCCCCATGGGTCGTCAGCTGGCTGCTGAGCCTGCTGGCCGCCCTGCTGGCCGCCGCCCCAACCTGAGTTGGAGTTGTTACCGCCGCCGCCGCTGTTGCCGCCGAAGTTACCTCCGCCGCCACCGCCGGAGCGCTGGGTGCGGGTGACCTTCGCTGACGCATAGCGCAGGGATGGACCGACCTCGTCCACCTCAAGTTCCATGACAGTGCGCTTTTCGCCTTCTTTGGTGTCGTACGAACGTGACTTGAGTCGGCCCTGAGCGACGACACGGGTGCCCTTTGTCAGGGTCTCCGCAACGTTCTCAGCCGCTTCACGCCACACCGACGCGCGAAGGAACAGCGTTTCGCTGTCCTTCCACTCATTGGTCTGACGGTCGAAGGTCCGCGGCGTCGACGCGATGGTGAAATTAGCCACCGCCGAGCCTGACGGGGTGAAACGAAGTTCGGGATCGCTGGTGAGATTACCGACGACCGTAATGATGGTCTCGCCTGCCATGGTGCCTCCTACTGTCACAGCCCACTACGGTGGGCCTGTCCTCATCTGTGAAGCTGAGCCGAAACTACTCGGCTGAGACCTTCTGCTCCTCGGGACGGATGATCTTGGTACGCATGATCGTCTCGTTGAGGCTCAGCTGGCGGTCAAGTTCGGCAGCGATCGCCGGGGTGGCAGTGAAGTTGACTACGGCGTAGAAACCTTCAGCCTTCTTCTTGATTTCGTAGGCCAGGCGACGACGTCCCCACAGGTCTACCTTGTCTACGGTGCCGCCGCCGTTGCGGACGACATTCAGGAACTTCTCGAGCGAAGGCTCGACGGTACGTTCCTCGACATCGGGGTCGATGATTACCATCAATTCATATGCACGCATTTGTGAACCCACCTCCTCTGGGCTAAACGGTCACGGTCTTTCCGTAACAGGAGGTTCTATTTGCGTTGGCCTGCCTGACGCGTCGTCCCAAAACGGGCACCGGCATCAGCACAGACTTATCAATGTTACCGGAGAATCACCGTCGGGCCGAACCGTGTGGATAACTGCTAGTGCTCCGTGTTAATGGTTTGTTTGCGTTTCATCTTGCCTAGGAGGTACTCCGCTGATTTGGTCCAGGTGAATGGTTTGGCGTCCTGGTTGTAGTTCTCGATGTAGCGTTGCATGGTTTGTTCCAGGTCTTTGACGGAGCTGAATGTGCCACGTTCGAGGCATTGGCGGGTGATGATCCCGAAGAAGATCTCCACCATGTTCAGCCAGGAACAGCTGGTCGGGGTGAAGTGGAGGGTGACCCGCGGATTGG
>NZ_JADOUT010000012.1:0-114540 GCF_015752345.1 Arthrobacter sp. CAN_A212
GACCCCGTCTCACGGGCGTACTACGACCGCAAACGAGCCCAAGGCAAACGGCATAATCAGGCCCTGATCGCCCTCGCCAGACGCCGCTGCGATGTACTGTTCGCGATGCTGCGCGACGGAGTGCTATACGAGGCACCCGCGGTCAAAGCCGCCTAAACAACCAGCCCAGCAGCCGGCCGACCACGCGCCACCGGCCACTCCCTCCTGCCCAAAAACCCGGCAAACCCCAATCTCCGAAAACCACCCAACCAGCTTGACAAAGAACATAGGGACACCCCCCCCGTTGCCGTGCCTGATTTCTGCGGACGCGCCCGTTATATCGGACGCGCCCGCCGAAGTCGGGTGCGGCGGCTGACCGGTAGGCGTTCCTACATTGAAGAGTCACCGTTGATCGGCGGATAGCCAGGCATGGTCATGGCGCCTGGATCAGCGTTGCCCGGTCCCGCGTTGCCCGCGCGGCGGACAAGTTCGCCGGTGTTCTCAGCGGTCCGGATCGAGGCGATCAACGATTCGAGGCCGACCCGTGCCAGCACGAGGTAGAGAAGCCCGAAGAGCGGTCCGAGGACCAACATCACGAGCAGCCCGAACAACGCGCTCTGCTGGAAGCTGACGACGACGAACAGCAGGCAGGTGATCGCAATGATGACCATGACTGAAGGATCAGCCGAAGACTGCGTGCGCAACAGAGAAGATGAATAACCCGGCCAGGGAGCCGACCACCGTGCCGTTGATCCTGATGAACTGCAGGTCCTTTCCGATCTGCAGCTCGATCTTCCTTGACGTTTCCACCGCATCCCACCGGCCAACCGTCTCGGTAATGATCGCCGCGATGTCGCTCCGGTAGGTGCGCACCAGGTAGCCTGCCGCGTCGGCAATCCACCGGTTGATCTTCCCCGCGAGTTCCTCGTCAGTAGCCATCCGGTGACCAAAGTCCCTGACGGCCGCCTTGAAGTTCTGGGTCAGTTCACTGTCCGGATCGTCTACCGCTTCCAGCAGGGCCTTCTTGATGGTCGCCCAGGTGCTCGCCGCCAGCTCGCGCACCTGCGGGTCGCCGAGCACCTGTGCTTTGATACCCTCTGCCTTGGCGATGACCACCGGATCGTGCTGGAGATCCTGCGCCAGGTCCTTGAGGTACTTGTCGAGGGCGAGGCGAACGTCATGGCGGGGATTGGTCTGGACTGCCCGCATGAACTTGGTGATCTCGACGTAAACTTTGTCGCCAACCAGTCCATCGACGAACTGGGGCACCCAGGTGGGTGAGCGCTGGGAGACCAGGCCGGAGACAAGGTCGTAGTTGCTGTCCACCCATTCAGCAGCGCGGTCCACCAGCAGATCCACAAGCTGGTGGTGGTGGCCGTCGTTGAAGATCCGCTCGGCAATCTTCCCCGCCGGTGGGCCCCACGGCGGTGTGAGCAGGTGCTTGCGCACCATTGACTCGATGACCGCCTGCACGGCGTCGTCGTCGAGAACTGTGAACACTGCGCGGATGGCCGCGGCGCCCTCCACCGCCACCCGGTCAGCGCCCTCGGGCGTAGCCAGCCAGGCGCCCGCTTTCTGTGCGACGCCCACCGAGGCGAGTTTCTGCTGCACCACCGCTTCGGACAGGAAGTTCTCTTCGACGAACTGCCCCAGGGAAGCCCCGATCTGGTCCTTCTTGCGGGGAATGATCGCCGTGTGCGGGATTTTGATGCCCATCGGATGCTTGAACAGCGCCGTGACCGCAAACCAGTCCGCCAGGGCGCCCACCATGCCGCCCTCTGCGGCGGCCCGGACGTACTGCAACCATGGGTAGTCGTCCTGCAGGGCGAACGCGACAACAAAAATCACCGCCATGGCACCGAGCATCCCGGTGGCCACCACTTTCATGCGCCGAAGTCCGGCCGCCCGTTCTGCGTCAGTGCCGGCTAGGTGAGAGCTCAAGGATCCTCCGGAGGTCGCGGCGCACCGGCTGTGCATCCGTCTGAGTCAGTAAAGCAGCGTTTGATGGCGTAAGTCACGCCGGACGGAGCGATTTCGCGTAGCGTGTAGGTAGCTGCTGGTCGCTGATGGGAGGGCACATGCAACACACAATTTTCGCCCACCGCGGTGCCAGCCATCAGTTCGCCGAGCACACCCGGGCCGCCTATTTGCAGGCACTTGCCGAGGGTGCCGACGGCGTCGAGTGCGACGTGCACATGACACGCGATGAGGAACTGGTCTGCATCCATGATTCGACCCTTGACCGGACCTCGGATGGAACCGGCGACGTGGCAGATCACACCCTTCGCGAACTCAGGGACCTCGATTTCTCGTCCTGGAAGGGAGCGGGGATACCCGCGGATTTCGGTGGGGTCGCCGACCAGTTTCTCTCACTCGGCGACCTGTTGCGCCTGCTGTTGGATGCTGGGCGGGATGTGCTGCTGGCCATTGAGCTCAAACACCCCAGCCCCTTCGGGCTGAAACTTGAGGAAAAGCTCATCACCTTCCTGATGCGGCAGGGGTGGGATCCGGAGAGCTCCACGCTCGCCAACGTGTCGATCAGCTTCATGAGCTTCAATCCGGACTCGGTCAAGCACCTCCTGGAAAAGGTCCCGTCCCATACGGTCTGCCAGCTGGTTTCAGATGTGCGCCCGGCCGAGCTTCGTGCGGAACTGCATTTGGGGGTGCTGACCGCTGCGGCGGTGATCGGTCTGCTGCGTCGGGCCCTTCATGACGGCGAGCAGAACATCGACTCCCACGCGGCGGGAATGGCCGGGCCGGGGCTCGACTATGTGGCGGCGCATCCGGCGCGAGTGGCCCGCTGGATTGCCGAGGGGGTCCGCATCCGCGCTTGGACGGTCGACGAGCCCGACGACGTCGAACTGATGCGCAGCCTCGGAGTACATGAGCTCACGACCAACCGGCCTGCTTTCGTCCGGGCGCAGTTGACCCGGTCCGCCCCGGGCAACTAGGTCCGCGCCGCGGCGCGGGAGTGTGATTGAGTTGAAGCATGCATTCTCCGATTGAAGACTACGCACTCGTTTCCGACATGCACACCGGTGCGTTGATTTCGAAGTCCGGGAGCGTCGACTGGTTGTGTTTCCCCCGGTTTGACTCCGATTCGGTGTTTGCCGCCCTGTTGGGCGAGGAGGGTCACGGCCGCTGGCTTCTGGCCCCGGCGCCGGGTGCCGGCACGGCCGAAGTGGTTCAGTGGCACTACGTCGACTCGACCTTCGTGACGGTGACTCGCTGGCACACCGATGCAGGCGAGGTCGAGGTGACAGACTTCATGCCGATCGGCGATCGTCGGGCGTCCCTGGTGCGGCGAATCACGGGACTGAGCGGCAACGTGCCGATGAGGCAGGAGCTGGTGGTGCGGTTCGGCTATGGCACCATCCTTCCGTGGGTCAGCCGGCAAACCGACGACGGCGGTCAGGCCATCTCCGCGATCGCTGGCCCCGACGCCCTGGCACTTCGGGGACAACAACTTCCCCACGCCTCCCACCGCCGGCACGAAGGGGAATTCGTCGTCGCCGCCGGTGAAACCGTTGATCTTGAACTCGTCTGGTACCCCTCCTACCGGCCGATGCCCAAGCCGATGGACGTTGAAACCGCGTTGCGGGAAACCATCGACTACTGGTCCGGGTGGGCCGCGAGCTTCGAGCAGCGGGGCCAGTATGACCCGATTGTGAAACGCTCCCTGTTGGTGCTTCGCGCCCTGACGCATGAGGACACCGGCGGCATTGTCGCGGCCCCCACCACGTCGCTGCCCGAGCACTTCGGCGGTGCACGCAACTGGGATTACCGGTTCTGCTGGCTCCGCGACGCCGCGCTGACCCTTGAGGCGATGATGACCCACGGGTACCAGGAGGAGGCGCTGGAATGGCGCAACTGGCTGCTCCGCGCGGTGGCCGGGGACCCCGAAGACCTGCAGATCATGTACGGGGTGGGCGGCGAGAGGGACCTCCCCGAAAAGACGCTCGACCATCTGCCTGGGTACGAATCGTCCACACCGGTGCGGGTGGGCAACGGAGCTGTTGACCAGTACCAGGCCGATGTCGTCGGTGAGGTGATGGTGGTGCTGGAGAAGCTCCGCAACCGGGGGGTGGAGGAAGACAGCTTCTCCTGGCCCCTGCAGCGTGCTCTCCTGAGCTTCGCCGAGAACCACTTCGACGACCCCGATCACGGTATCTGGGAGATGCGCGGAGACCTGAAATACTTCACCCATTCCCGGGTAATGATGTGGGCGGCCTTCGACCGTGGCGTCCGTGCGGTTCGAGAGCACGGGCTGGACGGTCATGCCGAGCGCTGGGCCGAACTCCGCGACCGGCTCCGCGAGAACATCCTGGAGAAGGGGTTCGACCCGAGCATCAATTCCTTCACCCAGACGTACGGCAGCCCGGAGGTCGACGCGTCGCTGCTGCAGCTCCCGCAGGTGGGATTCCTCGACTACGACGACCCCCGGATGCTGGGGACCGTGGCCCGGCTGGAAAAGGACCTTGCCGACAAGCACGGGCTTCTCCTCAGGTACCGCACTGAGGCCGGCATGGATGGACTGGAACCGGGCGAGCATCCGTTCCTGGCCTGTTCCTTCTGGCTCGTGGAGCAGTACGCCCGGTCCGGCAGGATCGACGATGCAAAGAAGCTGATGGACCAGCTGGTGGGCTATGCAAATGGCCTGGGGCTGCTGGCCGAGGAATACGATACGGGCAGCGTGCGGATGGCGGGGAACTACCCGCAGGCGTTCTCACACCTGGCGCTGGTGCGTGCCGCTGATGCGATCCACGGCGTGAACAGCGGCTCCCTCTAGCCTTCCTAGGGCCCCCTCGCAGCACAAAAGTGCCGGGCCTGCAGAGCCGCTGTTGCGCAACAGCTGATCTGCAGGCCCGGCACTTTTCTGTGCCCTGAGCGGGGGAGGTTATGGCCGGATAATCACCTTGATGCAGCCGTCCTGCTTCTTCTGGAACTTCTCGTAGGCCGCAGGCGCCTCGTCGATGCCGATCGTATGGGTCATCAGGTCCATGACGCCCAACGGATCCGAGGGATCTTCGACGATGGGCAGCAGTTCATCGGTCCAGTGGCGCACGTTGCACTGGCCCATGCGGGTCTGGATCTGCTTGTCGAACATGTTCAGGAGGGGCATCGGGCTGGCAGTGCCGCCGTAGACGCCGCTCAGGGAGATGGTTCCCCCGCGACGGACAGCATCGATCGCGGCATGCAGCACCGTGAGACGGTCCACTCCCGCGGTTTCCATCGCCTTCTTCGCGAGGGCGTCAGGGAGCAGGTTGACCGCGTTCTGGGCGAAGGCACCCAGCGGGGAGTCGTGTGACTCCATCCCGACGGCGTCGACCACCGCGTCAGGTCCGCGACCGTCAGTCATTTCCCGCAGCTCATCACCAATGTCCTTGGTGAAATCGAGCGTCTCGATGCCATGGCGTTCAGCCATGGCGCGACGCTCGGCGACGGGTTCAACAGCAATGACCCGCTGGCCGAAGTGCCGGCCGATCCGTGCAGCGAACTGCCCCACGGGACCCAGCCCGAAGACGGCGAGCGTGCCGCCGTCGGGAACGTCAGCGTACTTCACGCCCTGCCAGGCGGTGGGCAGGATGTCGGAGAGGTAGAGATACCGCTCGTCGGGGAGCTCGTGCCCCACCTTGACCGGCCCGTAGTCGGCGTGGGGGACGCGCAGGAACTCCGCCTGGCCACCCGGCACCGAGCCGTAGAGCTCCGAGAAGCCAAGGAGGCTGGCGCCGGATCCCTGAGAGCGGACCTGTGTGGTTTCGCACTGCGACTGGAGCCCACGGACGCACATCCAGCAGTGACCGCAGGAAATGTTGAAGGGGATGACCACACGGTCGCCCGGCTTGAGGTTCGTGACGGCACTGCCGACCTCCTGCACGATGCCCATCGGCTCGTGCCCGAGAACGTCGTTCTTGTTCATGTAGGGGGTGAGCACCTCGTACAGGTGCAGGTCGGATCCACAGATTGCCGAGGAGGTGATTCGGACGATGGCGTCAGTGGGTTCCTGGATCACCGGATCCGGGACCTGCTCGACGCTGACGGTGCTCCGGCCCTGCCATGTCACTGCCTTCATGATTCACGCTCCAATTTCGTATAGTAAGTAGACTGACTACCCATCAGTATTGCCTCGATTTGTCAGGATTGAAAGCCGAGTAGGTGAATCCTTTGCCCGCGCCCTACGCTGAATCGGTGAAACACCTGCAGTCACCCGCGGTCCGGGTCGGCCTTTCGATCGCCGTCGCCACCGGCCTCTACGGGGTGTCCTTCGGTGCACTGTCGGTGACCTCCGGGTTCGATCTGTGGCAAACCATGGCGCTCAGCCTGCTGCTGTTCAGCGGTGGCTCCCAGTTCGCGTTCATCGGGGTGATCGGGGGCGGCGGAACGGGGGCCGCGGCGCTGACCGCGGCGTCCCTGCTGGGTATCCGCAACGCCGTGTACGGGATGCAGATGAATGCCCTGGTTCGGCCTACCGGGTGGCGGCGGTTCGTTGCCGCTCACGTCACGATTGATGAATCTGCGGCCACCGCGAGTGGTCAGACCGACCCGGTCGAGCGTCGTCTGGGGTTCTGGAGCGCGGGGATCGGCGTGTTCATCCTGTGGAACGCCTTCACCGTCGTTGGAGCCCTGGTGGGCGGTGCGCTCGGCGACCCGGCGAAGTGGGGTCTTGACGGGGCTGCGGTCGCGGCATTCCTGGGCCTCCTCTGGCCGCGACTCCGAGGACGGGAGCCGGCGGCGATCGCGGTGGTCTGTGCCCTGGTCACGATCGTCACGGTCCCCCTGGTGGCGCCGGGGCTGCCCATCCTGATTGCGGCGGCTGTTGCCGGCGCCATTGGCTGGTTTGGTCACGGCCGGCCCAGCGAGGGCCTTGAGCCCGACGTCGACCCCTACGCTGCCGGAGGCGATCACCGATGAATTTGTGGCTCTGGATCCTGCTTGCCTGCGTCCTCGCATTCCTTACCAAGCTCGCCGGCTACCTGGTCCCGGCGCGGTGGATGGACAACCCCCGGATGAACCGGGTCGCAGGCACGCTGACCATTGGTCTGCTCGCGTCGCTGACAGCTGTCAACACGTTCGCCTCGGGTCAGGAACTGGCCCTCGACGCCCGGATCGTCGCCTTGGCGGCCGCAGCGGTGGCACTGCTCCTGAGGGCACCGTTCCTGGTGGTTGTGCTCGCGGGAGCTGTGGGCGCCGCGCTGGCCCGGCTGGCAGGAATGCCCTGACCGGCCCACCGGCCGCGGCTTTGCGGCTGCGGCCAGTAGCCAGCCAGTGTCAGCGCGCGACGACGACGGCGGTCGCCTCCGCGATTGCTGCCTCTTCGTCAGTGGGCACAACGAGCACCGGGAACGCAGAGGCCTCGGTGCTGATCTGGCGGGGGGCCGAACTCTTCTTGCGGTTCTCGGCGTCGTCGAGGTGGACGTCGAGCGCGCCCAACCTGGTGACCACGCGCTCCCGGAACTGCCAGGAGTTCTCGCCGATCCCGGCGGTGAACACCAGCGCCTGAGCGCCACCGACGGCCACATGGTATCCGCCGATGTACTTGGCCAGCCGGTAGGAGGCGAGGTCCAGGGCCAGCTCGGCCCGCGCGTCCCCGCCGGCTGCGGACTCGACCACAGAACGCATGTCGTTCTGTCCGGTCAGACCCTTGAGGCCCGCTTCCCGGTTGAGGAGCTGATCCAGATCCCCGGCCGAGTAGCCTTCGCGGCTGAGGAACAGCAGAATCGACGGATCGATGTCGCCGGAGCGGGTGCCCATCACCAGACCCTCGAGCGGGGTGAACCCCATTGACGTGTCGATGCTGGCCCCGGCCTGCACCGCAGTGATCGAGGCGCCGTTCCCGAGGTGGGCGATGATCCCGGTGAAGGCGGCGGGGGCAACCCCCAGCAGGGCGGCGGCGTGGTCGGTGACATACCCGATGGACGTGCCGTGGAACCCATACCGGCGGATCCCGAACCGGGTGTAGAGCTCATCGGGGACGGCGTAGCGCCAGGCCTGCTCGGGGATGGTGCGGTGGAACGCCGTATCAAATACAGCCACCTGGGGCATGTCAGGCCATTTGGCGGTGATGGCCCTGATGCCCTGGACATTCGCCGGGTTGTGCAGGGGTGCAAGGGGGCTGAGGCGTTCGATTGCCCTGGTGATCTCGTTGTCCACCAGGACCGGCTCGCTGAACCGTTCACCGCCGTGGACCACCCGGTGCCCCACAGCGTCAATGGCTTTGCCCTGCAGCGCCTGCTCGACGTCGTCGGTCACCCGGTCGAGCGCCGCCTGGTGGTCGGCGGGCCCACCGTGGGTGGAATCACCGATCCGTTCCACGGTGCCGTCGGCCAGCCGTTCGCCGGTCCCGGTGTCGCGCACCTGGTACTTCAACGATGATGAGCCCGAATTGATGACAAGAATGATCATGATGCCTCCTGTCAGAAACTCTACTGGAGGCTGCTGACGTCGTCCGGCGGCGTCTTACGGCAGGCGACTGGGGCACCAGCAAAAACCCATTTCCGATGTAGGTGGATGGCAAGTCGAGTAGCATCGGCGTATGGAAGCTACCGAGGTGGTCCGGCAGTATTGGTCGGCGGTGTGGAGCCGGGACTGGAACGCTGTTGGACGAACCCTTGCCGACAACGTGGAGGTCTTCTGGCCCGTCACGCGCGAAATCATCCGTGGCAGGGACAACCTGGTTGCGGTGAACTCGGAGCATCCAAACGGGTGGAGCATTGACGTGCTAAATGTTTACGACGCTGGCGACGTGGTGGTGTCTGAGGTGCAGGTGCCTCAGGAGGACGTTGGCATCTTCCGCGTTGTGTCCATCTGGACCGTGGCCGACGGCGTTATCATTTCGGGCCGCGAATACTGGACCCTCTACGGCGGGGAGGAAGGCCGCGACTGGCGGCGCAAGTACAGCACCGTTGGCGACATTCCCTCCTGAGATCAGCGTCAGGCAAGCCGAACCAGTCGATCGCCTCTGCCAATCACTCCCCGGTGTTCTGCGCCTGGACCGCTGTGATCGCGACGGTATTCACGATGTCCTCAACGGTGCAGCCACGGGAGAGGTCATTGACCGGCTTCCGGAGCCCCTGCAATACCGGCCCCACCGCAACCGCACCGGCCGACTGCTGGACCGCCTTATAGGTGTTGTTGCCCGTGTTGAGGTCGGGAAAAATGAACACGGTGGCCTGACCGGCTACCGAGGAACCCGGCAGCTTGGACTCGGCGACTGTCGCATCGACTGCGGCGTCGTACTGGATGGGTCCCTCCACGGGAAGGTCGGGCTGGCGTTCGCGTACCAGTTCGGTGGCGCGGCGCACCTTGTCCACCGCACCTCCGGAGCCTGACTCGCCGGTCGAGTAGGAGAGCATCGCCACCCGGGGTTTCACACCGAACTGCTGGGCTGTTGCGGACGACGCGATAGCAATATCGGCGAGCTGCTCGTCATTGGGGTCGGGGTTGACCGCGCAGTCACCGTAGACCAGGACACGGTCACGCAGCAGCATCAGGAAGACCGACGAGACAATCTTTACTCCCTCCTTCGTCTTCACGAACTCAAGAGCCGGACGAATGGTGTTCGCGGTGGTGTGGGCTGCCCCGGACACCATTCCGTCCACTTTCCCGAGCTGCACCATCATGGTCCCGAAGTAGGCACCTTCCAGCATGCGCTCGCGGGCGCTTTCGATGGAGACGCCCTTGTGGGAGCGCAGCCGCGTGTACTCGGCGGCGAATTCCTCGCGGAGCGCGGAGGTCGCAGGGTCAATCAGGGTCAGCCCGGTCAGGTCGATACCCTGTCCGGCAGCGAGTTCCCTGACCTTCGCCTCCGGCCCCAGAATGGTGAGATCGCAGACGTCGCGCCGGTGCAGGATTTCGGCGGCCCGAAGGACCCGCAGGTCCTGCCCCTCGGGCAGGACAATGTGCCGGCGCTGGGACCGCGCCCGTTCAATCAGGTCGTGGAGGAAGCGCAGCGGCGTCATCGTGAGTGCCCGGGGCAACTCCAGCCGCTCAAGGAGTTCCGGCTCGTCCACCTGCCGCGCCCACGCGCCCAGGGCTGCTGCCGCCTTGCGCCGCAGGCCGGTAGCGATCTCGCCGCGCACCTCGCTGACCCGACGCGCTGCGGTATACGTGTCGTCGTCGACCGCGAACACGGGGAACGGCGCCTGGGCCAGCAGGGAAAGGATCGTGGAGTCAGGGGCGAGCCCTCCGGTGAGGATCATCCCGGACGGGACCGGGAACTCGGCCGAGAAGGATGATGCGAGGGTTGCCACCATGACGTCGGCCCGGTCGCCGGGAACAATCACCAGGGCGCCGTCGGTGAGCTGGTGCAGGAAGTTGCCCACATTCATCGCCGCGACCTTGATCGACGCGACATCCCGCTCAAGGGTAGGACTACCGGCGATCTGACGGGCGCCGAGTGCCTTCGCCACCTCGCCGACGGTGGGCCGGGAGATCTCGGACAGTTCGGGAATCACATAGACGGGACGCCCGGAGCGCCCCGGCCGGACCTGCGCACTGATCTCGGCGACGGCGTCGTCGGCGGCCCGGTTCACCATCATCGCCAGCAGCGAGACCTGCGCGGCGTCCAGTTCCCTCCGGGCGACGTCGACGGCGTCGGCCGCTTCGGGAACCGACATCTCCTTCGCGTTCACCACCGCCAGCACCATGGCGCCCAGGTTGTTGGCCAACCGGGCGTTGAGATCGAACTCGAGGGCGGCGTCGTGCCCGCTGAGATCGGTGCCCTCGACGATGATGACATCGCAGTCGCGCGCGATCTCGCTGTAGATGGCAACGCAGCGGGTGTCGATCTCCTCACGCTGCCCCTTGACCAGCAGCGCCCGCGCTTCCGTGCGGGTGAGACCGCCGCGCGCCCGCGACGCGGACAGGTCGAAGGTGCGTTGCATCAGGTTGACCATCGGGTCCGCCTCAACGTCATCCCCCTCGACGATGGGCCGGAAGAATCCGACCCGGTCGGAGTGCCGGTGCAGCATGTCGGCCAACCCCAGTGAGATCAGTGACTTTCCTGAGCCTTCGGTCATGGCGCTGACGTATATTCCACGAGTCATTGACTCATCCTCCCAAACCGCGGCTTCAGTAGCCATGACGGCAGGCACATCCGCGGGCTTTATCTTCGGACCGGGGACTTTTTTTGGGGTGCACCAGGGCACCTGCGGCGGGACCAGGTACGCCCAACCCGCCACCCCTGCGCACAAGATTCCCGACGACGGCCGGTCTGGTTGATCACGGACCTTCATGCCAGACTTGGACCATGCTTGTAGCCTTCTCAGTTGCCCCAGCCGGACACGGCGCCACCACAGGTGAAAACGCGGACGGCTCGGTCCACGATGCGGTGGCCGAGGCCGTGAAGATCGTCCGCGATTCGGGTCTGCCCAACCAAACCGACTCGATGTTCACCACCATCGAGGGTGACTGGGACGAGGTGATGGAGGTGATCAAGCGGGCCACCGAAGCTGTCGGCAAGTACGGAAGCCGTGTCTCACTGGTCCTGAAAGCCGACATCCGGCCCGGCTATTCGGGTGAGTTGACCGGCAAGGTGGAGCGCCTTGAACAGGCCATCGACGAGATGGACGAGTACCAGGGCCATTCATGACCGGCGGGGTTGACCAGTGACCGAATGGGCCGACGTCGAGCGTTACCTGGTGGATACAGTGGTCCACCCGGATGGCGCGTTGGTCCTCGCCGTTGAGGCGACAGCCGACGCGGGAATGCCAGCCATCGAAGTGACCCCTACCCAGGGGAAGTTCCTGATGCTGTTGGCGAGAATCGCTGGCGCTCGCCGGGTTCTCGAGATTGGCACCCTCGGCGGGTTCAGCACCATCTGGTTGGCGCGGGGGATTCCCGACGACGGGACGGTTGACACCTGCGAGTACGAGCAGGCTCACGCCGACGTCGCCCGCAGGAACCTTGACCAGGCGGGTGTGGGCGGGAAGGTCAGGATCCATGTGGGCGCGGCATTGGACACGTTGCCCACCCTGACTGGGCCCTACGATCTGTTTTTTATCGACGCTGACAAGGTCAACAACCCTCGTTACCTCGACTGGGCTGTCCGGCTCTCCCGGCCGGGCAGTGTCATTGTGCTCGATAACGTGGTGCGCGGGGGATCAGTCCTGGACGTAGACGGGGATGAGGCGGTGCAGGGTACCCGCGGCGCGCTCGAACTGCTGGGCTCCCACCCCCAGCTGGAGGCCACCGCGCTGCAGACCGTCGGTTCCAAGGACTGGGACGGGTTGGCGTTGGCCGTGGTGGTAGCCGCCGCGCCCTAAACTGGACTGGTGAAATTTTCCATCCGCCGTGCGTCCCCCGACGACGCCGAAGCGTACTCGCGCACGCATCTGCAGGGCCTCCACGAGACCTACGCCCAGATCATGCCACCGGCCTTCCACAGCCATTACGACGCCGAACTTCCGGTCCTGATGGCCAAGCGACGGGATGCACTCGAGGCTGGCGCTGCTAGTTGGCTGGCGTTCGATAAGGCAGGGACAGCGGTCGGCATTGCGACCTCGGGGCCGGGCCGCGACGACGACCGGCGCGACTTCGAGCTGCACCACATCTACACCCTCGCCTCCACCCACGGCACCGGGCTGGGCCAGCAACTGCTGGACACGGCGATCATGGACCAGGCAGCATACCTGTGGATACTGAACGGCAACCGCCGGGCTGAGCGCTTCTATCGGCGCAACGGGTTTGAACCCGATGGCACGTCCACTCTGTGTGGGCCCACCTGGCACCACCGGCCCATGTTCAGGATGCACCGGCAGCGACAGGTACGCAGCAGCGACGAACGGACGCCGGCGTCGGATTCACGGCAGTGACGGATGCACAGGCGGTTCAGACCCCGGTGCGACTAGCATGAGCCCCATGTCCCCGTTCACCATCCGGCCAAGCGCCGCCGACGAGGTGGAGGCCGTGCTCCGCATGAAGAACCTCGCGTGGCGGCAAACCTATGCCAGCAAGCTCAGCGATGCTGTGTTTGACCGGCTCGACGCGGAGCTCCCCGCACAGGCGGTCGCCCTGCAGGACAGTATCCTGCAGGGCGCGCAGCCACCGCTGGTGGCAACGGATGCCAGCGGCCACATCGTCGGGGTCGCCGCTGGCGGGCCCGCGCGAGGTGACAACCCCCCGACAGAGGTCGAGCTCTACATGGTCTACGTGCTGACCGAAGCGCACGGCATGGGTGTGGGCCAGCAGCTGGTGAGTGGAGCCATCGGTTCCGCCCCGGCCTTCGTCTGGGTGTTGGAGAGCAACGCCCGAGCCATTGCGTTCTACCGGAAACTCGGCTTCACCCCCGAAGGAACCGCTGAACCCCTGTCCGCGCAGTGGAACCACCAGCGCGAGCTGCGCATGGTCCGGGCAACGACGCCGTGACCGTGACAGTCCGCCGGGCGACCCCCGACGACGCCGACGCCCTGGTGGTGCTGCATAACCGGACCTGGCGCGAAACCTACGGCCACCTGGGACCGCCCGAATTCTTCGACGCCCGAGACGCACGCGCCGCCGCGGACGCCGTCGACCGCCGCCGCCAGCTCGACGACGGCGTCCCGTGGACGGTCGCGGTCGACGACGACGACACACTCGTCGGGTTGGCGCTTGCGGGCCCCAGCCGGGACGCGGACCGCGACGGAACTGAGCTGTACTTTCTGTACGCGCTCCGGCGGGTTCACGGCCGCGGAGTGGGTCCGGCGCTGCTCACCGAAGTGCTTGGTGAACGGGCGGCAAGCCTCTGGGTGCTGGAAGTGAACCACCGGGCTACCGCCTTCTACGGCAGGAACCGGTTTGTCGCTGACGGTGCCCGCCGGAAGGTCAGGACCGAAGGATCCGATCTGCAGGAAATCAGGATGGTGCGTCACTAATGGGCCGGCAACGTGCGCCCCGCTCCGGAGCTCCGAAAGCAGCGGCTGACAATGAAACGGGACCGGTCTCCGGAATCTACGAGACCGACACCGGCACGTGCGAGCTGGAACCCGATCCGTTCAACCCCAACGGCTGGATCCTCAAGGTCAACGGGGTGCCGAGCTCCCACATCGATCTCAGCGACCCGCTGCAGCTGGACTTCGAGTACATGCGGTGGATTGCGGCACTCGTCGAATCCCACCGCCGCGAACTTCACCGCGGCGAGGGCGCTCCACTGCGCGCCCTGCACCTCGGCGGCGGCGCGTGCTCGTTGGCACGCTATCTGGCAGCGGCATTTCCTGAAGCGCGTCAGGTGGTGGTGGAGCTCGACGGAAAGCTCGCCGGGCTGGTGCGGGACTGGTTCGATCTGCCGCGGGCTCCCCTGGTGCGTATCAGGGTGGGGGAGGCGAGGGAAGTGACCGAGTCCCTCACCGCCGGCAGCCGGGACCTGATTATTCGTGACGTCTTTGCCGGCAGCACCACCCCGCGGCCATTGACCACCCTTGAGTTCACCCAGCACGCCAGACGGGTCTTGAGCGACGGTGGTCTCTACCTGGTGAACTGCGGTGACTCGCCGGCTCTTGCCGGCGCGCGACGGGAGGCGGCCACGATCGGTGAGGTCTTCGCGTACACGGCGATCATCGCTGATCCGGCAATGCTCAAGGGCCGGCGCTACGGGAACGTGATCATCGCGGGAAGCGACAGTCCGCTGGGCCAGGACCCAGGTCTGGCACGCGTGCTGCTGGGCGGTGGGGTGCCCGCCCATGCCTGGGATGACGCGCGGGTGCGGAAGTTCAGCAACGGCGCCCAGGTGCTCCGCGACCAGTAGGCCCGACCGGAACGCAGTGGGGCCTCAGCCCGTCGCGTGCCGGCCCAGCAGGCGGTCCTCATAGGCGGTGGTTGCCTCCCGCAGTGAGGCAACCACCGCGGCGACCGCAGGCTGGCGGAGCGAATCCGGCCTCGCCACCAGCCAGTACCCGAGCCGCTCCGCAATCTGGTCGGGGAGTAGGCGGACCAGGTCGCGGTGGCGGTCGGCCATGAAGCACGGCAGCAGACCGATTCCGGCGCCGGAACGGGTTGCCTCCACGTGCACAAAGACGTTGGTTGAACTGAGCGAATCCCTCATGGCCGGGAGCAGGCGGCGCGGGGTGTCGAGGCTATCGACCTGCAACATCGAGTCGATGAAGTAGACCAGTTGGTGCTCGGTGGCTTCAGCGACGCTCCGCGGTGTCCCCCATTCGGCCAGGTAGTCACGCGATGCATAGAGTCCCAGCATGTATTCACCCAGGCGGATGGCCTCCGCGCGATGCACCTGCGGTTCACCGACCACCACCTCCAGGTCGAGCCCGCTCCGGGTCTGGGACGCGCGGCGGGTCGCTGCGACAATCTCGATCGACAGTAGCGGGTGTAGACGGCGCAATCTGGCGAAGGCCGGTGCGGCAATATACGCGCTGAACCCGTCGGTGGCACTCATGCGCACGACGCCGGCAACGGGGGCGTCGTCGTCGTCCCCGCTGGCGAGCCCCGACACCGCTGAGGCTACCCGTTCCGCTGCGGCGACAGCCCGGTGCCCCAGCTCGGTAAGCTCCCATCCTCCGCTGGCCCGGACAAGCACATGGCCGCCGAGGCTCTTTTCCAGGGCCGCGATCCGGCGCGAGACGGTCGTATGGTTCATCTCAAGGGCGTCCGCGGCGGTGGTGAAGCGACCACTGTGCGAAACGGTGAGCAGGATCAGCAGGTCGTCGGGATTCAGTGAGCTCATATCTGCATTTTCGCACCTTGCTGGTGCGATATTGATCATTGAACTGCCTCGAATCTGCAGTGATACTCAATGAGGTTGTCCGTGGAGTGATGTCAGTCACTACGCTACGCAGTACGCATCGTGTCACCGACGACACAGAAGGAGAACGCCATGAGCGTCAATCAACGCTCCACCCAGCCCGGGCCTCAAGGATTCGCCGGGAAGGACCGAACCGACGAATCTGGCCTGAAGAAGGTCGTCGCCGCCTCAATGGTGGGAACCGTCGTCGAGTGGTACGAATTTTTCCTCTACGCCACGGCCGCAACTCTGGTCTTCGCGGTTGTTTTCTTTCCCAACGCCGCCACGCCGCTGGACGGGATCATCGCCGCGTTCCTGACCTACGCCGTCGGCTTCATCGCCCGCCCCCTTGGTGGGATCTTCTTCGGCCAGATCGGCGACAAACTCGGACGCAAGCACACCCTGCAGGTGACGATCATTCTGGTGGGCGTCGCTACGTTCCTGATGGGCTGCCTGCCGGGTTTTAACACCATCGGCTACTGGGCTCCCGCGCTCTTGGTGGTCCTGCGCTTCATCCAGGGTTTCGCGGTTGGTGGTGAATGGGGCGGAGCTGTCCTGCTGGTTGCCGAGCACAGCCCCAACAAGTCCCGTGGTTTCTGGGCCAGCTGGCCACAGGCGGCTGTGCCGGTCGGGAACCTGCTCGCCACGGTGGTTCTCCTGACCATGTCCTTCATCCTGCCGGAGGACGAGTTTCTCGCCTGGGGCTGGCGGGTGGCGTTCTGGCTGTCAGCAGTCATCGTGGTGATTGGCTACTACATCCGGACACACGTCAGCGAAGCTCCGATCTTCCTTGAGGCCCGCGAGCAGGTGGAGCGGGAGAAATCGATCAACTACGGGGTCCTTGAGGTAGTGAAGAAGTACCCCAGGGGGATCCTCGGGGCCATGGGTCTGCGGTTCGCCGAGAACATCCTGTACTACATCATCGTCAGCTTCTCGATCGTCTACCTCAAGACCGTCCACGAATACGACACCAGCCAGCTCCTCCTGGCGCTCCTGATCGCGCACGTGGTGCACTTCCTCGTGATTCCGCAGGTGGGACGGTTGTCCGACCGGTTCGGTCGGAAACCTGTCTACCTGGCGGGAGCCATCCTCGGGGCGACCTGGGCGTTCTTCGCCTTCCCCATGTTCGACACCCAGAACCCCGTGATCATCATCCTGGCCGTCACCATCGGCCTGTGCTTCCACGCACTGATGTACGCGGGCCAGCCGGCGATCATGGCGGAGATGTTCCCCACTCGGATGCGGTACTCAGGCGTCTCACTCGGCTACCAGGTGACCTCGATCATCGCCGGGTCGATGGCCCCCATCATCGCGACCGCCATCCTGCAGGAGACAGGCTCCTGGGTTGGCGTGGCCCTGTACGTCCTCGGCGCCTGTGTGGTGACCGGAATCGCCGTCGTGACCCTGCGTGAAACCCGGGGTATTTCCCTGCGCGACGTCGACGCCGAAGACGCGCACCGGCATGGCCTCTCGGCACGCCAGGCTGCCAGCTAGTGGTGGCTCCACGCCCGCAGCACCCGGCAGCATCGGAGCCCACCGGCGGGCAGCCACTCTCCGGGCGCCGGGCACTGGTGACCGGCGGTGCCAGCGGCATTGGTGCTGCGACCGTGCGCGCCCTCGCCGCACAGGGCGCGTCCGTTACCGTGGCCGATCGGGATGGTGATGGCGCGGCCGCGCTGGCGAAGGAGGTTGGCGGCGACGCCTGGGTGGTGGACCTGCTGCACACCCGGGAGCTGGAGGACATCTCCCTGGAGGTGGACATTCTGATCAACAACGCGGGGATCCAGTCCGTACAGCCGATCCACACGTTTGCCCCGGCCGACTTCCGACGCATTCACACCCTGATGCTGGAGGCCCCCTTCCTGCTGATCCGCGCGGCGCTGCCGGGGATGTACGAGAGGGGATTCGGGCGCATTATCAACCTGTCCTCCATCCACGGGCTCCGGGCGTCACCGTTCAAGGCGGCGTACGTCTCCGCGAAACACGGCCTCGAAGGTCTGTCCAAGGTGACAGCGCTCGAAGGCGGGGAGCACGGTGTGACGAGCAACTGCGTGAACCCCGGGTACGTCAGGACACCGCTGGTCGAGAATCAGATCAGTGACCAGGCGCGCCTGCATGGGATCTCCGAGGAGGACGTGCTCGCGACCATCATGCTGACGGAGAGCGCGATCAAACGGATGGTGGAGCCGGAGGAAGTGGCTGGACTCGTGTGCTGGCTGGCATCCGACCTGGCAGGCATGGTGACCGGTTCGTCTTACGTGATGGACGGCGGCTGGTCTGCACGCTGACCTGCTGACGGGTGCTAGCGCAGGCCCAGCGCCAATTCGATCGGCCCAATCCCGAAGAACACGACGAACGCTCCGGCGACAGCCCACATCAGCGGGTGGATCTCGCGTGCCCGGCCCTGGAAGGTGCGTACCAGGACGTAGGCGATGAACCCGGCCCCCAGCCCGTTGGCGATTGAGTAGGTAAACGGCATCAGGATGAAGGTCAGGAACGCGGGGATCGCGACCCCCCAGTCCTCCCAGTCAATCCGACCGACCTGCGCCACCATCATGAACCCGACGACGACGAGGGCCGGCGCCACCGCCTCGAACGGCACCAGGGAGATCAGCGGGGTGAAGAACATTGCCAGCAGGAACAGAACACCTGTAACGATGTTGGCGATGCCGGTGCGTGCCCCCTCGCCGATCCCGGCACCCGATTCGACGTAGATCTGGTTGGAGGACACGGACCCGGCGCCGCCAGCGACGGCGCCAAGAGCGTCAACCACGAGGACCCGGTTGACGCCAGGGATGTTGCCCTTCTTGTCGACCAGCTTCGCCTCGTTGGCCAGACCCACCATGGTGCCCATGGCGTCGAAGAAGATGCTCAGCAGGATGGTGAAGGTCAGCAGCAACGCGGCGGTCGCGCCGATCGTGCCGAAGGCACCGAACAGGCTCACGTTGCCGATCAGGGTCAGATCCGGCACGCCCACCCACGAGCCGGTCGGAATCTCGGGTACCACCAGGGACCAGCCCTGGACGTTTGCGCCGTCGGGGCCGACGCTCGGTCCCACGTTGGCTACTGCCTCAATGATGACGGCGAGGATGGTGGAGGCAATCACGCCGATCAGGATGCCGCCGCGGACCTTTCGGACCACCAGGGCGATGGTGAGGATCAGCCCGAACACGAAGACGAGCGTGGGCCAGCCAAGCAGCGCGCCCTCGAAACCCAGGCCCACCGGGACGGTGGTCTGCGCGTCGTCGGGGACCCGCCTGACAAACCCCGCGTTGACCAGGCCGATGAGGGCGATGAACAGACCGATGCCCACCACGATCGCGGTCTTGAGGCTTTCGGGGACGGCGTTGAAAACGGCGGTCCGGAAGCCGGTGAGGACCAGAATCAACATGGTCAGTCCAGCCAGCATCACGAGCCCCATCACCTGTGGCCAGGTGAGTTCGGGGTTGGTTGCCACAGTGATCGCAACGAAGGCGTTCACCCCGAGTCCTGTGGCCAGCGCGAACGGGTACTTGGCCCACGCCCCCATCACGATCGTCAGTACTCCGGCCACGAGCGCGGTCACTGCCGCAACCCGCTCGAAGCCCAGTTCGGCGCCGGAGGAGTCCGCTCCCGCCAGAATGAGCGGGTTAAGGACCACGATGTAGCTCATGGCAAAGAAGGTGGCCACCCCACCGCGGATCTCCCGCGCGTAGGTGCTGCCTCGTTGGGAGACTTCGAAATAACGGTCCAGTACGGAACCCTTTTTGAGCATGGTCATTCCTTGAACGAAGTGGGGAGGTCTGCGGATCGAGTCTATCTGCTGCTCAACGGTCTCCCGCTCCCTCCCAGCGAGCTGACAGGACCGACACGTAGAGTTGGCCTATGAGTAGCACCAACCCCCGTTCAACACGGACCGCAGCCGGCCACCTTTTCGTCAGGGTACCCGCCCTGCTTGCCGCGATGCTGCTGGTGGTCCTGATGACAGCATTGGGCTCCGCGTCCACCGCCAACGCCCACGACGAGCTGGTCGGCAGCAATCCCGAGGCCGGAGCAAGCGTCGAGCAGCTCCCCGAGGCGATTGAGCTGACATTCTCCAGCGTGCCGTCGGGGATCGGATCGGAAGTTGAAGTTCTTGACGAGACTGGCGGCAACTGGGCCGAAGGCGACGTCGCCATCGTTGATCGGGTGGCGAGCCAGCCGCTCCGCACCGGAGCGCCAGCAGGCGAATATACGGTGAACTGGCGCGTAGTTTCCTCGGATTCGCACCCGATCGAGGGAACCTTCACCGTCACCGCGGCTGCCGCAGGTACTGCCCAGTCCCCTTCCGCAGCGGTAGGCACCCAGATGCCGATCGAAATCGAGGAAGCCGAGCAGACCGTCCAGAACGATTTCCCGTGGAGCATCGTGGTGATGGTGGTAGTTCTGATCGGGCTGGCAGTCTACCTGGCAGTTACAGCACGGAAGCGGTTGCGGCAAGGATCCGATTCCTAGCACTCCCGCAAGGATCGGCGCACCGATTCAATTCGCAATTTTTGCTCATTAGCTGATGTTTGCTTATCGCCCTATGGGCTGTACTCGGCAATTAATGCACCGGCCAAGATAACGAAAGAACATCAATTCGTTGACGTCTCGTGGTGACTTCGTCCGACGTCGATAATCCCCGAGTTCATCGGGATCGAGGCGCCTTCAGGGTGTGTCGGAGGGCTCCAAAGCTGCCATCATACGGCGCCGATCCCAGCTTTTTTACGAGGTTCGGCCGCGCCTGAGGCGAGTCATCGCCGGTATATTGGGGTTATTCAATACCGCTGATTGTCATCGCCGATTTTGGACTGAGGCCATTGTTGCCCGTCCCCTCCTGCAAATAAGCAGGCTTATTTTCCGATTTATCCGTGATCCGCAGGGTGTGATTTTAATGCCTTGACCGCCAGGTCCGATTGTCCTGGGTGGTGCCATTCAGCGTTCCGTGCGTGTCCAAATTGTGCTGTCCCAGGGCAGGCATCGAAAGCAACGCAGAGCGAGGAGCAAGATAACTGTGCCAGTCATTGAGGCCCAAGGGGTCTTTAAGATCTTCGGAAACAGACCCGTTCGCGCCGTCGAGCGGTTGCGTGCCGGGGCGACCCGTGAGCAACTTCGCAAGGACAACCTGACCCCCGCGGTCATCGATGCCACTTTCGACGTCGCTGAAGGCGAGATCTTCGTTGTGATGGGCCTGTCCGGGTCAGGCAAGTCGACCCTGATCAGGATGGTTAACGGTCTACTCATGCCAACCGCCGGATCGATGAGCATTGCCGGCAATGACATCACCCGTCTGAAGGGCAAGGATCTGCGGCGGGTGAGGCGGGAAAAGGTCAGCATGGTCTTCCAGCACTTCGCGCTGTTGCCCCACCGAACGGTCGGCGAGAACGCCGCCTATGGGTTGAAGGTGCAGGGGCTGAACCGTTCCGAACGGGAGAGAAAGGCTGAGGAAGCACTGCGACTGGTCGGGCTGGATGGCTGGGGAGGATCGCTCCCCGGTGAGCTCTCCGGTGGAATGCGGCAGCGGGTGGGGTTGGCGCGTGCCCTGGCAGCCGAGACCGACGTGATGCTGATGGACGAAGCGTTCAGCGCGCTCGATCCGCTCATCCGACGCGAGATGCAGGACCAACTGGTCGAGCTGCAGCACAAGCTCGGCAAGACCATCCTGTTCATTACCCACGACCTCAACGAAGCGATGCGGCTTGGCGACAGGATTGCGATGATGCGAGACGGTCGGATAGTGCAGATCGGGACGACCGAGCAAATCCTGAACGATCCTGCCAACGATTATGTCGCCCAGTTCGTCCAGGACGTTGACCGGACGCGGGTGCTTACCGCATCGGCGGTCATGGAGCCGGCCGTTGCCGTGCTCGGAAGCGAACAGGGCCCACGGGCTGCCCACAAGCTGCTGAGAGAGCATCAGCTCTCCAGCCTGATGGTTGTCAGCCGGGATAAAACCCTGCAGGGGATCGTGCATGAGCAGGACGTGGCCGTCGCCGTTTCGCGGGGCGCCGACAACCTCGACGGCCTGCTGCGGTCGGCTGCGACGGTTCGCCTGGATACGCCGCTCGCCGACCTGATGACGGCCGCGGCGGAGAGCGTCGTTGCCCTGGCGGTGGTCGACAACCAGGGCCGGCTCTCCGGAGTGATTCCAAGGGTCACCCTGCTCAACGCGCTCGGCGACCCCAACGCGAGAGTCGAACATATCGGTCCCGATCAGGAGGTGATGGCATGAGCCTCACAACCAGCCGCACCGACGGCGAAATAGTGCCCCGCATCCCTGTCGGCGAAGGGATCGAGACGGTCTTCGACTGGGTGGACGACACCCTGGGCAGCTTCTTCACCTCTGTCCGCGATGTGATTCTAGGCGCGACCGACGGCCTGGCCGACGCGCTCAACACCCCGGCTCCGCTCGTGATGGTGATTCTGTTCTCGCTGTTGGCATTACTGGTCAAGGACTGGAAGTTCGCCCTCGTGGCGTTTGTGGGGCTCGTTTTCGTTATCGGCGTCGACCAGTGGGAGAACGCGATGACGACGCTTGCCCTCGTGCTGATTGCCACTTTTATCGCCCTGGTGATAGCCATCCCGCTCGGTGTCGTCGCGGCAAAGTCGGATTCGATGAGCAATGCGATCCGCCCGGTGATGGACCTGATGCAGACCATGCCGGCTTTCGTCTGGCTGGTACCGGTGGTCACCCTCTTCAGTATTGGTGTTGCTGGCGGTGTCGTCGCCACGGTCATCTTCGCGTTGCCGCCGGGTGTCCGGCTCACCGAGCTGGGCATCCGTCAGGTGGACTCCGAGGTGGTCGAGGCCGGTCACGCGTTCGGCAGCACCCCGGGACAGATCCTGCGCGGCATCCAGCTTCCGCTGGCGTTGCCGACGATCATGGCGGGCGTCAACCAGGTGATTATGCTCGCGCTCTCCATGGCGGTCATTGCCGGTCTTGTGGGCGCTGGTGGGCTCGGCGGCGCCGTGACCTCCTCGATCTCGCAACTCGACATCGGGCTTGGCTTCGAAGCTGGCCTGTCCGTGGTGGTCCTGGCGATCTTCCTCGATCGTGCGACGGCGGGCGTCGGCGACGGCAGGTCGGACCGCGACCGCCGACTCATGAGAGGGCTGGCCAGGATATTCGGCCGGCCTGGGGCGAAGCCGGTTCCACAAACCACTACATCTTGACCCTCCAACCACTCCACGGGCGCCCTTTCGATGGGCACCCTCCGATGAATAAGGAAAGAAGATCAATGACTAAGAAACTAGGCACACGACGCGTCGGAGTACTTGCGGCACTGATGACAGTTGCTCTCGGAGTGACAGCCTGCGGCGGATCAGATGCGTCCAGCGACGAGGGAACCGAAGATGCGGCACAGGCCATTACCCTGGGCATCATCCCCTCCTGGACTGACGGACTGAGCACCGCCTACCTGTGGGAGAACATCCTCGAAGCCGAGGGAATCGACGTCGAGATCCAGGAACTGAGCGAGGCTGCCCCGCTCTACACTGGCCTTTCGAACGGCGATCTTGACGTGTACCCCTCGGGCTGGTCCGAAGCGACCCACGCCGAGTACATGGAAGAGTACGGCGACGACATCGAGGATCTTGGCGCTTACTACGACAACGCCAAGCTCACCTTCGCCGTCCCGGAATACACGGACATTGACTCGATCGCTGACCTCACCGGCAACGCCGACATGTTTGACGGCCGGATCGTCGGCATCGAACCGGGAGCCGGCCTCACGGCCGTGACCAAGGACGATGTCATGCCCGCGTATGGCCTTGAGGACGACTATGAGCTTGTCGAGTCGTCCACGACGGCGATGCTGACGGAGCTGCAGAGCGCCGTCGACGCCGAGGAAGACATCGTGGTGACCCTGTGGAAGCCTTTCTGGGCGAACAGCTCCTTCCCCCTGAAGGATCTTCAGGATCCCGAGGCTGCGCTGGGCCCGGTTGAGGGACTGCACACGTTGGCGCGGACCGGGTTCACCGAGGACTTCCCGGAGGTCGCCGAGATGATGTCCAACTTCAAGCTCGACGACGAACAGTACGGTCAGCTTGAGAACCTCGTCGTCAACGAGTTCGGTTCAGGCCAGGAAGCTGAAGCCGTCGAGCAGTGGCTCGAGGAGAACCCCGACTTCATCGATGGCCTGAAGGGCTAGCACTCAGCTGATTTTTCAGGGGTAGCGCCCCGAGGCGGGAGGACCGGACATTTGTCGGTCCTCCCGTTGTCGTCGATGCCCGGTTCGTGTACCAGGAAAGCTCCGGTCGGCTGACTAGACGTTGATGGCCCGCGTCGGCACGAGCAGCGGTGGATGCTGGACTATCGCGGCGCTGACCAGCTTGGCCTGACGGACAATTTCCCGGGTGGTGGGGCTCAACAGCTCTCCCACCCCCACCAGATGCAGGCCGATCGCCTGGGTGGCCGACTTCAGGTCATGGCCTACAGCTAAGCCCAGGGAGAGCAAAAACCGGCGCAACTGATTCTGGGGGTACTTCGTGAGCACCACATGGTCAGCCAGCAGCACGCCGCAGTCAGTTTGCACAGCCCATTTCTTGGCTCCAAGGATCGGGGCGGGCAGCAGCTTCGAATGGCCTACCACGCACAGGTTCTCGGCGAGCGTGCTGTGACGGATATCCAACGAATGGCTGCTGGCATACCCGCGCAACAGCCGAAGCAACTCGGTCCGCTCAGCGAGGGACACCGAATCGGTCAGCGCGGTCCGGGAAAGCTGCCCGGTGTCCACCGGGTCCAGACACTCGACCACGATGGAGTGGATACCCCGTCGACTCAGTTCGCTGGCCACCGCCAAACCGGGAAGTCCCGAGCCAATCACCACCGTGGTAGTGAGTTCCGCGCCGCCGTGCACGGCTGAGCTTGTGACCACAGTTCCGGGCATCGGCGAACTCACAGATAGACCTCCGGGGGATGGTGTAATTCCGCACAGCCCGGCGCCTCTTCCGGGCCGTGCGGACACTTGGCTGCGAACGGGTCAACCAAGCGCACTTCGTTACAGACGACCCACGAGTGGCTCATTCCAGTAACGATTTCTCGAAGCGTACATAACTTTGGCCACGGTGAATAGTCCTATGCGGGAGAGTAGGCTTTGAAATAGTGTGGCGGCGGTTCGCGATTGGCGACTGGGTGCCGGAGTTTGTAACCGTAGAGAGGCGTGGCCATGAAAAAGGCACAGTCTGAGAATGGTATGAACAGTCGCTACGGCAGTGGGATTGTCGTCGGTGTGGACGGGTCCGACCAGAGCCAGTGCGCTCTGGTCTGGGCGGCCCACGAGGCCGAGCGCAGAGGCACCCGCCTGAGTGTGGTGACGGCCTACACCGTTCCGGTGTTCGCAGCGTCCAGCATGGACGCCGGATACGCCACGATTGATGACGCAGTCATCCGTGAGGGTGCGGAGGCAGTGGTCAACCAGGCCGTCGAACGTGTCAAGGGCCTCCCGATCGACGTCGCCCCCAGGGTGGAAGCTGGCGACGCCGCCGGGGTGCTTCTGGAGCTTTCGGAGGAAGCCGAACTGATTGTGGTCGGCTCCCGCGGGCGAGGCGGCTTCGTCGGTCGACTGCTGGGGTCGGTCAGTAGTGCGGTCCCCGGACACGCCAAGTGCCCCACTGTGGTGATTCCCCTCTGCGCAGCCCGCCGCCTCCATGAGGCAGGTGTGGAGCCGCCCCGGATGAAGGGCGAGCCCGGCCCCACCGCTGATCAGGTGGAAAAGGTGGTGGTGGTGGGCGTTGACGGTTCGGAGCAGGCTCGCATGGCGTCCCTGGCCGCAGCCGAGCAGGCGGTTTCACGGGGAATGCCACTGCGGGTGGTCTGCTCGCTTCCGCCGTTCACCGGGTCACTGGCGTGGGTGCCAGCCCCGCTGGACCGGGAGGCGCTGCACGCTGACATCCGCGTCCAGCTGAACGCCGGGAAGAAATGGCTGCAGAGTCACTTCCCAAGCCTCCAGATTTCCGTCGACCTCCTCGATGGACCTCCGGTGGAGGTGCTCATCGAATCCTCCCGCACGTCGGAGTTGCTGGTGGTTGGCACCCGTGGGCGGGGAGGGTTTGCGGGAATGCTGCTTGGCTCCACCAGCCAGGGGGTACTGCATCACGCCAAAGGTCCGGTGCTGGTTGTCCCCGACAGTGATGACCCACGGCTAGTGGACCGCGAAAAGTTCGGACCGATGGTCGCACCCACCAGCTGATGGGCGGCCGTCCGGCCAGCCCGCCAACCAGGGCCGCAGCTGCGGTGTCATTTCCGGGCTTTCCGGCGCGGCGTGTCACACATCCGCGTCCTGTCAGGCATGTTTGCGGGTTTCGTGGACGGCATGTTCGGTTGGTTAGATCTGGAAGGTGCAGTGGCAAAATGGTTTCGAAGACAGTGGGTCAGTCGGTCAAGAACCTGATCCACTCCCTCCGCATGGAGGGTTCCGCCGTCAACCACCACATGGGCTGAAAAGACCGGAACGCCTGAGGTGATGGTCCAGGCATGAATATCGTGAACCCCCAGGCTTTCCGTTTGGCCGTCACGCAGGATCAGGAGGCAGGCCAGGTTGGCAGCCGCGCCGATCATCGCGGTCACAATCATCACGTCGGTACGAATGTCGGGCCTGGTCGAGATGCGCCGCAACGCCTCGATAATGATGACAACGGCGATCACCACCAGGATGATCGCATTCGCGAGGGCTGCGAGTACCTCAGGCCGTTGATACCCATAGGTACTTCGTCGGGTGGCGGGGCGGGTGGCTATCCAGGCGGGGAAGAGGGCAATCGAGGCGAGCCGCGGAGGCCTGCATCTATCCCCAGCCCAGTTCGTGCAGCCTGTCGTCGTCGATTCCGAAATGATGGGCCACTTCGTGGATGACCGTGATGAGGATTTCCTCTATGAGCTCCTCGCGGGTTTCACAATGGCGCATCAGCGGCTGCCGGAAGATGCTGATGCTGTCCGGCAGGGAACCGGCCTCCCACCAGGAGTCACGTTCGGTCAGAGGGGTGCCCTCGTAGAGTCCCAGGAGCTCGGTGTCCGGGTCCTCGCCAGGACCGGGCTCGTACTCCTCCCGCACAAAGATGGCGACGTTGTTCATGGTGCGCATCAGATCCTCGGGAATCTGATCGATCGCGTCATCCACAGCTGACTCGAAGTCTTCAAGGGTTATCTCTATCGGCACACTCACGACTGTACTGCCGCCGCCGGATGGCCGCAGCGGGCAGCCGCCGTCGCCGTTTTGTGGAATCGCCGCACAGGCCCTATAGTTTTATAGGTCCACAGCAGGGGAAAATTTCTTGCCCCGTGTGGTCCAGGCCCCCATCGTCTAGCGGCCTAGGACACCGCCCTTTCACGGCGGCGGCACGGGTTCGAATCCCGTTGGGGGTACGCAGGAGCAGAACGTCATCGGGTAAAACTGGGACGGTCAGGAAGCGGCAGAGATGCTGGTAGGCTGAAGCTCTTGTAAAAAAATGCAAGGCCCTGTAGCGCAGTTGGTTAGCGCGCCGCCCTGTCACGGCGGAGGTCGCGGGTTCAAGTCCCGTCAGGGTCGCTCAGGTTTGCCAGTTTAGGCTGGTTGACCGCGGTGACTGTCGTAGGATAGTTGCACGGCTCTGTAGCTCAGTTGGTAGAGCGTTCGACTGAAAATCGAAAGGTCACCGGATCGACGCCGGTCGGAGCCACCAGCTAAAACCCCCGGTCAGCCGGGGGTTTTTTCTTTTTAACCGCCCTTTCAACCGGCCTATCAGAATCATCTGGCCCGCGCGGGGTTCCAGCCGATCGCTCCGGATCTGAGAGGCGAAGGATGGATCGAACTGCCCTTCAGCGCGATCTCGCGGACGCAGCGCGCAGCGGATGTTCTGACGCTGCTTGACTCGCTTGGTCATGACCGGGTGAAAGTGGCGAGCCACGACATGGGTGCAATCACTACGTACCAGCTCGCCCTGAACTTCCCCGACCGCGTTTCTGCCCAGGTAGTCCTCGCGGTGCCACCCCCACAACTGAAGTTTTCTCCCGACATGGCCCCGGCATGAGGCATTTTTGGCAGCGGGAGCCGGGCACTTCGTCGTCGACGAGGAGCCGGACGCCACAGCGGTGCTCATTGTGGAGTTATTCGCGTCGGTCTGACATCCGGTTCACACCCGACAGGGCACAGAAAAGCGAATGCCCCACCCTCCGCAACTGCGGAAAGCGGGGCATTCGGTGAATCGACTCAGAGGACGTCTACCTAGACGGTGTTGGGGCGGGTGTCGTCATCCTGGTTCTGGAACGGTGTTTCCTCGACCTTGGCCGGGTTGCCGCCGCTGGGGCCCGTCGATGCGGAACCAGCGGACGGTGAGGTCTTGGCGTCGTCCGCCTTGTCGCTGCGGTGCAGCGCGCCCGTGACGGTTTCCCTGGCCTTCTTGACGGCGCCGCCAGCCTGCTCCTGCACCTCGGGCATCTTGTTCTTCAGGGTCGAGGTCGTGTCTGCGACCGTCTCCTGTACCTTCGGGTTGTTCCACAGCTCATCGGCTTTGGTCTTGAGCTGCTCATAGCTTTCCCTGCCGGCACGCGAGCCGAGCACATAGCCTGCGGCCATGCCTGCTACGAATACAAGTTTGTTCTTCAAAATGGTGCTCCTGTCTGATTGTCCAAGGTGGTTGTGGAAGGCTGGTTGATCCCGATTGTCACCGAATACCGACCAAGCTCATAAGTAACCTTAGTTTATTTCCGGTGTTCCCAACAGTTCCCGCGCTGACCCTCCGCCCTCTCGTTGGCTTCAGCGACGGCCAGCGTTCAATGCCAGCTGCAGTTCGAACCGGACCTGGGGGTTCTCCAGATCTTCGCCGAACGCTTCCCTCAACTGGGTCAACCGGTAGCCCACCGTCTGGGGGTGGATCTGCAGCTCGGCAGCAATCGGAGCCCGCTGGCCCCAGTGCTTCAACCAGGACAGGAGCGTCTGCACCAGCCGTTCCCGCTGGGCAGGCCGGAAGCCGTCCAGTGGGGCCAGGCGGCGCTGGGCAAGTTCGGTGATTGCGGTGGGCTCCGCGCCAAGGATCACCTGGGCGAGGTGCTCATCAGCCCAGACCGGCGGATCAGCGGGCCCTTCCCGCGGCGGGAAGACCGTAGCGGCGAGGACCGCCAGCCGCAGCGAATCCGGTACGCGCTCCCAGCCCCCAGCAGGGCCAACAGCCGCAGACCTTCCCTGGAGGGCCTTCGACAACGCTCGACGCGTCGATGGTGTATCCCGGGTAGGAACCAGCACCACCGCATCTGTTTCCCGTTCAACCAGGAGCGAGCCGGGGTCCAGCTGCCTCCGCAATCCCGCCGCCCGGTCAAGGGGGAGGGTAACCACGGTCATCTGTGCCGGGAGCGCCCAGTCGGCGATCGACGCCGCCTGCCGCAGCGCCGCCTCATCAGCCTGCCCCAAGAGGAGTAGCTCCAGGAGTTCGGTTCGCCGTCGGTCAACGGCACCGGCGCGTTCGGACTGTTCAAACGCGTACGCCTCGGCACTGACCGCTGATAGCTCGTCAATATAGGCAAGGATTGACTCGCCCAGGTTCACCACCACATCGAGACCGAGGTTCTCCTTCATGGAGATCCTCGACATCTCCCGGAAGGTGACCCGGGCACCCATCCGATAGGCACTGAGAAGTGCGTCCATACTCCGTCCCTGACGGAATTCGCCACTGCCCAGGCCCGCCACCAGCTGGCGGCTCTCCTCCGACAGGGCGGGAAGATGGGTGCCGGGAAGCTGGAGGAAGCGTTCCAGTGCGACGGCTACCCCTCGGCGGAGCCCCCGCCCGAACCGGCCCTCGATGGGCCGGGCATAGGTGGGGACCAGTTGGGGCACCGCCTCGATGATCGCTTCAACCACCCCCGGCATCAGGGGTCGGAGTAGCCCACTGATCTCCGCCGGGAGGGCGAGCCAGGGCGGATCCAGGGCGATGTTAGCCGGGTCATCGAGGGGCATTGAGCTCATGGGTGCCTCAGAAACTGTTTCGACGGGATAGATTCGAGAGGTCAATCGTATGCCCTGCTAGGAGAAGTGTGACGGCGCATCTCCTAGACTTAAAGCATGATTCGGCTCCGTCGACTGGCTCGCGCCGCATCCGTCCTGACCACTCCTCTCACCGCTGAAGACGTTCTTGCGCTCTTCAACCCGGTGTATTCGAGCCGTCAGCTGCGTGGTGTGGTCACTAAAGTCGTGTCCGAAACCCCAGACTCGGTCACCATCGCCTTCCATCCCGGGTGGGGATGGAAGGCCCATCAGGCCGGCCAGTGGGCCCGCATCGGGGTTGAGCTGGACGGCGTCCGCCACTGGCGCTCCTATTCGCTCAGCGCCGCAGCAGGAGAAGATCCTGCGATCACCGTGACCGACGCCGGGGCGGTATCGGGTGTCCTGGTGCGGAACACCAAGCCCGGCGACATCCTGTTCCTCGCACCCCCGCAGGGTGAGTTCGTGCTCCCGGAGCACCCCCGACCACTCCTGATGCTCACCGCAGGAAGCGGCATCACCCCGGTCATGTCAATGGTGCGCACCCTGGTGCCGCGCCGCCCGGACGCCGACGTCGTCCTCATCCACTCTGCCCGGACGCCCGCGGACAGTCTGTTCCTTGAGGAACTGAACGAACTGGCCGACCAGTTTTCCAACCTCCGCGTGACCCACCTGTTCACCGCCGAGCGGGGCAGGCTCGACTTCCAGTCCGACGCCGATCTCGAGTCGCTCTGCCCCGACTGGCGGGAGCGTGCGGCCTACGCCTGCGGCCCCGAAGGGTTCCTCGACGAAGCCGAGGCGCTGTGGGCTGCCCAGCCCGAGCTGACACCGGAGCATACGGCCTCCGAACGGAGCACGCTCACGATCGAGCGGTTCAGCACCAATCTGGCTGGCGGCGACGGGCACGATGGGGGACTCGTGCAATTCGAAGCCTCCGACCGCGAAGTCGAAGCGGACGGCGATACACCACTTCTCGACGTCGGAGAGGACGCCGGAGTCCTCATGCCCAGTGGATGCCGCATGGGCATCTGCCACAGTTGTCTCACCCCATTGCGTGCCGGACAGGTTCGTGATCTGCGCACTGGGGAAGTCCATGGGGAACCCGGCCAACTAATACAGACGTGCGTTTCGGCAGCAGCCGGACCCGTCAATCTGGACCTTTAAGGAGCAGCACCGCATGACCACACTGACTGAACGCACCAAGACCACGCCTGCAGTTACCCGGCCCGGGGCGCTCGCCGCAACTGGGCATCCACTGGTGCGGCCGCCGGCCGCCGCGCACCTGTCCGATGAGCAGGTCGCTGAACTGGGTCGCGAGCTGGATGCGGTCCGTGACGAGGTGCTCGCGAAGCGCGGAGCCACCGACGCCGCCTACATTCGCCGGGTCATCAAGGTGCAGCGCGGGCTGGAGATTGGTGGCCGCGCCGCCCTGTTGGTCGGACGCAACAAGGCAGCCTGGGTGGCTGGCACGGCGATGCTGAGCGTCGCCAAGATCCTTGAGAACATGGAAATCGGGCATAACGTCCTCCACGGTCAGTGGGACTGGATGCGAGATCCAGACATTCACTCCACCACCTGGGAATGGGACTTCGTCACCCCGGCCCGGTCCTGGCAGCACACCCACAACGACCTCCACCACCGCTGGACCAACGTGGTCGGCAAGGACCGCGACGTCGGATACAACCTGCTGCGCATGGACGCTGATCAGCCGTGGACCCCCTTCAACCTGGGCAACCCGCTGTACAACGCCATCCTGGCACCCGTCTTCGAATGGGGGATTGCGCTGTACGATCTGGAGCTCCCTGAGTTCAAGGAAGGCCTGAAGTCCAAGGAGGCCATGAACCGCGACCTTAAGGCCGTGGGCGTGAAGGCTGTCAAACAGTTCACCAAGGATTACGCGGCCACCCCCGCGGTCGCCATGCTCACCGGCTCCGGCAAGCAGGCGCTATATGGCACGCTGGCCGCCAATGCCATCCGCAACGTCTGGGCGCACGCGGTGATCTTCTGCGGGCACTTCCCTGAAGGCACCGATACGTTTACCGAGGAAATGGTCGAGGGAGAAACCCGGGGCGACTGGTATGTCCGTCAGATGATTGGGTCAGCCAACATCTCCGGCTCCAAACTCATGCACCTGATGACCGGCAACCTGTCGCACCAGGTGGAGCACCACTGCTTCCCCGATCTGCCGTCCAACCGCTACGCCGAGGTTGCCGTGAAGGTCAAGGAAATCTGCAACCGCTACGGACTGCCCTACACCACCGGGCCGCTGCCCAAGCAGGTTGGGTCCACCTGGGCCAAGGTTTTCAAGCTAGCGCTGCCTGACAGCGGACCCTTCTCACTGAAGAAAAAAGCCGCACCAGCGGTCGTCAGCTAAACAGTCGCCCAGAAAGCGCCCCGGTCAAGGAGAAGACCGGGGCGCTCGTGCGTTAAGTACCATTGACATGTTCATTTCGTAGCCGTGAAGATCAGGAGTTGCTTGGGTGTTGAGACCGCGTTTCGCCGCCGCTGCCGTGCTGGCGCTGGCATGTTCCCTCACCGGGTGTGTCGGCTCAACGCCCGACAGCGCCGGAACAGCGATCGAGCTTCCCGAAATAGTCACTGAGACACCCACTCCCGAGACACCAGCACCGGGCGCGCCCGACGATGCGACGGACCTGGACAGCGAACCGGACACCGGCGGCGAAGCCGCGGCAACGGAGTCAGAACCAGCGGACAGCGGCTCACCCTCATCCGGTGCCGCGGACACCACGCAGCCGGAGACCACCCTGAAGGACTGCGTCATCGTGGCGGCAGGCGTGTCCTCGATCCTGCTTGCACCTCTCAGCCTTCTGGGTGGAACTGACAGCGACAATGTCGACCGGTTGCACGAGCAGATCGAGGATCTGCGGTCAATGGTTCCACCGGAGCTCACCGATGACTTCGACCGGTTGCAGGACGTTGTCCCCGCCAGCACCCAGGACGGTGGAACCTTCGACGAGGCTGCCTACCGGGCCGCCGTCGCCCCCATCGAGGAGTGGCTCCACCAGCACTGCAGCGAGCCCATCAAATAGTTCCTTTTCACTCGCCGACTAGCGACCGTGCCTTCGTGGCGGGGTAACCGTTAGGCTGAGCACAACGAAAGGCGAGTACAGCTGATGGATGAGAGACGGACACCACCGCCGCAGCGACGGCCGATGGATGAGCTTCCCAGGTTCCCGCATGACTCACCCTCGGGCGAGGTGACCCTGGCGAATGGCCAGGCGGTTGCGACCGGCGGACGGACCACCATCGCCGACCCCGCCGTCGCGAAGGTCGCAGCTATCGCCGCACGCAAGGTCCCGGGCGTCTACAGCCTCGGTACCGGGACGGGCAGGGCGCTCGGCGCCATCCGCGACGCCGTCGGCGGCAGCGATCTCAGCCAGGGTGTGCAGGTCGAAGTCGGCGAAACCCAGGTTGCCGTGGACATCGTTCTGGTGGCTGAATACGGCCATCCCCTCACCGGCGTTGCCGACCAGGTGCGCGCCGCCGTCTACCACGGGGTGCAGGAGCTGGTGGGGCTGCGGGTGATCGAGGTCAACGTCGAGATCACCGATGTTCACGTCCCGGGTTTGAATGATCCCAAAAGCCCCGACAAATCCCGCACAGCAGGTTAGGCCACATGATGACACCCACAGCAGTTGGCATAGCGATCGGCGCCATCCTCGCCTTCACCGCCCTGATCTTCGGGTTCTGGGGATTCCTCCTGATGACCTTGTTCCTGGCCGTCGGGGCCCTGCTCGGTCGGGTCGCTGAAGGCAAGCTGGATCTGGGTAGCGTCCGTGACGCGCTCACAGGCCGCCGCTCGTCCTCGTGAACGGCGCACCCTCGGGATTTGCGGGGCATAACCGGATCAGTACACAGGCTCTGACCAGTACCGCCCAGGCCGTTGCCGCCGATGTCTTTGGCGTACCGGCGCAACAGATCAAGGCAAGCTGGTCCGATGACCAGGGTCTGCTGGCACTCCGCCTGTCGCTGCCGATTGGTGTGCCCTCACTGACCCGTGCCGCCCGCGAGGCCTCCCTGGTCGGTGGTTTCGGCGGGTCGATCTGGGACCGCACGCACGCCGCGAAGGCGCTCATCCTCCTGCAAGTTGCACACTTGAGTGGTTCACGGCTCAGCCGGGTCGATATCCGCATCACCGGTATCAAGCTGGTTGAAGGGGGACGTACCAGGTGAGCGAACGGATGACGCAGCTGAACCAGCGGGCGGTGCGCCGCGAGCTACACTCCTCACGCGCCGCCCCCTCCATCGCGGCGGCGGTCCTCATTTCCGCATTCTGTCTTTACGTGATGTTCGAGGCCGCCTTGAAGGCCACCGGGCAGGACCCGTGGCTGGTTGGCCCGGATCAGGCGGCTGGATGGCTGGGCAGCCTCTCCGACAACGTTGCGGCGGCGCCGCTGGTAGGTGCCGGACTGCTGGTAGTCGTCGTCGGGCTGCTGTTCTTCCTCAACGCTGTGCTCCCCGGACGGCGGGCCCGTCACACCATTCCCAACCCGCGCACCGCTATCGTGGTCGACGCCGAAGTGCTCGCGTCGGCCCTGGCCCGCCGCGCGCGGGTGGCCGCCGGCGTAACAGGTGACCAGGTGATGGTGACAGTGGGACGCCGCGCCGTCGAGGTGCAGGTGCGCCCCACGTCCGGCGTACCCGTCGACGTCGAGGGTGTTCGCGGCGTCGTCGAGGACGAACTGCGGAAGACGTCCGTTGAACCGCTGCCAGTCGTCCGGGTGGCAGTCGCGCCGTCGGGGGTGATCGGCCAGTGAATAACACACCGCGGATGCTGAACCGGGTGATGCTGGGGTTGCTCGGCGCCATGCTCATGGCCGTGGGCGGGCTGACCGCACTTCAGGTGGTCCCTGCCGTGGCCCGCTGGTGGCACTCGGTCGCAGCGGATCTGGGCCGGTCGGTCGACGGGCTTCTCGAACGAACTACCCTCACCGGTCAGCAGGACAGCTGGCTCTGGATTGCGGTCGCGCTGCTGATGTTGCTGATGGTCATTCTCATGGCGGTCTGGGTTGCGGCGCAGGGTCGCGGACGATCGGGAACCCTGGCGACGGGTTACGCCGACGGCGAGGACGGCGGGGAGGCCGCCGGGCGGATTATCATCAACGGCTCAGTGGCAGAGCAGGCGTTGAAGTCAGCGCTGCAGGAGCGCAGCGACCTGGTGAACGCCACCGTCACCACCTTCGAGTTCGGCGGGGAACCGGCACTGAAGGTGAGGGTGTTCCCCCGGCCGGGCGTCTCAGCGCATGAGGTGGCAACCGAGGTCACGGAGCTGGTCGAAGCCCTCGACCTGATGGTCGGACGGCAGACGCCGGTGCTGATCAGTATCAGCGCCGGCGCCCGCACCCGTTTCACGCGGGTGGAACGGGTCCGCTAACCTGCTGACTCCTCAGCCACCAGCCACACCGACGCGTCGGCAGTGAGCCGACCGCCGTCGACCGCCGTCTCACTGCTGGACAGGATCACCCGGTGGTCATTCGGAAGGTCGATCGTTTCACCGCCCATGTTGGCGAAGACCAGGACCTCGCCATTGCGGTAGCAGAGCACCCCCTCCTGGGGGCTATTCAGGGGGGTCCACTCAAGGCGGCCCGTCCCCAGCCCATGACTGCGGCGCAGGTCGAGAGTGCTGCGGTACAGCTCAAACGTGGAACCGTCCACGCCCACCTGTTGGTCAGCGGCGTAGCCGGCGAAACTGGTCGGCTGCGGCAGCCAGGGGGCCGCGCCCGGTGCACTGACGGCGTCGTACACGCCGAAGCCGAAGCCCGGGGCCTCCGCCACCCAGGGCAGGGGCACGCGGCACCCGTCCCGACCGATCTCGCTTCCGCTGGTGCGGGCGTAGGTGGGGTCCTCACGGACGCCGTCGGGAAGTGTGGTGTGCTCCGGCAACCCCAACTCATCACCCTGGTAGAGGTAGGCGGAGCCGGGAAGGCCCAGCATCACCAGTGCCGCGGCACGGCCACGCGCCAGGCCGAGGGACTCATCCGGCTGCTCGTGCTGTGAGCCCAGCCCCTTGGGGAACTGGGTGGGGTCCTCCAGACCGAACCGGCTGGTGTGCCGGACGGTGTCATGGTTGGACATCACCCAGGTGCTCGGCGCGCCCACCTTTCCCGCCTCTGTCAGCGACTCGGTGATGCTGCTGGTCAGCTGGGCCGCATCCCAGCCGGCCAGCAGGAAGTCGAAGTTGAACGCCTGCTGCATCTCATCGTGCCGGACGTAGCGGAAGAGTCGTTCAGCCGGTTCAACCCAGGCTTCGGCGACCAGCATGCGGTCCCCGTCGTACTGGGCCAGCACCTTGTTCCACTCGCGGTAGATATCGTGCACGCCCGGCTGATCGAAGTAGGGCGGGGTCTTCTCGGTGCTGACACCGTCGGAGTCGGCAGGCTGGTCGGAGTGTCCGCCGTCGATCATGCGGGCCTGCTCCGCCCAGTCGGGCAGTCCCTCGGCTTTGACCATGCCGTGCGCGACGTCGATGCGGAAGCCGTCCACGCCGCGGTCCAGCCAGAACCGCAGCACCGAGACCATCTCGGCCCGCACCTCGGGGTTGTCCCAGTTCAGGTCCGGCTGCTTGGTGTCGAAGAGGTGCAGGTACCACTGGCCGTCGTCGAGCCGTGTCCAGGCGTTACCACCGAAGATTGACTGCCAGTTATTCGGTGGCAGCTCGCCTGCTGAGCCCTTGCCATCGCGGAAAATGTACCTGTCACGTTCCGGTGAGCCGACCGGCGCGGCCTTGGCGGCCTTGAACCAATCATGCTCGTCCGACGTGTGGTTTGGAACCAGATCAACGATCACCTTCATGCCGGAATCGTGGGCCTCGGCGAGCATTGAATCGAAATCGGCGAGCGTACCGAAAAGGGGGTCCACGTCGCGGTAGTCGGCGACGTCGTACCCGGCGTCCGCTTGCGGCGAGACGTAGAACGGGGACAACCAGAGTGCATCCACCCCGAGGTTCCTGAGGTAGGGGAGCCGGCTTCTGACTCCGGGCAGATCGCCCATGCCGTCGGCGTTGCCGTCCGCGAAGGACCGCGGGTAGATCTGGTAGATCACCGCGTCCGCCCACCACGGGCTCTGGGTAGCGGGTGTATCGGTCGAGCGGCTGACAACGGGTGCCGAGGCAGTCATTACTCTCCTAGGAGAAATTGGGGGAAGGGCGCGAGTCACGATTTGGTATCAAACAGTGTGACTTCTGGCAGACGTATTGTCGCAAAGTACGTAAGCGCTTACATTCATTCTATCAAACGCTGAGGCGGGGCGCTCTTTATTCGCTGCCACCGCCAGACAAAGGAGTCTTTTTCATGGCGACAATTCGCACCAAGAAAGCGCTGCTGCCGATCGCGGCACTGAGCGTACTGACACTGGCCCTATCGGCCTGCGGCGGCGGGGCAGCCGACGACAGCGAGGGTGGCGGCAACGAGCCAGCTGCTGACTGCGCGGCTTACGACACTTACGGCACCTTCGAGGACACCGAGGTGAGTGTCTACGCAACCATTGTGGACACCGAGGCTGAACTGTTAGAGAACTCCTGGGCGGACTTCTCAGAGTGCACCGGGGTGGAGGTGGTCTACGAGGGATCGAAGGAATTCGAAACCCAGATCGGAGTCCGCTCGCAGGCAGGCAACCCGCCGGACATTGCGATCTTCCCGCAGCCGGGCTTGCTCGCTGCCGAAGTAGCGGGCGGCAATGTCCTACCTGCCCCGTCCGAGGTGGAAGCCCTCGTGGACGAGAACTGGTCCGAGGACTGGAAGGGCTACGGCACAGTCGACGACGTCTTCTACGGCGCTCCCATGCTCGCGAACATCAAGGGCTATGTCTGGTACGACCCGGCAGTCTTCACAGAGATGGGATGGGAAATTCCTGAAACACTCGACGAGATGATGACCCTAACCGAAGACATCGCAGCTGACGGCACAATGAAGCCGTGGTGTGCAGGCTTCGAGTCGGGTGAGGCGACAGGCTGGCCGGGCACCGACTGGGTTGAGGACTACGTCCTCCGCCAGGCTGGTCCGGAGGTCTACGACCAGTGGGTGAATCATGAGATCCCCTTTAACGATCCGCAGATAGCCGAAGCGTTCGATTCCGTGGGCGAGATCCTGAAGAGCGAGGAGTTCGTCAATGGTGGTATTGGGGACGTGCGCTCGATCCTTTCGACACCGTTCGCTGATGCCGGCCAGCCGGTTCTCGACGGTACGTGTGCAATGCACCACCAGGCATCGTTCCAGGCCGCCAACTGGCCGGAAGGAACAACAGTTGCTGAGGACGGCGACGTTTGGGCGTTCATGACGCCAGGCGTAGAGGCAGGGAGCAGCGCAGTTACCGGCGGCGGCGAGATCATCGGCGCCTATGCCGACCGCCCCGAGGTTGTTGCGTTCCAGACCTTCATGGCCAGTGGAGAGTTCGCCAATGCACGAGTGTCCCAGGGCAGCGGAATCAGCGCCAACCTTGCGCTTGACCCATCGGTGGCAACCTCTGATTTGGACCGGCAGTCAATCGAACTGCTTCAGAGCGAAGATACGGTCTTTCGGTTCGACGCATCGGATCTGATGCCGGGTGCGGTCGGCGCTAACTCCTTCTGGAGCGGCATTGTGGAGTGGATCAACGGTACCGAGACAGAGGAAGTCCTCGACACCATCGAAGGCACCTGGCCTCAGTAGTCTCCAACCCAAACCCGGCGTCCCGTCCATCAGGCGGGACGCCGGGTTTGTCCTGACACTCTTCACACGGTGTAGTTTCGCACCGACCCTTTTCGCACCAAGGAGGCTGCGTTATGGAGGATCTTGGAAATAAGTTCCTGCAGGTGGTGGTGGCTCTTGCCATTTTCGCCGCCATTATTGGATTGATCATGCTGCTGGTCGACCGGGCGCCGAAGTCCTTCCGGGACAAGGCAACTGTCATTGGCTTCCTCGCGCCAGCAGCGATCCTTCTGGTTGTCGGGATGATCTGGCCCGCAGTCCAGACCACCCTGCTGGCGTTCACCGACCGTGACGGGAACATCAATGGGATCGATAACTTCATCTGGATGTTTACCGAATCGACTGCCCTCATCACCCTGCGCAATACGGTGCTGTGGGTGATCCTGGTTCCCCTGCTGTCATCCGGCATAGGTCTGGTGTACGCCGTATTCATCGACAAAGCTAAGGGCGAACGCACCCTGAAGGCTCTGGTCTTCATGCCGATGGCCATCTCAATGGTCGGTGCCGGCGTTATCTGGCGGTTCATGTACGCCTACAAGGGGCCGGAGCAGGACCAGATTGGGCTACTCAACCAGATTCTGGTGTGGTTCGGGGGCGAACCCCAGCAGTTCCTTCTTGATGCCCCCGGCAACACCTTCTTCCTGATCGCTGTGATGGTCTGGATCCAGGTGGGCTTCGCGATGGTGATTCTCTCGGCAGCCATCAAGGGTATTCCGATGGAGATCGTCGAAGCGGCCCGGCTCGATGGCGCGTCAGCGTGGCAGCAGTTCCGTGACATCACCATTCCCTCCATCCGCGGAGCCCTGGTGGTGGTGGTGACCACCATCACCATTATCACGCTGAAGGTCTTCGACATCGTGCGCACCATGACTGCAGGCAACTACGATACCTCAGTGATCGCCAACGAAATGTATACCCAGGCGTTCAGAGCCAACGAACCGGGCCGCGGCGCCGCGCTGGCCCTCATTCTGTTTCTGATGGTGCTCCCCGTGGTCATTTACAACGCACGAGTCCTCAAGCAGCAAAGGCAGATCCGATGAGCTCGACGCCGACCATCCCGCCGATCCCCGCTTCTCCCGGACCTGCCGACTCCCCGGCCGTGGCCCAACCGCCCATCACCCGCCGGGTGAAGCAGCGCCTGACATCTCGCGGGGCCACCATTGCGGCGATCATTATCGCCATCGTGTGGACCATTCCCACCCTGGGGCTCCTGATCTCTTCCTTCAGGCCAGAAGAGAATATTCAGCGCAACGGCTGGTGGAATGTACTGAGTGATTTCGAGTTCACCCTCGACAACTACGCGGACGTGCTGGTGTCGGGAGGTAGCCAATCCCCGAATTTGGGTCAGTACTTCGTTAACTCACTGGCGATCGTCATTCCGGCCACACTCATACCCCTCGTCATTGCGGCCATGGCTGCCTATATGTTCGCGTGGGGGAAGTTCCGGGGTAAGGACACGATGTTCGTGTTCATCTTCGCGCTGCAGATCATCCCCCTCCAGATGGCGTTGATCCCGCTGCTGAAATTGTTCGTCAACCTGCAGATCGGTGACTTCCAGCTACTCCCGTCGGGTTCCTACGCCCAGCTATGGATCGCGCACACCATCTTCGCGCTCCCCTTGGCGATCTTTCTGCTCCACAACTTCATTGCCGAGATCCCCGGAGAGGTAATCGAGGCAGCCCGGGTGGATGGGGCCGGGCACGCCACCATCTTCTGGCGGATCATCATCCCACTATCGGTTCCTGCGCTCGCCTCCTACGGCATCTTCCAATTCCTGTGGGTCTGGAACGACCTGTTGGTGGCACTGGTCTTTTCTGGAGGTACGGGCGACGTCGCCCCCATCACCCAGCGGCTGGCGGAACTCACCGGGACCCGCGGGGGCGAATGGCACCGACTAACCGCCGGCGCGTTCGTTTCGATGATCGTTCCACTGCTGGTGTTCTTCGGCCTGCAGCGGTACTTCGTCCGCGGGCTGCTGGCGGGTGGTCTGAAGGGGTGATCCGCCATGACCAGCATTGACCATGTCGCCAGGTCAATCGGGGTTTCCACCGCCACCGTCTCCCGCGCACTCCGGGGGCTGCCAGGGGTATCGGCCGACACCCGGACAAGGGTCCTCGCCGCGGCGGAGGAGCTCGGCTACGTACCGTCGTCGTCGGCTTCTGGGCTGGCCTCCGGCCGGACCATGGCGATGGGGGTGCTGTTGCCGCTGATCGAACGCTGGTACTTCTCTGCCGTGCTGGAGGGGGTGGACCGCCAGTTGCGTGCCGCCGGTTATGACCTGGTGGTGTTCAGCCTCGGCGGGACCGGCGTGAACCGGGAGCGGGTGTTCCACCGGTCGATACTCCGCAAGCGCATCGACGCGCTGCTGGTGATGTGCATGGAGCTCACCGATGATGAGCTCCAGTCGTTGCACGCGATGGAGTCGCCAACCATCGTGGTCGGCGGATCGGTCAGGGGCGTGCGCCACGTGGGGATCGACGACGACGCTGCCGCCCGCGACGCCGTCGAACACCTCATCTCGCTGGGACACACCAATATCGCCCACCTGCGGGGCGGGGGGTCCTACGGCATCGAGTTCGAGGTGCCACGGATCCGGGAGGAGGCGTATCTCGGCGCAATGGCAGCCCACGGTCTGCTGGTGCGGCCGGAATGGTCACTGTTCGGTGATTTCCGGTTCAAGCAGGGCAAAGAGGCCGCCATGACCCTCCTGCAGGATCCCACCGATCGGCCGACGGCCGTCTTCTGCTCGTCGGATGAAATGGCGTTCGGGGTCATCACCGCGGCCGCCGAGCTGGGCATCAGCATCCCGGAGCAGCTCTCGGTGGTGGGTATCGACGACCACGAGTTCGCGGAGCCGATGAACCTGACAACCATTCGTCAGCGACCGGAGGAGCAGGGTGCCTACGCGACCGATCTTCTTCTCGCCGAACTGGAGGGTGCGCCGCCGCTGGCCGTGCCTACCCCCCGGCCGCACGAACTGATCATCAGGAACTCCACGGCACCACCCGGGGGGCGTGTCAGAGGTCGCTAGACTCGGCAGATGGCTACCGAACTGATGTACCTCAACGACTTTGACGTGTTGACCCTTACCGCCCGCGTCCTGTCAGTGACCGACGAGCCGGTGAACGCTGACTCAGCGAATACCGATTCAGCCAACGAAGACGGCGACGGCCGCACCGTGGTCGTCCTGGACCGCACCTGCTTCTACCCGCGCGGCGGCGGCCAGGACTGGGACACCGGCGTGATCCGCACCCTCTCCGCCGCAGGAGCCACTGACGGGTTCACCGTGGAAGAGGTGCGGCTGGATCCCGACGGCGTGGTGCACCACATCGGGACCGGCGCGATCACTGCGGGCAGCGAGGTGTCGCTGGAGGTCGAGGCCGACCGGCGGGCAGTGAACACCAGGCTGCACTCGGCCGGACATGTGGTGGATCTGGCCGTGGAGCGCCTGGGACTCCCATGGGTTCCCGGCAAGGGCGCCCACTATCCGCATATGTCCTTCGTCGAGTACACCGCCAGCCTCGCCCCGGAGGAGGTCGACGCCGTCGTCGCGCAGGTCCAGGAGGCCGCCCGGGGTGTGATCGACGCGGGCAGCACCAACGAGATCCGGTTCATGCCGGTTTCCCAGATGGGCGGGTACTGCCGGAACGTCCCGGACAACATTCCGACTAACAAGCCGGCCCGGATCGTCCTGTACACCGCAGATTTCGGTGTCCCCTGCGGCGGCACCCATGTGGTGGACGTCCGCGACATCGGGACCCTGACCATCACCAAGATCCGGTCCAAGAAGGGCATCACCAAGGTGTCCTACGCGGTGGAGGGCATCAACTAGGACAGGGCGCGTCAGCCGGGCAGACGTCGTTGCGCAGTGCCTAGTTGGCCCGCGCCAGCTGCCGGATCGGGATCCAGCGGGACGCCAACCGCCGATATGAGGCAGCGGCACCGGTCATGTCCCCCTCGGAGAGACACTCGATGCCCAGGCGGACATCCATGGGTGATTCATCGGGAAACACCAGGTCAGCGACCGGGCCGTAGTCCAGTTCCACCACGGCGTCCAGGCGGAAGAGTTGCAGCCACTCGATGATGTCGGTCAGGTCATCGATCAGGTCGAGCTCCGGCGCGGCAATAGCCAGCGAGGCCATCGCGTGTTTGGCCCGCTCGATGCACTCGTGCACTGGCGCAGCGACGCGGACGGTGCGTACCTCCCCGCCGTCCTCGATCACCTCGGTGAGGTCATCCTCATGGATCAGGACGAACCACGAAAACGGGATCCCCCAGGTGGCCGAGCGGGTGTGCAGCTTGGCGGTGGTCTCCGCGACGGTTTCGGGGTCGAGCCGTGCCTGGTGGGCGTCGGTTGCGGCTTCGGGAAGGAGCACGTCCACCAGCGGACCGCGGATGGTCTGGCCCAGGGATTCGGCGGCCAGGGACGTGCGTACCGCTAGCTGGTTGGGGCAGTAGTACTGGGTTGTGGTGCCGCTGGCGCCCGGGAAGTGCAGCACCCGGACCAGGTCCGCTCCGTGATGGGGGAAGGGGTCGGACACCTGCCGGAGGATCCGGTGCAGCGAATGGGTGCGCTCAATCCCCTCGGTGACCTTGCGCTCCCGGGAGCGCTGTTCGAGCATGACCAGCTGTTGGGCATCACTGAAAGCCTCAAGCGGCTCATAGACCCTGAGGTAGGACACGTAGGGGAAGGTGTGGCCCGTGGCGGCCGGACCGGTGGCCGCCACCAGCTACCCGAGCTCCACGATGACCGGGGCATGGTCGGATGCGCCCTTGCCCTTGCGTTCCTCGCGGTCAATCGATGCGCCTCTCACGCGTTCCGCCAGCGCAGGCGAGGCCAGCACAAAGTCGATACGCATGCCCTTCTTCTTGGGGAAGCTCAGTTGCTTGTAGTCCCAGTACGTGTACACGCCGGGTCCAGGGGTGTGGGGCCGGGCGACGTCGGTGAAGCCCGAACTTTCGAAGGCGTGGAATGCCGCACGCTCCTCGGGGCTGACATGGGTGTAGCCTTCCCGCTGAAACAGGTCGATGTCCCAGACGTCCTCATCCTGAGGGGCAATGTTCCAGTCGCCGGTGAGGGCGATCTGCGCCGACGGGTCAGCCTCGATCCAGCCGAGCGCCTTGGCCCGCAACGTGTCCAGCCAATCGATCTTGTACCGCATATGCGGGTCGTCGAGGGACCGGCCGTTGGGCACGTACAGGCTCCACACCCGGACGCCGCCGCAGGTGGCGCCGATCGCGCGTGCCTCCTGGACCGGTTCCGCGTCCTTCCCGAAGGCCGGCTGGTCCTCAAAGGTGCGTTCGACGTCGGCGAGTCCCACCCGTGACGCGATGGCGACACCGTTCCACTGGCTCAGGCCGAAATGAGCCACTTCGTAGCCGTTCGCTTCGAAGAGCTCCCAGGGGAAGTTCTCGTCCTTGCACTTGGTTTCCTGAATCGCCAGCACATCGACGTCGGAGCGGGCGAGCCAGGCCTCGACGCGGTCGGCGCGGGCTCGGAGGGAATTGACGTTCCAGGTGGCTATCTTCACAGGGAACACGTTACCAAGGACCTGGAAAGCGTCAGCCCCGCCACCAGGTGTCGAGGATGGTGACCGGCACGGTGCGCTTGTGGCGGGTGATGGTGTGACGGCGTTCGATGGCCAGCGCGGCCGCCTCGTCGATCTCCCGGCCCTGAAGATAATCGTCGATCTGATCGTAGGTGATCCCGAGTTCGTGCTCGTCGGTGCGGCCGGGCTGGAGGTCGAGCAAATCGGCCGTCGGCACCTTCGCGTAGATCTGCTCGGGCGCGCCGAGTTCCTTCAGGAGCTCCCGGTTCTGGCGTTTGTTCAGGCCGAACAGGGGGAGGATGTCCGCGCCGCCGTCTCCATACTTGGTGAAGAACCCGGTGACCGATTCGGCGCCGTGATCAGTGCCGATCACCAGCAGGTTGTGCTGCCCGGCGAGGGCGTACTGGGTGACCATCCGCGCCCGGGCCTTGATGTTTCCCTTGGTGAAGTCGGAAATGTCCTCGCCTGTCGCGGTGGCATACTCGGCCTCGAACCCGTCGACGGCCGCGGCGACGTTGAAGGTGCGCTGGCTCTTCGGCTGGATGAACTCGAGGGCGGCCTGGGCATCATCCTCGTCGTGCTGCTCGCGGTAGGGAAGCCGGACGGCGATGAAGTCTGCCTCGATTCCCTCATCGGCCAGCTCGGTCACAGCCAACTGGGCGAGCCGGCCAGCGAGGGACGAATCCACTCCGCCGCTGATCCCGAGGACAAACCCGTTGGTGCCGGTGGCCCGGAGGTAGTCCTTCAGGAAGGTGACCCTGGCCCTGATCTCCGCGGCGGGGTCAATGGTGGGCTGCACACCCATTTCCTCAATGATCCTGGCTTGGTTTTTGCGCATGGGGACAGGCTACTACGGGGGCGTAACGGGCGTGTTACGGCAAATCACACCGGCCCCGCCGTTCACGGCCGCCCGCCCCGGGTTGCCGGCGGGGAGGCGCGGATTACTGTTTGAAGGCCGCGTCGAAGGAGGTCCCGGACGGGGCGAAATTGAACCCCTTCAGGAAGGCCAGCGCCTCCGGGGCGCCCTGCAACCGGTCCATCCCGGCGTCCTCCCACTCGACCGAGAGGGGACCGTCGTAACCAATGCTGGTGAGCGCCCTGAAACTGTCCTCCCAGGGCACATCACCGCGGCCGGTGGACACGAAGTCCCAGCCGCGGCGGGGATCGCCCCACGGCAGATGGGAGGAGAGGATGCCGTTCCGCCCGCCACCCATCCGCATCTTCGTATCCTTGCAGTCGACGTGGTAGATCCGGTCGGCGAAGTCGGAGATGAATGCCACCGGGTCGATCTGTTGCCACATGAAATGGCTGGGATCCCAGTTGAGGCCGAACGCGGGACGGTGACCGATGGCCTCGAGGGCACGCTGGGTGGACCAGTAGTCGTAGGCAATCTCTGACGGGTGCACCTCGTGGGCGAACCGGACGCCGCACTCATCGAACACGTCGAGGATGGGGTTCCAGCGGTCAGCGAAGTCCTGGTAGCCGGCGTCGATAACGTTCTGGGATACCGGGGGGAACATGGCCACGTACTGCCAGATCGAGGACCCGGTGAATCCCACAACCGTTTGCACCCCGAGCTTTTGTGCCAGCCGTGCAGTCAACTTCATCTCCTCGGCGGCGCGGGTCCGTACGCCGTCGGGATCCCCATCACCCCAGACCCGGGGCCCCACGATGGCCTCATGCCGGAAGTCGATCGGGTCATCGCAGACGGCCTGTCCCTTGAGATGGTTGGAGATGGCCCACACCTTCAGCCCGTTGCGCTCAAGGATGTCGAGCCGCCCGGCGATGTACTCGTCGTCGTCCCAGCGCCACGCATCCAGGTGGTCACCGGAGACGGCGATCTCGAGGCCGTCGTAGCCCCACTCGCCAGCCAGACGCGCCACCTCCTCGAAGGGAAGGTCGGCCCACTGGCCGGTGAACAGAGTGTAATTGCGTGGCATGGGGTGCTCCTAGGTCAGGGTGAGCTGGGCTGGGTCCCAGTCCTCGGGAAGGGGATCGAGTGCCGCAGCGGAACTGGTCACCGGGACAAACTCGCCCGTCTCGATGGACTCGGCGGTCGCCACCATCGCATCCAGGATGTGGAACGCCGTCGAGCCCTGCGCCCGGTGCGGGTGGCCCGCCCGGATGGCGCGTGCCATGTCGAGTACACCGGAGCCCCGGCTGAACACCGACCCGACGGCGGGGATGGTCTCCCAGTCCGCCGCGCCGTGCCGGTAGATCCGGACATCGCCGTGGAACTCGTTCGGGTCGGGAAACGCGATCGTCGCCTCGGTGCCGGTGATTTCGACGAAACCGGTGCGGGGCAGGGGCGAGTCGAAGCTGAAGATGCTCTGCGACGACTGGCCGCCGTCGAACTGGGTGAGGGCGCTGACATGGGTGGGAACTGACACCTGGAACTCCTTACCGGCAATCGGTCCAGATCCGACCACCCGGGTGTCGCGGGCCCGCGAGCCGGCCGCGGCCACCCGCCGGATCGATCCGAAAACCTGGACCAGGGTGGTGAGGTAGTACGGCCCGATATCGAACAGGGGACCAGCACCATCCTGGAACAGGAAGGCGGGGTTGGGGTGCCAGGACTCCGGTCCGGGGGACTGCATGAGTGTCAGAGCCGTGAGCGGGGTCCCAATGTCCCCGCGCTGGATGCAGCGCAGCCCGGTCTGCAGCCCAGCACCGAGGAAGGTGTCGGGGGCGCACCCCAGGCGCACCCCGGCCGCTTCCGCTGCGGCTAGCAGTCCTGCGCCGGAACTCCGGTCGAGCGAGAAGGGTTTCTCGGACCAGACATGCTTCCCGGCTGCCACCGCGGCGAGGGCCACCGGCACGTGCGCGGAGGGGGTGGTCAGGATCACCACGATCTCCACATCGGGGTGGGTCAGGGCAGCTTCCACCCCTCCGGACGTGTCGATTCCGAACTCGGCCGCCCGGGTGCGGGCCGCGTCCTCGGAAAGGTCGGCCACGACGTGCACAGTGAGATCGGGGAACGCGGTCAGGTTGGTCAGGTACTCCTTGCTGATCACCCCGGCGCCGATCACGGCGACGCCGACCGGACCACTCATGCGTCGGCCCGGGCGAGCAGGAACCGGCGGCTGTCCTCGACCGCCGCGAAGAGGTCCCCGGCGCTGTCGTCGAGTTCGACGACGACTGTCTCCACCATTGAGGCCGCCTGCAGGACGCCCTCGATGTTCATCCGGCCCGCGCCGACAGCGACCTGCGAGGTGGGGTCCCTGTCGACGGCGCCATCCTTGAGGTGGATGAGCTGGACCCTCTCGCCCAGACGCTCCAGCAGGGCAGCAGGATCCTGCCCGCCGACCGCCACCCAGTAGGTGTCCACTTCCAGGACCACTGCAGGGTCCAGGTGCTCTGCCAGCACTTCAAGGCCGGTGCGGCCATCGAAATCCGTCTCCACCTCGAACCAGTGGTTGTGGTATCCAACCCGGAGGCCGTACCCGGCCGCCACCGTGGCAGCATCGTTAAGCTGCGCGGCGGTGGCTGCGATGTCCTCGACCGATGCCCAGCGGGCCGGATCCACGAACGGGTCGATCACGGTGCGCATCCCGAGTGATTGGGCGGCCGCGTAAATGTCATCCTGGTTCGCGGAGAGCAGTGGTGCGTGTCCGGACGGGGCTGCCAGGCCGTTGCGTCGAAGTGCCGCAGCCAGCCGGTCGGGGTCGGCCGCAAAATTGTAGGGCTCCACGTTGGTGAAGCCCATCGCAGCTATCCGGTCGATGGTGTTCTCGAGGTCGGCAACGAGAGCGTCGCGGACCGTGTACAGCTGGACTGACAATTCCATGGATCTCCTTCGTGCGGTGGGCAACTCAAGCGGGTGGGACGGCGGTGCCGGCCTGGGAGGCACTTTCCTCCAGCGCGGCCAGCACCCGCTGGGTGGCCAGCCCGTCCTCGAACGACGGCGACGGCGGTGTCCCCGAGTCGATCGCGGCAAGGAAGTCGGCCGCCTGGCTGGTGAACGTGTGATCCCAGCCGAGGGTGTGGCCAGCGGGCCACCATGACCCAAGGTACGGGTGCGACGGTTCGGTGACCAGTATTTTGCTGTAACCCTGCAGCTCGGGTGGCACACCGCTGTCGTAGTACTGCAGTTCGTTGAGGTGCTCAAGGTCGAAGCGCAGGCCCCCACGGGAACCGTAAACCTCGATCTGCAGAGAGTTCTTGCGCCCGGTCGCGAAGCGGGAGACTTCAAGGCTTGCGACGGCGCCTGAGGCGAGTCGCAGGGTGGCCCAGGCGGCGTCGTCGACGGTCACCGGTTCCAGGCCGTCCGGGCCCGGGCGCTCAGTGACGAAGGTGTTGACCGTCCCGGATACGGTGACCACCGGGTCGCCAAGCAGGAAGCCCACCTGGTCGACGGCGTGGGAGGCCAGATCGCCGACGGCGCCCGAGCCCGCCGACGCCTTGCGTAGCCGCCAGCTCATCGCCGCACGCTCATCGGCCAGCCAGTCCTGCAGGTAGCTCACGCGAATCTGGCGGACGTCCCCCACCCGCCCGCCAGAAATCAGGGACCGCGCCAGGGCTAGCGCGGGGAGACGGCGGTAGTTGAACCCGACCATCGAATGGACGCCCTGGGCCCGCGCGGCGATCGCAGCGGCCACCATCTGCTCGGCTTCGGCCACCGAATTGGCCAGTGGCTTCTCCACCAGGACGTGTTTGCCGGCCTGCAGGGCAGCGATGGCGAGGTCGGCGTGCAGATGACCAGGGGTGCAGATGTCAACGATGTGGATGTCGTCGCGCTCCAGCACCTCACGCCAATCGGTTGAGCTCTCGGCCCAACCGAACCGGGTTGCCGCATCCGCGACCTTCCCGGCGTCGCGTCCCACCAGAACTTGCTGTGCCACCCGGGGCGTCGGATAGAAGGCGTTCACGTTGCGCCAGGCGTTGGAATGAGCCTTCCCCATGAAGGAGTAACCGAGCACGGCCACTCCGAGCGTGCCGGGCACGTCAGCTGCTGCCGGGGAGGGGGTGGTCATAGGTGGTCTCCTTGAAACAGGGGCGTGCCGGTCCTGGGCGGGGTGATCGAGCGCAGGAACGCGAGGCCGTCTTGGGCGAGCCGGTCCTGGGACTCGGCGAGGGGCCGCCAGATGGAGGCAGCGGTGGCAATGCTGGCGTTATGGGCGGTGAAGCTCTCAATGTTCAGCGGACCCTCGTACCCGACGGTGTCGAGGGCGGCAAGGATGGCTGTCCAATCGGTCTGGTCGCCACCCGGGGCGCCGCGGTCATTGCCGCAGACCTGCAGATGCACGAGGTGCTTTCCCGCAGCCCGGATGGCATCCGCCGAGGAACGCTCCTCGATGTTCAAGTGGTAAGTGTCCAGTGCCAGGCCAAGGTGCGGGCCCAGGAGCGGGTCCAGCGCATCCAGTCCCTGGGCGACCGTGTTGATGAGCGGCGTCTCGTACCGGTTCAGTGGCTCGATTCCGAGGACGACGCCGGCGCCGGCTGCCTCGTCGACGAGCGGGGCGAGGTTGTGGCGTAACTGCCGGTACGCCGCCGCACGTTCGTCGTCGTCCATCCGCCAGACCCGGCCGGTGGAGGAATAGAACGGTCCACACACAGACGGTGCGCCGATGTCGTGCGCCAGCTGGATGCAGGCGCTGAGGTACCGCTGGGTCCGCAGAATGACCGGGCGGTCGGCGAGGATCAGGTCACGGCCGGGCGCCATCGCACCCACCAGGTACGGGCGCATCCCGTGCAGGGACTCGGTGACAACATCCGCGGTGAAGTCGCCGATGTTCTCGAGCGGCAGTTCAACGGCGTCGAACCCCATGTCGGCAATGGACCCCAGCAAGGGAGGCAGGATGGCGTCGGTGAGGGGGGAAACCCACACCCAGGTGTTCACGCCGATGGGTCGCTGGAATGAGCTCTCCAAGGCCCTGCCTCCTCTCGCTATGGTGGGTTGACTGTTGTGCCGCGGGTGCGGCCGGTTACGGAATCTGGCGTTCCTGCCAGACCTCGGGGTAGCCCTCCATGTCCTCGCCGCCGAACTTGGCGTAGTGGCCATCGGGCATGCCCTCGTTGGCGGTCAGGAACTCGCCCCGTGCGTCCTCGGTGATCGGTGTCTGAGGGAGGATCCATTCGGCCGGGACTTCCTCGCCGGCGAAGATCTTCTCCAGCGCCAGCAGCGGGGTCCGCCACTGGAAGTTGGAGTAGACCGGCGCGAGCGCGTCGATGCCTGTTTCCTCCCACTTGCGCAGGAAGCTCATCTCGTCCTCACCGGTCATGACCGGGAGATCCGCGCCGGCATCCTCGAAGGCCTCGATCGCCGCGACAGCGCCGTCGCCGGCGTCCATCCAGATGCCCTGGACGTCACCGGTCGCCAGTTCATCCGCCAGGAGGTCCTTGATCTCGGTGGGGTCTGCTCCGGTGAAGTAGTCCACTGCCTCGATGCCGTTCTCCTCGAAGATCCGCTCGGCAGCGGCCCAGCGCTGCTCCAGGACGTCAACACCGGGCAGGATGCGCAGGGCAACCACCTTGTCGCCTTCCTCGAGCCGTTCGCTCAGGAACTCGGCGGTGTCGATTCCCCAGGCGAAGCCACCGATGGGGTGGATGAAGGTGACGGCGCAGTCGGTTTCGACGCCGCGGTCAAACACCACCACCGGTTTTCCGGTCTCGCAGGCCCGCTCAACTGCTGGGGTCATGGCTGCCGTCGAGTTGGGGGAGATGATGAACGCGTCGCAGTTGCCTTCAGCGATGAAATAGTCGATGTCGGCGATCTGGGTGTTGTCGTCGTCCTGCGCGTCCCGGGTCTCCATTTCGGAGATGACCCCCGAGTCCTGCAGTGCCTTCAACTGTTCGTTCATGGTGATCCAGCCGGTCTGCCGCCACGGGTTGGAGATCGAGGCGTTGGCGAAGCACGCCTTCTGCGCGCCGTCCGCCGCGTACTCGGCGGTGTCGGTCATCTCCCCGTCGATGTACTGCAACCAGGGCTGCTCCGGGTCACCCTCGAAGGTGGCGGAGCGCTGCTCGAACTGGTCGTCGTACACCTCCTGCACAAACCACTCGTCGCTGCTGGTCTCCTCGGCAGCGGGTTCGGTTGCCGCGGCGGACGCCGCGGTGTCTTCCGTAGGCGGGTCCTCAATGGATGAATCGGTAGTGCGCGCGGTCAGGGCGAGCAGCGAGGTTGCTGCCACCACCGTGACCTTTGTCAGGATGCTTCGTTGCATCATATTCCTCTCTCATTGGTGCCCACGGTGGGCGGTGGAGCGATGGGGTGTGTCGGTTCGTGGGTGCGGGAGCTGGTGCCCCGGCGTGTGCGTTGCCAGGTCTGTGCCGCCGCGGCGACCGCGACGATGATGATGATGCCCTGGACGGTGTCCCGCCAGGTCGACTGGACGCCCAGGAAGTTGAGCAGCGTGAACAGGGTTTCGAGGGCGAAGGCCCCTGCCGCTGCCGAAAGCACCCAGCCGCGGCCGCCGCCCAGCACCACCCCGCCGAGGACGACGGCGGTGATGGCGGTGAACTCGTAGCCGCGCCCCACGGACGGATGAACCCCGGCGTAGCCCACCAGGATGATGCCAGCGACCGTCGCCGACAGCGACGACAACATGAACGCGCGGGTCTTGACCCACCAGACGCGGGCGCCGGTCAGTGCTGCAGCGCGCGAATTGTCGCCGACGGCGATCAGGGTGCGACCATACGGGCGGCGCATCAACCACAGCGCTGCTGCGGCGGTGACAATGAAGATAATGACCGGGTAGGGGATGATCTCCAGTATCGGGACATCGCGGATGCCGCCCCGCCCGATCTGCCGGAAGCTGTCCGCCGGGTTGCCGGTTGCGGCGCCTCCGGTTGAGTACAGCACCATGCCGAGCAACGCGAGCATCATGCCGAGGGTGACGATGAAGCTCGGTACCTTCAGCAGGGTCGTCACCAGCCCATTGATCAGGCCAATAAAGGCGCCGAACACGAACATCAGCACCAGTACCGGGATGACCCGGGCGTCGTCGTCGCCAATCAGGTTGCCGGCGATGAAGACCTGCGCCGTGACCACCGATCCCATCGACAGATCGAATTCTCCGGAAACGATCACGAGGTACTGTCCGATGGCCGCGATCGCAATCGGCGCTGTCCGGCCGATGAATCGGATCAGGGAACCGGGTTCACCGAACGACGGGTTGGCCGCAATCACCGCGATCAGCAACGCGATAAGGAGGATGAACACGCCCCCGCTGGGGGTCCGTAGGGCTCGGAGCAGCCGGTCCCCGGCCGAAGAGCGGTTCCGGGCGAGGACCTCGTTCCGGGTTCCCTGGGCGTTTTCGCTGACGCTCATGCCGACACCTCGCGTGCTGCGGTGGTGGCGGATTTCTCGAAACGCGGTGGGCGGGTGATGACCGTGCGGCGGGCGTAGACGGCGACGGCGATCACGATCACCAGCCCCCGGACCACGTCCTTGAGGAAGGGATTGATCTGCATGACGCTCATGATGTTGTCCAGCATGGCGAAGATCAGCACCCCGCCGAGCGTCCCCACCAGGGACCCCTTGCCGCCGGCAAGGAGCGTCCCGCCAAGAACGACGGCGGCGATGGAGAGCAGGTCGTACCCACCCTGGGAGCCGATGGTGGGGCTCCCGACACCGAGCCGTGCGGCCAGCAGCAGGCCCGCCAGGCCTGCCATGACCGAGCACAGGACGTGTGCGGTGATGATGGGGGTGCGGGTGCGGATCCCTGACATCCTGGCGACGCCGAGGTCCCCGCCGACCGCGTAGATATGGTGGCCCACCCGGGTGCGGTTCAGCATCAGCAGGACCAGGCCCGCGGTGGCGAGCATGATCAGGGTGGAAATCGGGACGGGTCCGAGCCCGGTGGCCCCGATCAGCCGGAAGGACAGCGGTGCCTGGCCGGAGCTGCCCTGGTAATTGGTGGCGAGGTAGCCGCTGATGATCAACCCCATCCCGAGGGTGGCGATGAAACCGTGCACCTTTAGGCCGGAAACCACAAGACCGTTGGCCAGCCCGATGAGCGCTGAGATAGCCAGGGCAGCGAGCACCCCGGGGAGCACGTTCGCGCCCTGGTTGGCCATGATGCCTGCGGCGATGAGGCTGGACAGGCTGATCACGTACGGGACTGACAGGTCGAGGCTGCCGACCAGGATGACCAGGGTCTGCCCGATGGCAATGAACCCCAGGACGCTGGTTCCGGTGAGGATGTCGGAGATGTTGCCGGTGCTGAAGAAGCTGCGACCTACCGAGCCGACCAGGACGGTGCCGACGATGATGGTCAGCAGCACCACCAGGTACACGATGTGCGTCGAGGTCAGCCGTGAGAGTCGGTTCATGATGGGGTCTCCTCGGTCCGCGCGCCGGTGGCTAGCTGCAGGACTTCTTCCTCGGTGGATGTCGGTGACAATTCACCGGCGATGAGCCCGTCCCGCATCACCAGCACCCGGTCGGACATACCCAGCACCTCCGGCAACTCACTGGAGACCATCAGGATGGCCTTACCCTCGGCGGCGAGCGCCCGCATGAGGTTGTACACGGCCACCTTGGCCCCCACATCAATGCCGCGGGTCGGCTCATCGAGCAGCACCAGCCGTGGGCTGATGGCCAGCCACTTGGCGAGAACCACCTTCTGCTGGTTTCCCCCGGAAAGGTATTGGACCTCCTGGTCAAGGTCACGGGCAATCACTTCCAGGGAGGAGAACACTCCAGGTGCATCCTGGCGTGCCTGGTTGGTGCGGCCCGGGAACACCGAACGGATCACGCTGAGCGCGTTGTCCAGAATCGACTGGTTCAGGCTCAGCCCCTGCGATTTCCGGTCTTCGGTGATGAGGGCAACGCGGTGCGTGATGGCGGCCCGGGTGCTCCGGGCCGCGTAGGCTTCGCCGGCGAGCCGCATGCTGCCCCGGGTGAAAGGGGCGGCACCGAAGATCGCTTCGACCAGCTCGGTGCGTCCCGAGCCCTGAAGCCCCGCGATGCCGACAATTTCGCCGGTGCGGAGGGTGAGGTTGATCGAATCGAGCTGTTCGTTGCCGGCGCCGGTCACTTCGAGCAGCGGTTCACCGATGGTGGTGCCGGGGGTAACCTCCGGGAAGTAGGCGGAGATTGGCCGGCCAACCATCATGCGTACCAGTGAGGCGTCGTCCATTGACGACGCCGGTTGGGATCCGACCACTTCGCCGTCTTTCAGGACGGTGATCGTGTCGCAGAGGTCGAAGATTTCCTTGAGCCGATGCGAGACGTAGAGGATCGCCACACCCCGCTCCTTCAGGCGCCCGATGATGCCGTAGAGCAGTTCGACCTCCGGCCCGGCGAGCGCTGCGGTGGGCTCGTCCATCGAGATAATCCGTGCGTCGTAGCTGACTGCCTTGGCGATCTCCACAATCTGCTGCTGGGCGACCGAGAGGTTGCTCACCGGGGTGGACGGCTGGATGCTGGTGATTCCGAGTTGGTCCAGCAGCTCTGCGGTGCGTTCCAGCATCGCCTTCCGGTTCACCAGGATCCCACTTCGGGGTTCCCTGCCCAGGTAGATGTTCTCCGCGACGGTCCGGTCGGGGAGAAGGTTGAACTCCTGGAAAACCGTTGAGAGCCCGGCCTCGTGCGCCTGGGTGGGATGGGAAAAATCAACGGGGGAGCCTGACAGTTCGATGGTGCCCGAGTCCCGGTGGTGTACGCCGGCCAGCAGTTTCATCAGGGTCGACTTGCCGGCACCGTTCTCGCCGACCAGGCCGTGGACTTCACCCGAGCGCAGCTCAAGGGAGACGTCCTTCAGTACCTCGATGCCGAAGAAACTCTTCGACAGTCCGGAGACACTCAGCACCACCGGCGTGCTGACCCGAGACTCCGCGGGGAAGACTTCTTTATCCACTCGCTCACTGTGACATAAGACTCATACTTTTGTCGAGCATCACGCAAAAGTATCCCTTCGATCATCAGTTAGTAGTTTGTGAGACAGCTCCAAGTTCTGCGTGGTTTACTAAAACCGTGTTGAAGATTGAGTCCGAGAAGCAGGGCCGCACCTCCGCGTTGCCCGCGCCCGGCGCCAGCGAGGTGTTCCAGCTCCTGCGCGACGGACAACCGCGGACCCGGGCGGAACTGGCGCAACTCACCGGGCTCGCACGTTCCACCGTCGCCTCGCGGGTGGAGACCTTGATGACCCTCGGACTGGTGGCCCCCTATGGTGGAGCCGTGTCCACCGGGGGGCGGCCGCCGTCGTTGTTCGCGCTGAACCCCGGAGCCCGGGTAGTGATCGGTGCCGACATCGGCGCCACCCACGCCCTGGTGATCCTGACCGATCTCTCCGGCGCAGAACTGGCCAGCGCCCGGCAGACACTGAACATCTCCGATGGGCCGGAAGCGGTGCTGGGCTGGCTGGTCGCAACGATCGGTAAACTGTTGGTGGAGGCACACCGGAGCAGTTCCGAGCTCGCGGCCATCGGCATCGGGCTGCCCGGTCCGGTGGAGCACGAGACCGGACGCCCCATCAACCCGCCGATCATGCCGGGCTGGGATCGCTTCGATGTGCCAGGTCTGGTGCAGCGAACTTTCGACGTCCCGGTACTCGTGGACAACGACGTCAACATCATGGCCCTGGGGGAGCTGAGCAGCAACTGGCCGGACACCTCCGACCTGATGTTCATCAAGGTGGCTACCGGCATCGGCGCCGGGATCATCTCCGGGTCAATGCTGCAGCGCGGCGCCCAGGGAACCGCGGGGGACCTCGGCCACGTACGCGTGCCGCGCGGCGGGGACATTCCGTGCCGGTGCGGGAACACCGGGTGCCTCGAAGCAATGGCCGGCGGCCCGGCGCTTGCCGCCGCCCTTAATGCACTGACCGGCGGAACCCTCACCAACAGCCAGGGCGTGATCGACCTGGTGCGCTCAGGTGACGGGAACGCCATCCAGGTGATCCGTCAGGCCGGCCGTGATATCGGCGACGTGCTGGCGACCTGCGTGAACCTGATCAACCCCGCGGTGGTGGTGATTGGCGGAAGTCTGGCGCAGGCCGGTGAACACCTGTTGGCGGGGATCCGCGAAGTGGTCTATCGCCGCTCCCTGCCGTTGGCCACGGAGCACTTGCGGATTGTCCCCTCGGTTGCCGGGCAGAATGCTGGGGTCAGGGGTGCCTCGGTGATGGCCATCTCCCATGTCCTGTCTCCGGAGTCGATCGAGACCGCGAGCCTGGCCGCACCCTGACCCGTGCCGCGCCACGGCTCATCCCGACCGGCTCAGCCCCACCGGGCGGGGTCGGTTTCCAGCTGGGTCCTGTCCCAGCGGCCGGTCGTCGCGGCGGCGGCGTAGGTGGCCTGCAGGAATTCGAGCAGCACCCGGTCGGGGTCCGCAGCGGACCGCACCCTTTCATACGGCAGGAGAAACTGCCCATTCTCGGCCGAATAGAACGCCCCCGGCGGTCCCGGTGGCTGGTCGGCAAAACCGGACGGCTCCGGATAGGCGTACGCGTAGAACGCCCCCTCCTCCCCACCGCCAGGCCAAAATCCGCAGCTGCTGAGCTCCTTGGAATAGCCCTCCTCCATCACCCAGTCACCGCAGTTCGGGGCCCCGCCGGGGTGGACTGGCGCGTCCCGACCGGAGAAGCGGGTGCACGCCAGGTCCATTGCGCCCCAGAAAAAGTGGACAGGGCTGACCTTGCCGATGAAGTGGGCCCGAAATTGATTCATCACCCGGTCCGCCTGGACAAGCTGGCGCCAGAACAGGTGGGCGGCCACCGAGTCGTAGGAGGCGTGCACGGTGTCTTCCGCGAACGGGATCGCCGGGTCCACCTCGTTGGGTTGTGACTGGATGACCGTCTCGATGCCCAGTTCGGTGAGCGCCCCCATAATCCAGGAATGAAAATCCTTGACCGGCATGGACGCCAGGGCGAGCTCCCGGGTCTGCCCATCCCCGCTGCGGAGCCGGAGCCGATGGTCGCAGAAATCGAATTCGATGTCGAAGACGGTGTCCCGGTGGGGGATTGCCGACGTCCTCAACCCGCGGGCACTCACGTACAACGTGACCTGCCACCAGTGGTTGACCAGCGGGGCGTGGGCGAGACGGATCTTGCCGATGATCTGCGTCCACATGTGCAGGGTGTCCCGCGTGTCAGACCAGTCGTCGACCCGGAGCCGGGGCCATGCTGTTGATGTTTCCTCGCGCTGCACCATGGGCTTACCTTCCGTCCGCTCTCCTTGTGATGCTGAGCCTAATCCAGACGGGATATTCAGCCCAGGGAGTGGGTGACAGACTCATCAAGGCTGCCGGGCACTCGGATAGGCTTGAGCGGCAGGGCGGCGCATCGACGCCAAAGCATAGAAATGGGGAAATGTGCATCGATTCCTGATCCGATTGCTGGTGGTTTTGACAGTGATTCTGGGGGTCAACTACATCGGATGGCGCTGGCTGGAGTCATTGAACTGGTCTGCCTGGTGGATCGCTATTCCGCTGGTCTTAGCCGAGACCTACAGCCTGATCGACGTCATGCTCTTTGGCCTGACCACCTGGCGGACCCGGGAACGGATACCCCCGCCCGCTCCCGAGGGCTTGACCGTCGACGTTTTCATCACCACCTACAACGAGCCGTTGGACATGGTGATGGACACTGCCGTGGCGGCCCAGCGGATCAGGTACCCACATCAGACCTGGATTCTCGACGACGGCGCGAGGGACGAACTCAGGTTGCTGGCCGAGGAACACGGGATCGGGTATCTCACCCGGGGAGACGAATGGGCGAATCGGCCCCGCCACGCAAAGGCAGGGAATCTCAACAATGCGCTGATGATGACTCAGGGTGAATTCATGCTGATCCTCGATGCGGACCAGATCCCCAGGCCGGAAATCCTGGACAGGACGCTGGGTTACTTCAATAACCGCAAGGTGTCCCTGGTGCAGACCCCCCAATGGTTCGTCAACGTTCCTGAGGATGACCCGCTAGGTAGTCAGGCACCCCTGTTTTACGGCCCGCTGCAGCAGGGCAAGGACGGCTGGAATGCCGCCTTTTTCTGTGGTTCGAACGCACTGCTGCGCCGTGAAGCGCTCATGCAACTGGGCCTGGTGGGCTACGTCGACGAGGTTGAGCGCAATATCCATTCCGCGTTGAAGGGCGCTCGGACGGCGGTGCGTAAGGCGCGCAAGTCCAAGGACTCCACCGCTCCAATGGTGGCCGGCCTGCTGGACGAGGTGGAGGTTGCAACGAGGAAAGCCAGCGCCGATCTCAAGGCCGGCAGGTCGTTCAGCGAGATCACCTACAACCTGCGCCGCACGGTGGATGGTGCCGTCCAGCAGCTCGTCGCGGCGGACTTCTCGGTACTCCAGGCTGACCTGGCTGAGATCTCGGCGATGGGCCTGGACGGCGGTGTCCCTCTCACCCCTGACGACGTCGATGCTGCCGTAGCGCACCTGTCGTCGAGGCATTGGTCCCCTCTGGGCGCCCTGGAATCAGTGCAGGCGGTGCTTGAGGCCATCTCGGTGGAGCGTAATGACGAGGCCCAGCCGGTGATGCCTTTGGCCACGATTTCCGTGACGGAGGACATGGCCACTTCTATGCGGATGCACTCTCTCGGCTGGAAGAGTGTCTACCACCATGAGATCCTCGCCGTTGGCCTCGCCCCGGAGGATCTCAAGACCATGCTTACCCAGCGGCTGCGCTGGGCGCAGGGCACGATCCAGGTGCTGCTGCGGGAGAACCCGCTTACGAAGCGGGGAATGAAATGGACCCAACGGTTGATGTACTTCGCGACGATGTGGAGCTACCTCTCAGGATTCGCCGCCGTGGTCTACATCGCCGCGCCGGTCATCTATCTCCTGCTCGGCATCCTGCCCGTCAACAGCCTCAGTACGGAATTCTTCATCCGTTTCATTCCCTTCATGGTGGCCAACCAACTCCTGTTCATCGTGGCCGGACGAGGCGCGAAGACGTGGCGGGGACAGCAATATAGCCTTGCTTTGTTCCCGATCTGGATCAAGGCATGCACCTCAGCGGCACGCAACGTGTGGTTCGGCCGCCCCTTGGATTTTGCCGTCACACCCAAGGTCAAGCAAGGCAACAGCCGCGACTGGCACCTGATCCGCCCGCAGCTGCTTGCGATGGCTCTGCTGGCTGGAGCAGCGGTGGTCGGGCTGGTGCGGCTCGGGGTAGGCCTGAATGAGCCGCTCGGCACAGCAGTCAACGTGTTCTGGGTTGTCTACGACCTGGTTGTGCTCAGCGTCCTGATTAAGGCGGTTCGCTATCAGGGGTTCGCCCCCAACGAGCAACCAGTTGGCGTCCTGAAACAGTGACCGACTCCAGCATCCCCGGAAGGATCAGCCGCTCTGGATGATCAACGCCGGCTCACGAGCGCCGCTTTGAATGCGTTGGCGGATGCTTCGCTGCTGTTGATCCGCCAGTCGGCTTCCTTTGCCAGGTGGAACCAGACCAGAGCAACGATGTCTGGTTGGTTGGAGAGGTAGTCGAAAAGGGCCGTATTCCACGCTGCTTTTGACCCGCCGAGTTCCGAGGATGCTGTCTCGGCGATCATGATGGGCTTCCCCGGTGCCAACCGCCTCAGTTCTGCGAGACCCTCACCGAATAGCAGCCCAGGCTCTTGCCAGGCGCTCCAGATCTGGGAAGTGCCCCAGTTGTAGCCGTCCAGTGCGGTCACGTCGACATAGGCTGCTCCCGGGAAAAGCTCTTCCAGTGGGGTGGAACCCGCATAGGGGACATTCGGGTTCCAGATCCAGCGGATGTTCGTCGCCCCGGTGGCGGTGACGACGTCGTGGACGTGCCGGTAGGCGACCACATAGTCACCCGGCCCGTTCCCGTTGACTCCCTCAGCCCACGGGTACCAGTCACCGTTCATTTCATGACCAAACCGCAAATAAACCGGGTGACCCCACTGGCCGAGAGCCGTTCCCCATTGCCGCAGGTAACCGTCGAAATCGCCGGCGGCGATGCGGTCCAGCGAATAGGCGGGCTGTTCCACGCCGCCACCCCAGGACCACGGTTCCCAGGTCAGGATTGTCTCTGCGCCACGGGACCTCACCGCGTCAAGTTCGGTCAGCGGTGGTGGTTGACGGAAGTCCTTGTAGGAGAGCACCAGCGAGGGTGCCTCTCCGGCAATGGCTGCGACCTCGTCGAGCTCTGCCGTTGCTGCCGGACCACCATTCGTTCCGACACCGAAGCGGATAGCTTTGGGGTTTGACGAATCGGGGCTGGTGGAATGAACAGGGTCCGTGACGGTGAAGATGGAGGTGGCCGATGCAGAGCCTGCAGTCGCCCTGATCTCCACACTCGATGCCCCGGCAGGGATGATCACTGAGGCCTGGAACGAGCCAGCTCCGTTCACCCGCATCCCGACACTCGTCGACGCGGCAACTATCGAACCCTTCGTGTTCTTGGGGAAACCCAGGCCGGTAATGGTCACTGACGTCCCGGCTGGCCCCTGGGAACTGCTAAGGCTTATTGCTGCGCCTGCCTGGGCGGCGGGAAGAATCCCCGTCGATAACAGCGCAACGGCGCACATCATCAGGAGCACCCTGGTGGTAGTCCTCCGCGCATGTCTTAATGCTGGTGCGAATGAGCGAAGCGGCACGGGGAAGACCATGGCTGGCACCTTTTTTGAGAATCAGTAGCCCGGCTGACCCGTGCGGGCCCCGTGGCTTTGCGTCGCCGGCTTGCACCGGTTTGGCCCTTTACATCATGACGGTCGCCCTAATGTGCCGGCTCGGTGGCTCGATCCGGCTCCTCATTGTCCCGTGGATGCGGTCGTGAGAACCGGTGAAAACAACAAGTATTTGTGCAGGTTTTCCACAGGGTGGACTGATCCCCCGCGGGCTCTCATCATCAGACTCAGCTCTGCGGGGTCCGGGACAGTACCCAGGTATTGGTCGCATCCTGCCGCTCGAATGTGACAGTTGTGACCAGAGCCTCGATGAGCGCAAGTCCCCGGCCAGACTCCGCGTCCTCACCAGGCATGTGCGGATTCATCATGCCGAGGGGAGGCTTGGCGTGGTAGGCGCTGATCTCAGCTTTCAGCTGGGTGGTTCGGACCTCGACGTGAACGCTCAGCTCCACCGGTCCCCGACCTTCCGGCTCGGCGTGCTGGACAATGTTCGACACGGACTCGATGACCGCCGTTGTGAAAGTCATCTGGTCCATTTCCTGGACAAAAGGGGCATCGGTCCAGAGCTCGTCCAGATCGGTGTGGACCTCATCGATGACGCTTCCTACCGCCAGCCCCCGATACCGTCGGGAGGCGAGAACGTCACTCATTGCTGAACGCATCATCGGCAGATGCATAGGGTGTGAGGACCTTGTCCATACTGGTCAATTGAAGAACCATCTTCACCTGGGGTTGGACACCTGCGATCCGCAAATCACCGCCGGCCTGACGGGCCGCTTTCAGGCAACCAATCAGCGCGCCGAGCCCGGAGGAGTCCATAAACACCGCCTGTTCCAGGTTGATGACAATCCGGGAGGACCCCTCGGTAATCAAGCCGGACACGAATTCGCGCAGCTCTGGGGCGGAAACCATGTTCAGGCGTCCATCCGCCTTGACCTCGGTGTACGTACCTTTGGGCATATGACTGAACTTCATTCAATTCCTTTCGAAAACATTCAAGCTGCACACCGACCAATGCTCGTCAAAGCATCGCATGTACTGGGTTGCTAAAGACCATCTAAACCGACTGTGAGCTCGTTCCTGCGCAGGATGAGAACGGTGGTGTCGTCGGCGCCGGTGACCGCTTCGCTGGAGAGTCTGTCAATGAAGTCTCTGGGGTCGTCAGCGGAGGAAAGCTGCGCCAGGACATGCGCGAGTTCTTCCAGGTCGTCGTTGACCAGTTCAAGGACCCCGTCGCTGGGAATCATCAGGGCGTCGCCGGGGCCCAGGGTCAGAGACTCGGTGTGCCATTGCATGCCAGGAAAGATCCCCAGCGGGCCGCTGGAGGTGGGAAGCCGGATCGGTCGCCCGCCCGCAGGCAGATAGTGCGCCAACCCGTGTCCCGCATCCGAATACGACACGGTGCCCGTGTCCGGGTCCAGGTCGCCGTGGAATGCGGTCACGAAGGAATCGGTCCGCTCCAGGTTGCAGGTCAACTCGGTTGAGACTGCTGCGAACGCGCCGGCGGGATCCAGGTTTGCGTTGGCTCGCAGGCCAGCTCTCACGGTGGCAGCCAGAATGGCCGGGCCAGTTCCCTTGCCCATGACATCGGCCAGTGTGAACCGGAACCGCCCTTGTACAAGGTCCCAGTCATAGAAGTCACCTGATAATTCGCCCGCCGGACGAAAAGCCGCGGTTACCCTGTAGCCGGGGAGGGATGGTGCGTGCTGAATTCGTGCGCCGTTCTGGAGATCCGTGCGAACGTTAATCTCGCGCTGCACGACGGCGGCAAGGTCGCGGAGGACTTTTTCCTGTTCACCGTTGAACGTGCGTGGCTGCTGATCGCTGATGCAGAGAGTGCCGATATTGTGTCCCCCTGGGCCCTGCAGGGGCTGCCCGGCGTAGAAGCGGATATTGGGGATGCCCAGGACATAGGGGTTGGAGCTGAAGCGGTCATCTTCCCCGGCATCCTCGACCACCAGGGTGTCCGGGGTCATGATGGTGTGGGTGCAGAAGGACGCCTTTCGGGGGCTGTTGACGTCGAGGGTGCCGGCGACTGATTTGAGGAACTGTCGGTCTTCCGCGATCAGCGACACCGAGGCGGAGCTGACCCCGAAGAGCTTCTGAGCCAATCGGGTGATCCGGTCAAACCCCTCCTCGGGCGGGGTGTCGAGCAGTGCTGTCTCTGCGAGGGACTTGAGCCTCTCGGTTTCGTTGTGAGCAGACCCGGCAGATTCGTTGAAGAGGTTAGGCGATGGTTCGTTCATGCGTACACCTGTTCTTTCACTTGCCAGTCTGTGCTGGCGGTTGAGCTGGGACTCACGCCGGTGAGTTCCCCTCCGTGTCAGGCAGCGCCTACCTGGAGGGTTTCGCTGTGGGCCGCGTTAGGCGATGCTGTCTGGTGCGCGGACCTTCGGACCGCGAGGATGGTCACGTCATCAGGGTTGACAGATCCTGACGCGAGGACCTGAACAGTTTCCACGATATCTTTCGCCGAAGAGGCTGAGATGGCCAGCAGGGCGAGCTCGTCGATGGCGCTCAGAGTTCCGTCATAAAGGTCCAGCACTCCATCGCTGAAACTGACGATCATATCGCCGGGCTCAAGCCTGATTTCGAACGAATGCCAGGTGGATTCCGGGAGGAGGCCTACCGGCAGTTCCCGGGAGGCGAGCCTTTCCCAGCTCCCATCTGCTCTGATGCAAAGCGTTAGCCCATGTCCCGCATCACAGAAGGAAAGGCGACCATCCGCTGCGCGGAGTCTTGCGTGGAAGAGGGTTGCAAAGGATGCGGCCTGGCTTAGCTCCGACGTAAGACAATCTGAGGTTAATCTGAGCGCTACCGCCGGGTCCTCGTTGTTTCGGGCGCTGCGGATCACCGCCCGGGTAGTGGCGGCGATCATGCCCGCCCCCGCGCCCTTGCCCATCACGTCGCCCAGGGTGAACCCAAGACCCCCGTCGATTTCGTACCAGTCGAAGAAGTCGCCACCGACAGCTTTCGATGGCACACAGGCCCCGGCAGTTTCGTATCCAGGTAGTGGAGCTGCTTCCTGGGGGAGGAGATAGCGCTGAATTTCGGCGGCCCGGCTGAGCTCCTCTGCTGAAGCCGCTGCCTGCGCACGCGCCGAAGACAGTCGTCGTCGTGACCTCGAGGCGAGCTCATTGACAATTCCGGCGGCCAGGGCGAACACGAGGAGGCTGTACATGCCTCGGAGCAGTTCGTTGGGATTTTCGTCCGTCCCGGCGCCCAGGGCGAACGGCACCAGGATGGCCACTACGCCACCGAGGATGGCGTAGAGCACATGACGTCGCCCTTCGATTGTTGCCAGCCACAGAATGGGTAACAGCACCAGGGAAGCGTAGATCGACTGGCTTTCGCCGGTCGCGTATCGAAGCATACCCGCAGCGAGCAGATCAACGGCCGGGATGAGTACCGAGAAGCGCGATAGCGTTGGTCGCGAAAAAGCTAAGGCAAACAGGGTTGCGGCAATGGTTAGACAGACGCCGATAATCAATACTGGTCTGCTGCTGACCGTCAGAGTAGGTACCAGGCTGCTCATCACCGCTGCGGCAACGAAGAGGACAGCGATCGGAAGCTGTTTGACGAGGGGTGAAATGTCATCCGGTCCCGTCAAACGTCGAACGGGACCGAAAGTCATGGTGGTTCCTCTCTAGGGCTGCTCGTTATTGCTCCGGGGGCAAGACCAGGTGCTCTTTCTGCAATGGTATCCGGCGGCCGGTGGACGCGCCGGACCTCCGCTGTCGGCCCGGTGGGTCGCATGCAGCGCAGGTCGCCACCGGAGGAGAGATTAGGATTGCAACCATGACCGTCGATACCGCCGCCCGCGACCGCCTGCGTGAACTCATCCAGGAACTGGCCATCGTTCACGAGAAGGTGACCCTGTCCAGCGGTAAGGAAGCCGACTACTACATCGACCTGCGCCGGATCACGCTCCACCACGAGGCGTCGCAGCTGGTGGGCCGGGTCATGCTGCAGATGCTCGACGACGCCGGCATCGCCTTTGAGTGCGCTGGTGGGCTGACCATGGGCGCCGACCCGGTGGGAACCGCCGTCATGCACGCCGCGGCCCGCGACAATCGGGGCATTGACGCGTTCGTGGTGCGCAAGACCCAGAAAGCCCACGGCATGGCGCGACAGGTGGAGGGCCCCGACGTCGCCGGCCGGACCGTCGTCGTCCTTGAGGACACCTCAACCACTGGCGGGTCGGCACTGACCGCCGTGGAAGGTGTCCGGCGGGCGGGTGGCAACGTGCAGGCCGTGGCGGTCATCGTCGACCGGGACACCGGGTCCAGGGAACGCATCGAGTCGGAAGCAGGGGTGCCCTACCTCTACGCGTTCGGTAAAGATGAGCTCGGCCTGAGCTAGCACCTGAGCAGACCGATGACTGAGGACGCCGAACGGCTGCTTCGCTATGCGCACGGGATCAAAGGCATGTCCCGCCGCTCCTTCATCGCTGGCTCAGCGTTTGGGCTCACCCTTGCTGCCGACCTGTTCCTGACCCGGCAGGTCCAGGAGGAACGCGAGGAACTGCAGATCCTTCCGGTCGAGGACGCGGAAGCCGCACGCCGGTTCCCGCGAACACGGTGGATCATCTTCCCTGGCTACAAGACTGGCTGGGAAGAGGGCGGCTGGATCGCGAACTCACTCCAGCCAGCCCTGAGCCAGCGTGGGCAGATCGCGGTGATGGGATATTCGAACCGTGGGCTGAACATCGCGAGCATCGTCGCAGCGCTGAACCGGTACGTGAGGATCTTCCAGGTTCAGACCCTCTACTTCTACGGCCACAGCTTCGGCGGGATGGTGGCGGTCGAGGTGGCTTCGCAGTTGCGCGGGCTGGGGATCGCGGTGGAGCTGATCATCCTCGATTCCAGTCCGCACTCCCGTGATGATGTGCTGGACCAGGCCGTGTTCGAGGGCGTGGTGTTCCTGTATGACGCCGGCTACCGGGTCCCCACCGTGCTGCGCGGCGGCTATGAACTGGGGGAGCGGATTGTCAACAAGAACGAGCGCACTTGGCGGCAGGTCCTGAACCAGAGCCTTGAGCAACTCTCCCCGTTCGCACCATCGAGCGTCCTGATCCAGTCGCAGTCTTCGTACATCTACCACTACAACGTCACCCGCTTCCAGGGGACGCTGGGCGATACGCAGATCGCTTTCATCGGCAACCCCAACGACGGTACGGTCAACTACGCCCGGGCCAGGCCCGGCTGGGCGGAAGCCTTCCCGGACAACCTGGTGTCGGCCGACTACGTCACCGACGGCGCCCTGCCCGCGCACGCCAGCCCGCAGTGGAACCCGCTGATTTACCAGAGCATCGTCGTCGCGCTGCAGGACGAATTCCTGCCCGTGCCGCGGGGCGGTTCCCGGCGAAGCGCCTACTGACCCCTGAGGGTTCTCCGGAGTTGACCCAGGTCGCGGCGGTCCATCCCGGCGCCCTCCAGGAACGAGTCGACGGTGCCGAACTGGCGGCGCATCCCCTCAATGAACGTGGCCATGGCGCCCGCCGGTGAGGTCAGGATCACCGGCGGGTTCTCGATCGACAGCCGGCCCGACCCCGCGGGCGCGTCACCCATCCATAGTTTCGCCAGTGCCGGCAGAATCTCCGGCAGGGCGCCTGTCGTGTGGGCGTAGTCCTTGATGATCAGGTCATCGGAGACCCCGGCAGCCAGGAGAATCACCGCGGTGATCACTCCCGTGCGGTCCTTGCCTGCGGCGCAGTGCACCAGTGTGGTCCGGCCCGCCACAATCGGCTCGAGCGCGTCGACCACCACCGCGGGCCGACTGTGCAGCCAGCCCAGGTAGTAGTTCCCCAGGTCCGCAGCGGTCAGTAACCCCATGGTCGACGCCGGGTTGGCCTCGGAGGGGTCCAGCGGGGCGGCAACGACGTCGATTCCCGTATCGGCGGCCACCTGCCAGGGTGCCATTCCGGCCTCGCGTTGACTGCGCAGGTCAACGATCGATTGGATCCCTTGACCCGTGAGGAAGTTCATGGTCGACTCACGGTCCCAATCGAACGGCTGGCTGGAGCGGAACACCTTGCCCGGCACCGGGGCCCGGGGGTCGGCGGCGGTGAGCTCCGCGATGTCGCGCAGGTTGAGCACCCCCGGCACGGGACTAGACCTGGTCGATCAGGTCCGCCACTGACTCCATGATTTGGGCGGGCCGGAACGGGTAGGCGTCGATGTCGGCGCGCTGGGTGATGCCGCTGAGCACCAGCACCGTGTGCAGGCCCGCTTCCATCCCCGCAATAATGTCGGTGTCCATCCGGTCGCCGATCATCGCGGTGGTTTCGGAGTGGGCGTCGATCTGGTTCATGGCCGAGCGGAACATCATGGGATTGGGTTTACCCACAATGTAGGGAACACGGCTGGTAGCAGCGGTGATCAGGGCCGCGACTGCCCCCGTCGCAGGCAGCGGTCCTTCCTTCGACGGCCCGGTAACATCAGGGTTCGTTGCAATGAACCGGGCCCCGCCCTCTACCAACCGGATGGCCTTGGTGATCGCCTCAAACGAGTAGGTGCGGGTTTCCCCGAGCACCACATAGTCGGGCGCCTGGTCCGTGAGTACAAAACCGGCCTCATGCAACGCCGTCGTCAGGCCGGCCTCCCCGATCACGTACGCCCGGCCCCCCGGCAACTGCTCCTTAAGGAATTGCGCGGTGGCCAGGGCCGAGGTCCACAGGTTCTCCTCGGGGACTTCCAGGCCGGAGGCCTTCAGCCGGGCTGCAAGGTCCCGCGGAGTGTAGATGGAGTTGTTGGTCAGCACCAGGAACCGCTTGGACGTGGCTACCCAGCGGTCAATCAGCTCTGCTGCGCCCGGGATCGCCTGGTTTTCATGCACCAGGACGCCATCCATGTCCGTCAGCCAGCACTCGATATGTTCGTTCTCACCCATGTGATATCTCCCTGCCGTCCGGCGGTGCTCTAGGACCCCAGTCTTTCACCTTAGGCTGGGAGCGTGAAAGAAAATCCCGAAATCCCGCTGGTCCCGGTCGGCGTGGGCCCCTGGGAGGGGCAACTTCCAGAGGGAGAGCACTGGGATGCCGACCTCCTTGCTGCTGGGGACACCCGCAACGTCGTCGACCGGTACCGGTACTGGACCCACGATGCGATCGTCGCGGACCTCGACTCCCGCCGCCACAACTTTCACGTCGCCATCGAGAACTGGCAGCATGACCTGAACATCGGTTCGGTGGTGCGCACGGCGAACGCCTTCATGGCCAGGGAAGTCCACATCATCGGACGACGGCGGTGGAACCGTCGGGGTGCGATGGTGACCGACCGCTACCAGCACGTCCGGCACCATCCCACGGTCGAGGAATTCGTCACGTGGGCGGCAGGGGAGGGGCTGCGGATCATCGGGATCGACAACTTTCCGGATTCAGTGCCCCTGGAAACCTATGAACTGCCGGAGAACTGCGTGCTGGTCTTCGGCCAGGAGGGGCCGGGCCTGACACCCGAGGTGCATGCCGCCGCCGACGCCACCCTCTCCATCGCCCAGTTTGGGTCCACCCGGTCCATCAACGCATCTGCCGCTGCCGCGATCGCCATGCACGGATGGGTCCGCCGGCACGTCTTCGGGCAGGGGATCTGACCAGCAGTGCACCTGCCTGGGTCAGAAACGTCTGGACAGTCAGAACTGCCGCGCGCAACCGGCGAACCCGACCCCGGGGGCCGTTTCTGCTGATCGAGCAGTCGAATAGGATGGCTTAAGCGGTCAGTTTTCATCCCGCCTGTTTACGCACGCATTCCACAAAGGAGTCCTTATGCCTATCGCAACACCTGAGATCTATTCAGAAATGATCGACCGTGCCAAGGCTGGGGGCTTCGCGTATCCGGCCGTGAACGTGACCTCCTCCCAGACCCTCAACGCTGCGATGCGTGGGTTCGCCGAGGCCGGTTCCGACGGCATCGTGCAGGTGTCCACGGGCGGCGCTGCCTACTGGTCGGGCGCATCGGTGAAGGACATGGTGGTCGGTTCTCTTGGCTTCGCCGCCTTCGCCCACGAGGTGGCCAAGAAGTATGACGTGAATATTGCGCTGCACACCGACCACTGCCCCAAGGACAAGCTGGACGAGTTTGTCCTGCCGCTCCTCGCAGCATCGGAAGAGGCGGTCAAGCGCGGCAACAACCCGATCTTCCAGTCCCACATGTGGGACGGCTCAGCGGAAACCCTTGAGGAAAACCTGCGGATCGCCAAGGACATCCTGCCCCGCGCAGCCGCAGCGAAGATCATCCTTGAGGTTGAGATCGGCACCGTCGGCGGTGAGGAGGACGGCGTCGAGAACGCCATCAACGACAAGTTGTACACCACCGTCGAAGACGCGCTGGCCACTGTCGAGGCGCTGGGCTCCGGCGAGCACGGCCGCTACCTGACCGCCCTGACCTTCGGGAATGTGCACGGCGTGTACAAGCCCGGCGGCGTCAAGCTCCGCCCCGAGATCCTCAAGGACATCCAGGACCAGATCGGCTCACGGCTCGGCAAGGACAAGCCCTTCGACCTCGTGTTCCACGGTGGATCAGGATCCTCGGACCAGGAAATCTCCGACGCCGTCTCGTACGGTGTCATCAAGATGAACATCGACACCGATACGCAGTACGCGTTCACCCGCCCGGTGGTTGACCACATGCTGAAGAACTACGACGGCGTGCTCAAGGTCGACAACGAGGTAGGCAACAAGAAGGTTTATGACCCCCGCGTGTGGGGTGCAGCCGCCGAAGCCGGACTGGCCGCCCGCGTGGTGGAAGCCGCAGCATCCCTGGGCTCCGCCGGAAAGAAGCTCTAACATGTCCGATGAATTCCGCCGGAACCTTCTGGGCCCCGAGCCCACCCTCCTTCCCGAGGAGACGGACCTCGGCGTCCGGATCGACGCCGGTGACGAAGCGGTAGATCTCGCCGCCAAGTACCCGACGTCGTCGTTGGTGTGGGCCATCCTGGCCGACGAAGCCTACGCCGATGGCCGCACCATCGAGTCCTATGCGTACGCCAGGACCGGCTACCACCGTGGTCTTGACGCGTTGCGGCGCAACGGCTGGCGCGGCACCGGGCCCGTGCCCTACTCGCACGAACCCAACCGTGGATTCCTCCGCTCGCTTTATGCGCTGGGCAGGGCAGCGGCCTCGATCGGCGAAATCGACGAGGCCGAGCGGATCGCGAAGTTCCTCGGCGAATCCGACCCGGAAGCCAGTAAGCAACTGGGCAATTAGGTCCAGGTAGGCAACTGGCTCAAGGACGCCTGATGCTGGTCACCACGGTGACCAGCATCGGCGCGGCAGGGGCAGAGCTGAACCCAAACCGCACTGGCGGTGTCAACGGTGCCAGGATCCCCAGGTCCTTGCCGTGCCAACGCACCGACGCGGCGGTGATTTTCACCGCCGTCGTCACCCCGTAATATTCAGTGCGGCCATTGCCAGCCGATCCCGCCGTGCTGACCCCGGGCATGAGCAGCCCAGCCACCGGATTGATGAGGCTCAGCCAGCGCGGCGACGTCGCGAGCCGCGCCGGAATGAGGCGCAACATCCGCCCCAGCCCGGTTACCGCGCCGAGCTGCGCGGTGACTGCCAGCCCTCCCGCGGTCACGGTCAGTTGCCGGTCGTCGAGCGTTGAGTCCACATCCACCACCCGGACCACATCGAAGCTGTAGGTAGAGCTGACGTAGTCGGCAACCGCCTGCGACGGGGCGAGCAGGGTCCGCTCACCGTTGGCATCCTCCATCATGACGTCGGTGAACGCCCCCAACGGCGACGTGTCCCACCTGCCGATCACCAGCCGTGTTCCCGACGCCGTGCCCAGCCCTGCAATGTTGCCCGCGAAACGATCCATGAGGACATTCTCTCCTCCTTGGGGGCCCCATGGCATCATGGCGGTATGCAGAAGAGCCGGAGTGAACTGGTGTGGTTGGGGCTGGCAGCGATCCTGGCGTTCTTTTTTGTGCGGGCCGGGATCGAGAAGGTGATCGGCGAGCCTGCTGCGCTGCTTCCCTTCCAGAAGTCGGGGCTGCCGGAGTGGACGGTGTACTTGACTGCGGCCGGCGAGTTCCTGGGCAGTGCCGCGCTCTTCGTTCCCCGGCTGCGCACCCTGGGAGCACTGGTGCTGGTGCTGGTCATGCTGGGTGCCGCAGTGACCAACATTGTCAACGGCGACGTCGGATACGTGTGGACCAACGTGCTGCTGGGCTCCGGTGCACTGCTGCTGGCCTGGCAGGGTCGTGGCCACCTACCGGGCCGTGGCCGGCGAGGCTTACCCCGCGACTGAGGTGGAGGCGAATCCCACACCGGCAGGGTCCCTCGAGGAGCCTCCCGTCCACACCGATTGGTCACCAAGCTGAGGGTCGGCGGGATCTCTTGCTAAACTTGGCTGGTAAGAGCCCCAGATCTCTTGCGCGCACGCACTCGCAGGTCTTGGGGCATTCTCATGCACTTCTGGCGGCATCGCGTGTTGTGCGGGTGCTGCCGCAACGATGGGGGAGGATCCCATGCCAGCGATCGTTATTGTCGGAGCCCAGTGGGGCGACGAAGGTAAAGGCAAAGCAACCGACCTGCTCGGCGGACGGGTTGACTACGTCGTCAAGCCGAACGGCGGAAACAACGCGGGGCACACCGTGGTCGTCGGCGGTGAAAAATACGAGCTGAAGCTGCTGCCCGCAGGCATCCTGAGCCCCAACGCGATCCCGATTATCGGTAACGGGTGCGTCATCAACCTCGAAGCACTGTTCGAAGAGATCGAAGGGCTTGAAGCCCGCGGCGCCGACACCTCAAAGCTGCGCATTTCGGCGAATGCCCACCTGGTGGCGCCGTACCACCAGGTACTGGACAAGGTCACCGAACGATTCCTCGGCAAGCGGGCGATCGGCACCACCGGGCGCGGTATCGGCCCCGCCTACATGGACAAGGTGGCCCGGCTCGGTATCCGCGTCCAGGACGTTTTCGACGAATCGATCCTGCGGCAGAAGGTTGAAGGCTCCCTCGCCCAGAAGAACGAACTCCTGGTCAAGGTATACAACCGCCGCGACGTGGAGGTGGAGGAGGTGGTCGAGTACTTCCTCGGCTTCGCCGACCGCCTCCGGCCGTTGGTCATTGACTCCACCTACGTGCTCAATGAAGCGCTCGACGCCGGCAAGGTGGTCCTCATGGAGGGCGGCCAGGCCACCTTCCTCGACGTGGACCACGGCACCTACCCGTTCGTGACGTCGTCGAACCCCACCGCCGGTGGCGCGTCGGTCGGCTCGGGCATCGGCCCCACCCGGATCAGCCGCGCCGTGGGCATCATCAAGGCCTACACCACGCGGGTGGGAGCCGGACCGTTCCCCACCGAACTGTTCGACGACATGGGCATGTACCTGCAGACGAAGGGCGGCGAGTTCGGTGTCAACACCGGCCGTCCCCGCCGCTGTGGCTGGTACGACGCCGTTCTTGCCCGCCACGCTGCCCGGGTCAATGGCTTCACCGACTACTTCGTGACCAAGCTTGACGTACTTACTGGGATCGAACAGATTCCGGTGTGCGTGGCGTACGACGTCGACGGCGTCCGGCACGACGAGATGCCGATGACCCAGACCGACTTCCACCACGCCAAGCCCATCTTCGAGTACTTCGAGGGCTGGACCGAGGACATCACCACAGCACGCACCATCGACGACCTGCCGGAGAACGCGCAGGTCTACGTGAGGGCGCTGGAGAAGATGTCGGGCGCACGGTTCTCGGCCATCGGGGTCGGCCCGGACCGCGACCAGACCATCGTCATCAACGACCTGATCTGGTAAAACGGCCAGTGGACCCCGCCAGCGCCAGCACTGGCCTGCTCCTTGAGGCCGCCATCCGGCGGTTGCTCGACGAGCGCGCGCCGGAGGCGACGATCTGCCCGTCGGAGGCTGCCCGTGCCGTCTCTGACGGGCAGTGGCGCGACCTGATGGACGCGTCCCGCGACGCCGCCAGGCGGTTGGTGGCGGCGGGCGAAGTGGAGATCACCCAGGGCGGGAGGGTCATCGACCCGACGACGATCAAGGGTCCCATCCGGATTCGGCGCCGGCACCCGTAGGCCCCTTACATTTCCAGCGCACCCGCCGACAGTTCAGTGAGGAGCCGACGGCCACAGACCGACCGTCGCACACACTTTCCTAGGTGGCAGCAATGGCGTTTCATGAGCGGGCACAGCCCGCGCCCCGGCGCTCGCCGTGAACGGCGACGGGCTGGACTACGAGGCGTTGTTCCAACAGGCTCCCTGTGGGTATCTGCTAACCGACGACGACGGCACCATCACCGCCGTCAACGACACCTTCCTCTCCTGGTCGGGTTATGCCCGCGCGGACCTGCTCGCCACACCGCTGCACCAGTTGCTGCCCGCCAGCGACCAGTTCCTGTACACCATGCACTGCGTCCCGCAGCTGCACCTGATCGGTTCGGTCGAGGAACAGGCACTGGAGGTGATCGGCAGGGACGGAGTGCGGCGTGCTGCACTGCTGTCCGCCACCCGGGTGGCCCCGACCGGGTGCACTCCGGCCCTGGTGCGGGTCGGGATCTTCGGGGCGCACCAGCGGCGCCGCTACGAAGAACACCTTCTCGAAGCGAGGCGTCAGGCTGAAGAGTCGGAGGCGCGGTGCGTTGCGACCGAGGCAGTAATGCGGCGTCTGGCCTCCCATGACCCCCTGACCGGGCTGCTGAACCGCCCCGCGTTGATCACCGCGTTGGATGCCGCTCTCTCCGGCGTCGCACCTGGACGGCGCACCGTGGTGTTCTTCGTCGACCTGGACCATTTCAAGGCGGTCAATGACAGCCTCGGCCATGCCGCGGGCGACGAACTACTCAGCTCGGTGGCGCGACGGCTCCAGGACGCTGCCAGTGATCCCCTGTGCGTAGCCCGGCTGTCGGGGGACGAGTTCGTCGTCGTCGCGGCCGTCAGTGGCGCGACCGCGGTCGACGAGGTGGGTCAAATGGCAGAACGGCTGCTGGGCGCCCTCCAGGAACCGCTGGTGATTGAGGGCCTTGAGGTGGTGGTGAGCGCCAGCATTGGTGCGGCGGTCTGCGAGGACGGTGACGCCGCGGAACGCTTGCTGCGCCGGTCCGACATCGCTATGTACCAGGCAAAGGCCAGTGGGCGGAACACCTGGGAACTGCACGATCCCTCTCAATCGGATCCCGCGGTGGATCGGTTGCAGCTCGTGGGGGAGCTCCGCCACGCAATCAGCGATGGCGAGTTGCGCGTGTACTACCAGCCCCGGGTGAACCTGCGGGACGGACGGCTGACGGGAGTCGAGGCACTCGTCCGGTGGGAGCATCCCCGCCGGGGACTGTTGCCGCCGTCGGAGTTCATCGGCCTCGCGGAGGAGTCGGGTTTGATTCGCGAACTGGGGGCGTGGGTGCTCAACGAGGCGGTCGCCCAGGCAGCGCGCTGGGCCGACGAGGATCCCAACCGTGGGCCGGTGGAGATGGCCGTAAACCTCTCCACCCGTCAGCTGGCCGACCCGGAACTGCCACGACGGGTCGCCTCGGTGTTGGGCCGCCATGGCTTCGACCCGTCGCTGCTGACCCTGGAATTGACCGAGACCTCGCTGATGGTGGGACCGGAGGCAGCCCTGCGGGCGCTCTGCGCGTTGAAGGCTCTCGGTGTCGGGTTGGCTGTCGATGACTTCGGGACCGGTTACTCAAGCCTCACCTACCTGAGGCAGTTCCCCATTGATGAGCTGAAAATCGACCGATCCTTCGTTTCGGGGTTGGGCATCAACAGTGGCGACTCGGCAATCGTGGCCAGCTGCGTCCAGTTGGCCCACGCCGTCGGTATCAAGGCGGTGGCTGAGGGCGTCGAGACCGAGGGGCAACGAGAGGCCCTGATCGGCCTCGACTGCGACCTCGCGCAGGGCTACCACTACGCCAGGCCGCTACCAGCCGAAGAGCTGGCGTCCTGGTTCGCGATGGAGTCAGTCGTACCGGTGCAAGCTGTCGGCGGCGCCGCGGGCTGAGTGCCTTGGCGCCGCCTGACGGTCCCTGGGCTACAGGTTGACCGTCACATCAGCAGCCTCACGGAGGCTGGAGACCAGGGACTCGGCGGCAGCCGACTGCTTCTGCGTCTGGAGCTGCTCCTCGAGAGCGGTGCGCACCTCTTCAAACGGGGGAATCTCGGTGTCCTGTTCGCTGGCGGCGTTCTGCTCCTCCTGCTGTGCCACTGCCTCGTCGTAGGCGGCGGTGAGCTCCTCCTCGGTGGGCGCGGTGTCGCCGGCCTCTTCCTCTATCAGCTGCTCCACCTGAACCTGGGTGGCGAGCTGCTCGTTGACGGTTTCCTCGTCGGTGCCCTGTTCAGCCAGGGTCGCGTAGAACTCGTCGGCTGAACTGAGCTGGTAGGTCGCAACGAGCTCGTCGAGTGCGGTGGCGATCGCTTCGTCGGTTGCCTCGATACCCCGCTCGGACGCTTCCTGGATCAGCAGTTCGGTACCGATCATGCCCTCGATGGTCTGGCTCTTCAGCGCGTCCTGATCGACGGGCTCACCTGACATCTGGGACTGTGTTGCTGCCGTCTCGTACTGGGCGGTGTACACAGCCTCGAAGTCGGTCTTTGGAATATCGGTCCCGTTGACCACCGCCACCACGTCGGGCACACCTTCCAGGTCAGGGTCGGCTACCTCTGGTGCTGCCTCGGGTGCCGCGCTCTCATTGGCGGGCGCCTGCGACGTCTCGGATCCCGACTCACTACCGTCATCCGCGGTGCCGCATGCCGACACCACCGAGACAATCCCGGCCAAAGCAATACTCAGTAACAACTTCTTCCGCACAACGATCTCCTGCCAGTTGGTTAACCAACCTGCGAAGCTATCAGGCTTGAATGGGTGTTAGCTGGGCGTCGCCCGGCCAGCGCCGCAACGACACGCTGCACCGGCGGTTCACCACCCCCAGGTGCCGGGCGCTCCCTTGAAGGGCCCGACAATGCGCTGGGTAATCCAGCCACCGTAGAAGTCCCCTTCCTGCGCCTGGACCTCCTCGCCGTCGATCAGGCATTTGTCCATGGCACCCGGGTAGATGGCTATCCGGGTGCGTAGGGGTTCGAACCCTGCGGTCGGGATGGGATAGGTCCACCCGGCCCGCGGTGCCCGGTGGCGCCGGCTGACGACGTCGTAATAGGCGGCCATCCCCTTGTACTCACACAGGGATGAGCCTTCCGCGGGGACCAGCGCGCCACCCTCAAAATCGGAGATCGGCACGTAGTACACCGGCGGGTGGCTGGTTTCCAGGACTCGGACCGCGTTGGTGGTGTCAGCGATGACCACCCCACCAAACTCGATCACCACCCGCTCGGAGGTGGTTTCCAACCGTGGCGGTCGCGGGTAGTCCCAGACGGATTCCTGGTCAGGGCCAGGGACAATACGTTGCAGTCTCATAACCCAACGATAGGACCTGGCGGCATTCGGTACGCTGTGAGGGCACCTGTTTCTTAACTGAAAGCGGAAACGATGAAGATCAGTGTTGGGCAGTTCCGCCCGAGTGGGGACGTTTCGGAGAACTTGTTGACCATGCGCAGGCTTTCCGAGCAGGCCCGCTCGGAGTCCTCGGAGCTGATCGTCTTTCCGGAGGAATCCATGTTCTCCATTGGGAAGGTGGAAGGGTCTCTCGCTGCCGCCGTCGACGAAAACTGGTCCAAGTTCGTGCAGCAACTTTCCTTCATGGCCGTCGAACTGGGGATCGCGGTGGTTGCTGGCGGGTACGAAGCCAGCGGCGAGGATCGCCCCTACAACACGCTCGTCCTGGTCGATGCCACCGGCCGGATTGTCGATACGTACCGCAAGCTGCACCTCTACGACGCGTTCAGCTATCAGGAATCCACCCGGATCAAACCGGGCGACGGCGGCATCAAGGTGGTCCAGATCGGCGACCTGTCGGTCGGGCTGATGACCTGTTACGACATCCGCTTCCCCGAACATGCCCGCGCGCTCGCCGACCGTGGCGCGGACCTGATCCTGGTGCCGGCGGCCTGGTTCAAGGGCGATCACAAGGTGGACCACTGGGAGACCCTGCTGAAAGCACGTGCCATCGAGAACACCGTGTGGATCGCTGCTGCCGGTACCTCCAGCGGACACACTATCGGCCACTCGGCCATCATTGATCCGATGGGCATCCCCCAGGTCTTCCTGACCGACGAGGATGAGTCGGTGGTGACCACTGACGTATCCCGACGGCGGATCGCCGACGTCCGGGAGTTCCTGCCGGTCCTGAAGAACCGCCGCTTCGCTCGCAACGAGGAGATCGTCGAGTCGCACTGAGGCGGATCCCGGTGTAGCCGCGTCAAGACGGTGGCCGTGGGTAGTCCTGGAGTACCCGCACGCGGTCATGGACCGGGTGCTCGCCGCCACCGGTGAGCGGCTGCCACCGCAGTGGGCGCTCCAGGTACCCTCTGACTACGTGGACGTGCTCCGCACCGCAGTGCCCGAGGCCGTGCGGGCCGCAGGAATCGACCCCGGGACGTTATCGGATCGTCACCGACTTCACCGCCTGCACCATGGTCACGACGACGACGACGACGACGACGGCGGCACGCCCGCTCAACGAACTTCCCGGTCTTGAGACCCGGCCGCATGCCTACGTCAAACTTTGGACGCCGGGAACGCGCTGAAATAGCTGCGGTCGCATCTGACCCCACGCACAAAAGGCCCTGAGGCCAAGGATCGCCGGTTCCTACCGGCGTTCCTTGGCCTCAGGGCCGTTTCTGTGAGGGATGGAGTCGAGTGGTTTACCTGGCCCGCGTTGCCCGGACGGCGTCCATGATGGTGGCGTCGGGATGTTCCTCACGGTATTGACGCACCTTCGCGGTGTCGGCTGGTCCGGTGCCGGTTGGTCCGGCGTTGGCGCCGCCCGGTGTGGCGCGTCCGGCGGTGGTGGCCGAATAGGCCCAAAGCCCGAGCGCCAGGGCGACCCAAGCAAGGCCGGTGAGAAGGTTCGAGAAGACCACGCCAACGGTGATCCCCGCGGCGGCAAGCACCAGAATGGCGATCGGTAAGAGCTTCTTCATGGATTGCCCTTTCGCGTCGGTAGCCAAGGTAGTTTTCGCTCCGGTGATCAGGCTAGTTGAAGCACGTCGACGGGTTCAGCCTGGATACGCAAAAACGGCCCTAAGGCCAAGGAGTGCCGGTTCCTACCGGCGTTCCTTGGCCTCGGGGCCGTTTCTGTGAGTCGCTAACCGAGCTAGCGGCGTGTTTGCGGGAGTTAGGCGGTGACCTGCCGCTTCGAGGAAATCACGCCGGTGTTGAAGCCGGCCAGGTTCAGCCCGCCGTGGAACCGGGCGTGTTCAATCTTGATGCACCGGTCCATCACCACGTTCAGGCCAGCCTCCTCGGCGTCGTGAGCGACGTCCTCGTGCCAGGAACCGAGCTGTAGCCACAGGGTCTTCGCGCCGACGGCTTTCGCCTCCGTGAGGACACCTGGCAGGTCGTCGTGCTTCCGGAACACGTCAACAATGTCGGGCACCTCCGGCAGGTCCGCCAGTGACGCGTATACGGGCTGGCCCAGAATCTCCTTCGCCACCGGGTTCACGAAGTACAAGCGGTACGGCGATGACGACTGCAGGTAGGTCGCCACGAAGTAGGACGCGCGGGACGGCTTGTCGGACGCCCCGACAATCGCCACCGACTTGGCATTACGCAACAGGGAGAGCCGCTCAGGGGCTGATGGGCCCTCCCAGGTACGTGCCGTTTCCAGGTCAGCGCTCACGCCTTCACTCCATCAACATTCGGGTCCAATTTATCCTCCAGGTTCGGTGCCGTAGCGAGGTCCAGGGCTTGGTCGAGGTCCCACAGGATGTCCTCCAGATCCTCCAGGCCGATCGAAATCCTCACCAGATCCTCGGGGATGCCTGCCGTGACCAGCTGCTCGGCGGAGAGCTGCTGATGCGTCGTCGACCCGGGGTGGATAACCAGCGTCCGTGCGTCGCCGACATTCGCCAGGTGGGAGGCCAGCTGCAGCGACTCGATGAACGTCTGCCCCGCAACGCGGCCGCCCTTCACCCCGAAGCTGAACACCGAGCCGGGGCCCTGCGGCAAATACTTGGCGGCCCGCTCGAAGTGCCGGTGGGAGGGCAGCCCCGCATAGTTGACGTACTCCACCCGGGGATCGTTCTCCAGCCACTCGGCGACTGCCTGCGCGTTGGAGAGGTGTTCATCCATCCGCTGGGCCAGCGTCTCGACCCCCTGGAGCAGCTGGAACGCGGACATGGGGGACAGCGACGGGCCGATGTCCCGGAGCTGCTCGGTGCGCAGCTTGGTCAGGAACCCGTACTCCCCGAAGTTCGCCCACCACTGAATGTTGCCGTAGGAGGGCACCGGTTCGGTCATGGTGGGGAACCGGCCGTTACCCCAGTTGAAGGTGCCGGCCTCGACGACGACGCCGCCCAGGGTGGTCCCGTGCCCGCCGATGAACTTCGTCGCCGAGTGGATCACAATGTCGGCGCCGTGCTCGATCGGACGAATCAGGTAGGGGGTGCTCAGGGTGGAGTCGATGATCAACGGCACACCGGCGTCGTGAGCGATCTTCGCCAGCCCCTGAATGTCGGCCACCTCGCCCGATGGGTTGGCGATCACCTCGGCGTAGACGGCCTTCGTGTTGTCCTGGATGGCGGCCGCATAGTCGGCTGGGTCGGTGCCCGGGACGAAGGTGGTGTCGATGCCAAACCGGCGCAACGTCACGTCGAGCTGGGTGACGGTGCCGCCGTACAGCTGCGACGCGGCGACGATATGGTCCCCGGCCTGGCAGAGCGCAGCGAAGGTGATAAATTCGGCGCTCATGCCCGACGCCGTCGCGACCGCCCCGATGCCACCCTCCAGCGACGCGATCCGCTCCTCGAAGGCCGCGACCGTGGGGTTGCCGATCCGTGAGTAGATGTTGCCGTACTTTTGCAGCGCAAAGAGGTTTGCGGCGTCGGCCGTGTCCTTGAACACGAACGATGTCGTCTGGTAGATGGGGACGGCCCGGGCACCATGTGCCGAGTCGGGGGTGCCCCCTGCATGGAGTGCACGCGTACGGAATCCGAAGCTGCGGTCAGCCATTAGACACCTGCCTTAATGTTCTCGTGAGTGACGTCGTTGACGATGAAATCCAGGCCCTCTTTGCGGGCGAGGTCCGCTTCAAGTTCGCGGACGATGGGGAGGACGTCTTGGCCGAAGGCTTCGACTTCCTCCTGGAAGTGGAGGTAGCAGGTCAGCATCAGGTTGACGCCGATCTTCTTGTACTCGACGATCCGCTCGGCAATCTGCTCGGGCGTGCCGATCAGCTGGGTCTTGAAACCGTCGTTGTACTGGATCAGGTCCTCAAAGGAGGAATCTGCCCACATGCCCTTGCCGTCCTTGGTGGAGGCACCGGCTTCCTGGACGGCGCCACGGAACCCCTCGACCGCTGGCTTGTGTGCCTTGGCCACAATCTCGCGGAGGGTTTCGCGGGCTTCCTTCTCGGTGTCGCGGGCAATCACGAACCCGTTGAGTCCGAACCGTGGCTTGCGCCCGGCCTCGGCGGCGGAGGCCTGCACGCCGGCGATGTTCTCCTTGAACCCCTCAAGGTCCTTGCCGTTGGAGAAGTACCAGTCGGCCACCCGGCCAGCGGTGGCCTGTGCCGCGGTGGAGTTCCCACCGAAGAAGACCTCCGGGTGCGGCCGCCCGGGCACGTCAACGGGTGGTGGGTTGAGGGTGAAGTCGGTGATGTTGTAGTACTTGCCGGACTGGGAGAAGTTCTGCTCTGTCCAGAGGCCGCGGAGGATTCTGATGAATTCCTCGGTGCGGACGTAGCGTTCGTCGTGCTCCAACCAGGGGAGGCCGAAGCCCGTAAACTCGCTCTTCAACCAGCCCGAGACAATGTTCACGGCCGCCCGGCCCTGCGAGATGTGATCAGCGGTGATGATGAACTTCGCGAGGACACCGGGCTGCCACATGCCGGGGTGGACGGCGGCAATCACCTTCAGCTTCTCGGTCGCGCCGAGCAGGGCCAGCGAGAACGCCGTCGCCTCGTGCTGCTTGTCTGCCCCGTAGCTTGCCGCATACCGGGTTTGCGAGAGGGCGTACTCGAACCCAGCGTTCTCCGCGATGCGGGCCAGCTTCTTGTTGTACTCAAAGTCCCAGCCGGTGCGCTGCTCAATAGTGGAGACCACCAGGCCGCCGCTCACATTGGGAACCCAGTACGCAAACTTCAGGGGTTGGGAAAGGTCAATAGCCATATTTGTCCTCCATCGTGCCTGGCATTAGCACCCTAATGTCACTGCCGTGGGCAGTGGCCAGGGTTGCTGCGGTGTCAATGAGCCAGATCTCTCAACCGCTCGGGATGGTCCCCACCAGTGTGACAGCACGATCGCGGTGCACCAACATTGTTGCTCTCCGTTGCAGTGGTTGGCGGAGTGGCGACCTCACAGCTGGCGGCGGACGCCCGCCTCCCGGGCTATCCCTTCGACCTGCTCGCCCATGTCGTCGGCCAGCGGCTTGGTCCCCGATCCGCGGCGCAGCAGCGGGACATGGAACGGCCCGCCTGCTTCCTCCGTTTCGAAGCCGATCGCTGCGTAGATCGCCAGGGCGCCGAGCGCGAACCCAAAGATCCCGGCGGCGGTCTCCCAGCCATCCGCACCCGTCAGGTGGGCGACGCCGGTGAAAGCGAACCGCAGCGCGGAACCAGCGAGCACGGCGGCGGCCACCAGCTTGCCCTTCGCGCCCAGGATCGGTGCCAGCATAGCTACCGCCGCGGTAATCAGGAGCACCCCGAGCGCGGAAATCGATGCGCCCCCCGGGGTGACCAGCATCGCCACCGCGATCAGCGCCCAGGTACCGGCAACCATGGCCATCCCTGTCCCGGCAATCGGATCACGGGCGCCGAAGCCAATGACGGAGGAGAACAGTTGCAGCGGTACCGTGAGCACCAGGATCCCCAGCGCAACGATCTGTTCCTCTTGAGCCGGAATGATCCCCAGTTGCAGCGCGCTGACGCCGATGGTCGCCACTGCCAGCGCCATGAACGCCAGCGGGAGGGGTGTTCCGGTGGGCCGAAGCACGATCCGGGTAATTGCCAGCCGTTCCTCGCGCCGCTTCTGTTCATCCTTGTCAATGCTCATGGCACAACCCGATCACACGCGCGTAACAACCGACAAACGCTGCGTCGGGGCGGCCCGATGCCCGGGAAGGGTGAGCAACCTGGACCGGATGGGTCAACCTGGACATCCGTGAGGGACATGGTGATCACCGATGTCCAGGTTGCTCACCGGAAGGAGGTGCGGGTCACCGGACCGGGCGCGCGGCGAGCACTGCCGCGATGCCGGGCACGCACCCCTCGTTCTGGAGCGACGTGGTGTCGCCGAGCGCCGTGTTCTCGAACAGCTGGGTCAGGAGCCGCCGCATGATCTTCCCGGACCGGGTCTTCGGCACGTCGTCGACGACGACGACGGCGGTCGGTTTCGCGATCGGCCCGATCACTGCGGCGACATGGTTCCGCAGCACCCGGTCCACGTCCTCCCCGACGGCGGGACCGGTGCCCTCCGAGGGTGACAGGACCACGAACGCGGCGATTGCGTGACCGGTCCGCGGATCAGCAACAGGGCAGACACCGGCCTCGACCACCCAGGGGTGGGCCACGAGGGCCGATTCGATCTCGATGGTCGAGAGCCGGTGCCCTGACACGTTGAGCACGTCGTCCACCCGCCCGAGGATCCAGGTGTCGCCGTCGTCGTCGTACCTCGCGCCGTCCCCGGCGAGGAACCAGCCCTGCGCAGCGAACTTCCGCCAGTAGGAATCGAGGTAGCGCTGGGGGTCGCCCCACACGGTGCGGGCCATCGCCGGTCCGGTCCGGTCCACGACGATCAGGCCTTGTTCGCCGACGGGCACGGGGTGGCCGGCGTCGTCGACAATCCGGGTGCTGACACCGGGCAGCGCACGTGTTGCGCAGCCAGGCTTGAACGAGGGGTCGGTCGGTCGGGGGGAAAGGATGGTCGCGCCGGTCTCGGACTGCCACCAGGTGTCCACCACAGGTGCGGTGCCCGCCCCGAGGTGTTCCCTGAACCAGCGCCACGCCTCGGGGTTGGTGGCCTCGCCGACGGTGCCGAGAAGCCGGATCGAGGACAGGTTGTAGTCGTTGGGCACCCCGTCCGGGAACCAGCCCATCAGCGACCGGATCAGCGTGGGCGCCGTGTAGTAGCTGGTGACGCCGTAGCGTTCGATGATCTCGAAGTGCCGGCCCGGGTGCGGCGTGTTGGGGGTGCCCTCGAAGATCACCTGGGTGACGCCGTTGGAGAGCGGACCGTAGATCTCGTAGGTGTGGGCGGTGACCCAGGCCAGGTCGGCGGTGCACCAGTGGACGTCGTGCTCCCGCAGCTCCGGGTCGGGGTGGCTGAACAGGTACTCGAAGCTCCAGGACGCCTGGGTGAGGTAGCCGCCGGAGGTGTGGACCAGACCCTTGGGCTTACCGGTCGTCCCGGAGGTGTACATGATAAACAGGGGGGTCTCGGCGTCGAACGCCTCAGGAGTGTGGTGCGGGGAGGCGGAGCCGACGACGTCGTGCCACCAGACGTCGCGCCCCTCGGTCCACTCGACGTCGTCGCCGGTGCGGCGGATCACGAGGACGTGCTCGATGCTGGGTGAACCGGACACGGCCTGGTCAGCATTGGCCTTCACGGGGACCGCAGCGCCGCGACGATACTGCCCGTCGGTGGTCACCAGGAGCTTGGCGCCGGTGTCTTCGACGCGGAAACGGAGGGCTTCGGCCGAGAAACCGCCGAACACCAGCGAGTGGACCGCCCCGATTCGGGCGCACGCCAGGGTGATCACCACCGTTTCCACGAGGACCGGGAGGTAGATCACCACCCGGTCGCCCTTGCCGACTCCGAGGGACAGCAGCGCGTTGGCGGCCCGTGACACCTCGTCCTGCAGGTCCGCGTAAGTGACGGTGCGCCGGTCTCCCGGCTCGCCCTCGAAGTGCAGGGCCACCTTCTTCCCCAACCCGGCATCGACGTGCCGGTCCACGCAGTTGTGAGCCACGTTCAGGCGGCCGCCGGCGAACCATTCGATGACCGGGACGGTCAGTTCGACGTCGTCCCCACCGTCGTCCCCACCGTCGGCCCCTCCCGGAAGCGGGCGGGCGGGGTCGAAGCTGTGCACGGCCGACCACTCGGTGTCCCAATCCAGCCGGCGGGCCTGCCGGTCCCAGAAGTCGAGATGCTCTGCCTCGGTGAGCGGGTCGGCGTCCTGCAGGCTTAGGCCCATCGTCGTACCGCCCACTTCTCGGCGATCCCCAGCAAGGCGTCGGTGGTCTTGCCAATGATGGCCAGCAGGATGATGGCCAGGAAGATCCTGTCCACCCGTCCATTGTTCTGTGAATCACTGAGCAGATAGCCGAGCCCCAGGGAGGAGGCAATCAGTTCCGCGGCGACCAGGAACAGCCACGCCTGGGCGAGCCCCAGCCGCAGGCCCGAGAAAACGGCGGGAATCACCGCCGGGAGTTGCACGGTGGTCAGCAGCTTCAGGCCCTTGAGGCCGAACGCCCGGCCGGCTTCGACCAGGTTCCGGTCCACGTGGCGCAACGCAATGTAGACGGTGGTGAACACCGGGAAGAAGGCGCCGATGAGAATCAGGGTGATTTTCGAGTCTTCACCGATTTTCATCCACAGGATCAGCAGCGGTACCCAGGCCAGGGAAGGGACGGCCCGGAGCGCGCCGATGGTCGGTGCCAGCAGGGCGTCGGCGATCCGGGACAACCCCACCAGTGAGCCGACCACCAGTCCCAGGGCCGCGCCGAACGTGAAGCCCAGCAGCACCCGTTGGGTGGAGATACCGATGTGGGTCCACAGCTCGCCGCGCTGAATGAGTTCGACGGCGGCGTTGAACACCGCAGCCGGCGGCGGGACCTGGACGGAGCTGAACAGGCCGGTGACCGAGTTCAGCTGCCAGACGGTGATGATCAGCGCCGGCAGGAGCAACCCGAGGAGCAGACGCACCCAGCCACGCCGCAGCGGGCCGGTCTGGGACCATCCATGTGCCGGCCCGCCCCGTTCGGGCGGCGGCTGGGTGGCGTCTGCCGTTGTCACGGTGGAGCCTGAGGCCTCTAAACCGGCCTTGCTCGCTGCCGTAACACTGTTCCCGGTCACGTACGGGTTCCCCAGATGGGTCATGAGGAGGCCTCAATCGCCGCGGGGTCCGCGTTGCGCACCAGGGAGTCATCAAAGAGGGTGTCCAGCGCTTCATCGACCTGTTCCTGGCTGGAAACATCACCGGATTCGACGAATACCGGCCCGATCTTTTCCAGCACGGCACGCTGCGCATCCCCCGGGGCGGGGTCGACGGACAGGTTGGTGCGGTCGATGATGACGGCGTTGGCGATCTCGACGTCGATTCCAGCGACTTCGGCGAGGATTTCCGCTGTCTCTTCGGGGTTCTCGGTAGCCCATTCGCGGGCCTTTTCGTAGGCATTCACGACGGTCTGGGCCAGTTCGGGGGATTCTTCAAGGAACTCCTCGGTGGCGTTGAGGAAACCGTAGGTATTGAAGTCGATGTCCCTGAAGAAGAGGGTGGCGCCATCCTGCTCGGCGGAGGCCATGATCGGGTCGAGTCCGGACCATGCATCGACCGACCCGTTGGCCAGCGCAGCCCGCCCATCGGCGTGCTGCAGGTTCTGCACCGTCACCTCGGAGGGATCTACCCCGCCGGCCTCCAAGGCCTGCAACAGGAAGAAGTACGGGTCAGTCCCTTTGGTGGCGGCGATTGACTTGCCGCGCAGGTCCCCGATTTCCTCGATCCCGGAATCCGCGTTGGTTACCAGGGCAGACCATTCCGGCTGGGAGTAGATGTCGATGGTCTTGATGGGTGAGCCGTTGGAACGGGCGAGCAACGCGGCCGAGCCGGCGGTGGACCCGACGTCGATCGCCCCGGCACGCAGGGCCTCGTTGGCTTTGTTGGACCCGGCGGACTGGATCCAGTTGACGGTGACGTTCTCCTCGGCCAGTTCAGCCTCGAGCCAGCCCTGTTCCTTGATGACCAGGGACAGGGGGTTGTAGGTAGCAAAGTCGATGTTCAGTTCCCCGCCCGCCGGACCGGCGGCGTCCTCGCCGGCCATGCACCCGGTCAGGGCGAAGGAGGCGACGACGGCGAGGGAGGCCGCGCCCAGGGCGGTGCGGCGGGGGAGGTGCGATGGGTGGCGGTTCATGGGGGTCCTTTGGTGAGACACGTCGTGGGGGACGGGGTGGGTGGGAATGGGAAAAAACTGGGTGGTTCTGGGTGTGGCGCGGGTGCCGGGGGTGCAGGAAACTACTGCAGCGCCGGGAGGTGGGTGGCCGCGGAAGAAGGACAGGAAGGCGCGGCCTAGTGGCCGGTCACTCCCAGGGAAGTCAGCAGGGAACTGCGCATTCGGCCGAGATCGGCCGAGTTGCGGTCGCGTGGCCGGTCCCCGGGGACGGTGAGGACCTCGGTGATGGTGGCGCCGGGTTGGTCGCCGTCGGCGCCCAGGACAATGATCCGGTCGGCGAGCTGCAGCGCTTCATCGACGTCGTGGGTGACCAGCAATACCGTGGTCGGTTGGGCCTTGTGGATGTCGAGCAGGAGGTCCTGCATTTTGATCCGGGTGAGGGCGTCCAGGGCACCAAACGGCTCGTCGAGGAGGAGGACCCCGGGGTTCCGGGCCAGCGCCCGGGCCAGGGAGGCCCGCTGTGCCATTCCGCCGGAGACCTCCCTCGGGCGGTGCTTGGCGAACTGGTCGAGCTCGACCAGCTGCAGCAGCTCAGCCACTTTCGCCTTGCCCTCACTGGCGCTGGACGCCTTGGGCAGGCCGATCGCGACATTGGCCTGAAGGGTGTGCCAGGGCAGCAGTCGTGGCTCCTGGAAAGCCACCGCGCAGCGTTCGTCGATGCCACGGACCTCGGTGCCGTCGATCACCACCGAGCCGGCGTTGAGGGCGTCCAGGCCCGCTGCGGCCCGCAGGAGGGTGGATTTTCCGCACCCGCTGGGCCCGAGGATGGCGAGGACTTCCCCCGCAGCGACGTCGAAGTTGATGTCGCGGAGGACGGTGCGCCGGTCAGCGGCGGGTCCGAAACTGCGGCCCAGGCCGGTGAACCTCACGTTGAGCGCCTGCTTGGCGGACACGGTGGTAGGGGACTGTGGTGATGCCAGAACGGTCATAGGATTAACTCCATCGATCCTGGCGGTAGCACCCTACTGTCACCGGCTGCCCTCTGCACTGATGCTCTGCAAATGGTCAGCCGGATGGCCAGGGTTGCTGCGGCTTCATCGATCCAGGTCTCTCGGCCGCTCGGGATGGTCAACCACTACTAAACTCCTGTGCAGGGGTTCCCCGCAAGTGGTGGCGTAACAATCCGACCGATTGCAGCGAAAGGCATAGCACCGTGACTCACAGCAACGATCCTGAAGTGATCCGCAAACTCCTGACCACGCCTGGACGCTGGGCGGTGGTGGGGCTCTCCAACAACCCCCGGCGTGCGGCGCTCGGGGTCTCCCGGTTTCTGATCGACAACCTCGGCCTGGACGTGGTTCCGGTCAGTCTCAAGGGCGACGACGTGCACGGGCGCACCGGGTACCAGCGGCTCGCTGACATCCCCGGAGCTATCGACGTCGTCGACTGTTTCGTGAACTCGTCGAAGGTTGGAGCGGTGGTGGACCAGGCCATCGAGGTGGGCGCCAAGGCGGTCTGGCTGCAACTCGGGGTCATTGACGAGGCCGCGGCGGAGCGGGCCAAGGCGGCAGGGCTCGACGTCGTCATGAATACCTGCCCGGCCATCGAGGCCCCGGGAATGCGTCGCTAAGTGGTGGCCTGTAACCGCTACATCTTCTGGTAGCGGGACCGGATCACCATAAACACGCCGTAAGCAATCAACCCGAGAGCCACTACGCCCAGGATCCAGGCGCCGTACGGCTGACCCTGCAGCGACTTCAGCGCGCCGTCCAGGCCGGTGGATTCCTCGGGGTCATTCTGCACCGTCGCGACGATGAACAGCAGGCCCAGCACTAGGAGGGCAACCCCCTTGGCAATGTAGCCCACCACGCCAAGATTGACGACGGCGGCCCCGGCACCCTTTCCGGGCAGCGCCTTGAGGTTCTCCTTGAACTTCTTCGTGGCACCGCTGTAGACGAAGTAGCCGCCGACCACCATGACACCGGCGCCGACCGCCATCAGCAGCACCGAACCCGCCGGGTTGGACATCAGGGAAGCGCTCACGTTCTGGGTGCTCTCGCTGCTGTCGCTGCTGCCACCCGCAGCATAGGTGGCGAACGTTCCACCAATCACGCCGTAGGTCACGGCCTTGGCCGCATTTTTGGCGCGGAACTTGAGCTTGTCGGAGTCCTTCATGCCGCGGGCACCGAAGAACACCTCACTGAGCATGAACAGTGCCAGGGCGATCGACCCGATCGAGCACGCCCACAGGAGGAGCGAACCGCCGGGGCCGTCGCCGAGGGCGCTGATCGCACCGCTCTGGTCCGCGCTGCCGGAGCCACCCACGGCGACGCGGAGGGCGATCACCCCGATCAGGATGTGCAGGAGCCCGGCAGCGATGTAGCCGGCCCGTGCAGCGACCTCGAATGCCTTGGAATCCGATACGTCCTCGGCGGCATCTGCTGCCTTGCCAGCCTGGCGTTTTGCCTCGCCCATGGTGTGCTCCTGCGGTTGGTTTTCTCCTATCCTGCCACCTTTTGGCGGTAGGCTCGGCCCATGGATCCAGTTGTTCTGCGGGAGTTCTGTCTTGCGCTGCCTGGAACCTACGAGGACTTCCCGTTCGGTCCGGACGCCTCGGTGTTCAAGGTGAAGGCGCCGGGCGGCGCCGCGAAGATGTACGCCCTGTCAGACCTTTCCGCCCCTGACCTATCGGTGAGCCTCAAGTGCGACCCCCTCCTCGCCGAACAGCTGCGTGCCGCGCACCCCGAGATCGTGGGTGCCTACCATCTGAACAAGACCCACTGGAACGGTGTCTCGTGCACCGGGGAGCTTCCGGATCCGATGATCCGGGACATGATTGAGGATTCATACGACCTGGTGGTGGCGTCCTTGCCCCTCCGGGACCGCGTAATGCTCGGCTGGAGCAGATTGGCAGCAGATGACGACTCCTGAATTCACCTATCCGACCGTTGGCCTGAGCCAGAGGGGCGAATCTCCGGCGGGGTTCCGCCTGGTGACCCGGCGGGTCCGGGTCGGAGCGGGTTACGCCGCCTACGCCCGGCTCGCCGAGGGGATCCTGTCCTGGCAGCTGCACCGGGGGGCCGGGTTGAGCGTCCCGGCGGGCCAGGCCAGGGCCGCCGTCGGCGTTGAGGTGGTACCAGCGTTTGGGATCGGCCCAGTCCGGCTACCCGCCCCGTGCCGGGTGGTGTGGGTCGAGGAACCGGGCGACGACGACGGCGGACCGCAGCGTGCCGGGTTCGGGTACGGCACGCTGCCGGGCCACCCGGAACGGGGTGAGGAGGCGTTCATCGCCGTTCTCGATCCGGAGGGTGCGGTGTATTTCGAGGTCTTTGCCTTCAGCCGGCACGCCAACTGGTTCTTCACCCTCGGCGCCCCGGTGGCCCGTTTCTGCCAGGAGCTGGTCACCCGCCGGTACCTGGCCACGGCCCGGGCGCTGGCACTCCAGCCTGGACCGGGGGTACACCCGGTCTGAGGGCTACCCGGTGGGAACGAGGGAGACCATCGGGTGGGCGGTGGGCCACCACCAGCACCGAACGGGACCCGGACCAGGCCGTGAGCTCCTCCAGCAGAAGGGCTGTTCCGTCGCCGTCGAGCCCGTTGAAGGGCTCATCAAGCATGACCAGGCTGAAGTCACCAAGGGTGCAGAGAATCAACCACAGTTTCCTGCGGTTGCCGGTTGAAAGCGAACCGGCCTCTGTCTCCAACCACTGGCCCATCCCGTAGTTTTCGGCCCGAATCACCCCTGCAACGGGATCGGCTCCGGCCCACCGGGCTGCGAACACCAGATGATCCCGAGCGGTCATGGCGGGGTAAAGAGCGGGTTCAGTCCGACAGATCCGGCGCACCTGCGACGCCCTGGGAGACGAAGCATTTAGGCCGCAGACGGTTACTGAGCCTGACAGGACGGGGAGGTAACCGCTGATCACTTCCACCAGGGTCGATTTCCCGACGCCGTTTCCCCCCTCGACCAAGGTGATGCCGGGGCGGCGGATGTCCAGGCTCAGGTCCGTGATCACCGGGTCCGATGCGTGGTATCCGGCGCTGACGCTGTCAAGAGTCAGGAAAGGCTGGTGATGTGCTTGCGCAGACATACTGTGGCACCTCCTAGAAGGGCCGCTACCCCCAGTGGCATGAACCAGGGATCTGCGGCAGGGAACGAAAGGGGTATTGCTGCGGGGAGCGCGGCAAGAACAAGTGTTGCGAGGCCGGTGAAGATGCTTTCGGCTGCCGTACCGTCAGCGGCGCGGGGCGGGGGGAAAAGCGTTTCGGCGATCAAGGCTGCCGCTACGGCCCCCACCCCGAGGACAAATGGCGAAAAGACGGCGAAGCCGAGCAGCAGCGAAGTTCCGCCAGCGAGAAGAGCCGATAGGGCTGCCACCGGTGCCACCACAGCCAATAGCTGGGCTGTCACAGCTGTCCGTACCTCGGCACCGGATTCGACCGCCGTGCGCAGGTGACGACCGTACGCGTGCGGGCCAATATCGTTGATCGTCAGATCGGCCAGGGTCACGCCGAAGAGGACTGCTGAGAATGCGATGGTGGGCAGAACGAGGTCCTCAAACAGCCCGGGCTCGAGCAAAGATGTTGTGCTGAGGGTGGGAGCCCCGGAAAGCAGTGCTGCACCAAGTGCCGCAATCCCGCCGAGGAGAGCAGCTGTGATCCGTACTTGCACCAGATAACGCCATCCGGACAACCTTTGGTCACTGAGGATTCGGGCCCACCTCATCCCCGCCGGCCCGAACCTGGGGAACTTGTGGGATTGGGCGGGGTGCGCCTCGGCGGGAAACGAGATCCGACGAAGTCTGCCCCAGAGCGGAATCATCGCCGAAGCGCACGTTGCCAGCAGGATCAGCGCCGGGAAGGTCAGTGCGGGCAAGGACAGTGGGCCAGAGCCTTGGGAGGCTGCTGTGGACTGCAGCAACGGCAGAATGAGCCAGGTGACGGCGGCCCCCAGCGTGAGTCCCGCGGGGATGGTCAGGGCTGCGGCCTTCCACAACCGAGGTTGTGTTGAGCCGCGGTGGCTCGCAGCGTAGAGTCCAGCCGCGGAGGTGGCCAGGCCCAGCGCCACCGGTACACAAAGGAGGGCGGTCCAGATCATCGCCGGCGCATTGCTGCTGCCGTCATAGGCATCGGACAGCGAGAACCCGGCACCGACGCCTGCCCCGACCAGGAGCCAGAGCAGGCCCGGGCCGGCAGTCCGGGGCAAGGCATAGACCAGGTAGATGGTGGTGGCAGGAATGTCCAGGGCACGGAAGAAGGACCGGTTGGGGTGGCCTGACACCGAGTGTCGAAACCGGCCCAGCGTTTCTGCGAGAAGTGAAGCGACCCCGGTATAGACCATGAGCAGCAAAACCGGGCCCAGCACATACCTCTCCAGCTTTACTGTGTCCAAGGAATTGCCCGCCAGGACGGCGCCGGCGGCAGCGGCTGCGGGAACAACCAAAGTTCCCACCAGGACCGCCAATGCTGTGCCCCGGCGGAGCATCGTGAGACTCATCGTCAACCCGAGAGCGTTGGCGAACTCGATCAGACGGAGGTCGATCACCAGTCTGAGCCGCCGTCGGGCAGGAACGTGGTCGGCTCCGCTCGTCGGCAGGGAGTCCCGCCGGATTACGGGAGTAATCTCACGGGACACTTGAGGGATCATTGACCCATGCGGCTTTGGCTAGGGCGGCGTCCCTGCCGGGCTTCCAACGCGTCGAACAGCGTGACGATCGTGCCCAACAGCCCCACGATGATGCCCACGACGCATAGGAACTGGACAGGGAAGGCGCTCAGCCGTGGGTCAAGGAAGACGGCGAAGGTCAGGGCGGGAACGACGAAGAACAATGCTGTGCGGAGCGCGTGGACGGGTGCCACCCCGGGGAGGGCTCCCAGTAGCGGTATGAGGATACCGCCTACCGCCAGGCCAACCATGAGGATCAGCCAGAAGGTGTCCGGGTTTTGAATGCCGGACTCCGGGACGCCGCGGGTCAGGAGAGTGACTAGAGTGAGTGCGCCGCATGCTGCGAGGACAGTAAATCCTGCCAGCACATAGGCTGGTTTCAGAGCAAGGTTGCTGGCCATGGTGGTCCTCCTGGAATTGATGGTGGAGCGGGTAACGAGTTCACGTAAATCTTCAGGCACGGTCAGACTAGTGACACGAGGGAAGCAAGACCGATTGATGTGGCGAACAGCAGCGAGATCTGCCTGGTGCTGTTGTTCTTCCAATGCCGCCGGTAAAGGAACGGCAGGGAAACGGCTGTGATCAGGACGAATGCGTACTTCCCTGGACCGGACGGCAAGGATCCGTTGAGAAGGGCGAAGACCTGTGGGACGAGGGTCAGGGTGCCGACCAGTAGGCAGAAAAGGCCAATGCCCTGACTCGCGGGAAGCTGCAGGCGGTAGGGAGCCAGCCGCCTCTCAAGGAAGGATGCGAACCCCAGGTAGACGATCATGATCACAGCAAAGAGGATCACTCCGAGGTACGCTGCAATCCGCACCGAAAGTGTCAACAGCTCGGGGTCCAGATCCTCTCCAGTCGGCTGGACAGCGATAGTCTCATTCATCATGTCGACGGTGGCTGGAAGCCTGAAGAGGATCACCGTGACGCACGCGATGCAGGTCACCCACCACACCGGGCGGGACGTCGGGAGGATGGGTGTGGAAGTTTCGGCACGGGCGGTTGGGTAGGCCGGGATGGGCATTGGATTACCTCACTTGCTGCGAAATGACGAGGATCTCCGCGCCAGCGCCGATCGCAATGAGGGCGGCGGCAACCGCGAACAGCATCAGCGAATGCGGGACGGCGTGAAGATAGGATTTGAGGGGTCCGCCGTGCTGCCGTTGATGCTTCTCGGACAGTGCAGCGATAGCCGGGTAGAGGCCGGCGCAGGCGGCCGCCATGCAGCCGAGGAACTCGATCGGGGCGTACCACGCTACACCGCCGGCGACGGCACCAAGGCCGACGGTCATGCTGCCGATCTTCGCTGTGGCGCCGACGTACACCGCCACAGCTGCCATTGTGATCACTGACAGCACCCCACCGCTCACGATTCCGGCGTACATCAGGGCGGCTGCACCCAGGTTCCTGGTGAGAATTCCCAGGAAGGACCATTCGGTGGCACCGGCCGCGTCCAGGTGGGTGAGGGCCGCGGGCAATTGTTCGATGCTGGTGTAGCCGATGAGGAGCCCCACGATGAAGATCGTGGCACTGACGCTGGCCGCTGTTAAGGTTGTGGAAAGCGTTGGGTATCTGCTCATGTGGGGCTCCTCTCCTTCTGGTGGGCGGATCAGGCGATTGCGATTCCCTTGCCTTTTCGGGTGATGTACCAGCGGATGGTCGCTACCAGGGCGCTTCCCACGCCGAAGCCGAAGGCGGCTCCTACGAGTGTCAGCGCCAGGCCACCGACCTGGACCGCGTTGACGATCTGGGTTGCCGCGGCAGTTGAAATGCTCAGGGAGCCGGCCACCCAGGCGACTGCCAGTGTTCCCAGCACCACACCGACGACGGCAATGCTGCCGGCGGCTGCCAGGGTTGAGTACTTTCGGACTTGTGTTTTCATGATTTCCTCGTGATTCTCTAGGTTTGGGTTTGATCCGATCGCCAGAAGATCCTGACGGGTCAAACGCTAGTGATCACAAAGTGGGCGCGCATTGGCCCTCAGTTGGGGATTGGCTTAAGACTTTGGTCTCATGGGCGGGGCTGGCCCGCCGGAACCGTCTTTAGGAATAGTCGATGGTGATCAGTCCATGGCGTGCCGCCGCGACCACCGCCTGCACCCTGTTTTTCACCTGCAACTTAGCCATCGTGCGTCCGACGTGTGCTTTGACAGTGGCTTCGGTGATGAACAGATCCCGCGCAATATCGCTGTTGTTCATTCCCCGCCCCACTAGTTTCAGCACCTCCAGTTCCCGTCCTGTCAGGGGATCAGCCAACCGCTGCTGTGCTGCGGTGGACGGCGCGGCTTTGTCGGCAATGGCAGCTTTAATCAGGTTGCCGGCGATCGCGGGGCTGATGACTGTCGCGCCCGCATGCGCATCGCGGATGGCCTGAACGACTTCTTCCGGACGGGCGTCCTTCACCAGGAAGCCGCGTGCCCCGGCTTTCAGCACCGGAATCAGATATTCGTCGGGGTCGAAGGTGGTCATCGCAATGACCACTACCTCAGGCAGGGCGCCGGCGATGGCCTGGGTTGCCTGGACTCCGTTTAATCCCGGCATTTGCATGTCCATGAGGACGACGTCGGGCCGCAGTTCCTGAACCATTGCCACTCCCGCTTTTCCACCCGAAGCTACTCCGGTGCACACCATGTCCTCCGCCGCTTCGATGAAGATCGCGAGTGCCTGACTCATTATGGGCTGGTCGTCAACGACCACCACGCGGATGTCCTTCATGCTGCTAGCTTGCCATACCGCCGGGGGAGGTCGACTTTGGTCGAAGAAATTCTGTTGACCTTCGGTGCTGGCGGCCTTTGCCGCCACATCACAGACTGGGAAACATCCAACAGAAAGTAAGCAACCATGAGGTCTCGCAACCGCACCAGCGCCCTGTCCCTAGCCCTTCTGATCGCTCTGTCTGCGACCGCGTCGCCCGCGGCCGCCGCCGCTGAGCCCGAACTGAGTATCGACGTGTCGGCGGAACCATCGGGGGTGAACGACTGGCTCAACGCGGTCTACTGCAAGATCACCAAGAAGTGTTGAACCTGAGGTTCTGAAGCGCCCGCGCCACAATGCCTACCGCTACGCTGAGCAATATGAAGTATTGGGTGAGCGGGGCCGCCATAGGGCGCGAGGACAGCCATCCCCGTGAGCGCGAGAACGAGCCGACCCGGTTCTGGCACGCGCGGCCATTGTCCCGGTGGTTACTGATTGCCATCGCGGTCATAGTGATCTGGTCCTTCAGTACTGACCTGTTATCCCTGGTCACGGAGCGCGACGGTGGCGGGGGTCAACCGCCGCTGCCTATCGCCATCACCAGCCTTGCAGCGCTGAGCTTCGGCCCGCTTGTGGCGGCCGTCCGAAGTACCTACGGATCGGTGATCGTCTTTATTGGCGCGGGCATGCAGATCTTCTACGAGCTACCACTTCTCGCGATCGTCGTGGTGCTGGCCACTACCTTCATTGTGGCGTTGACGGCGTCGAAGGTTTTCGCCAGGGCCCAGGTCATCGTGTCGGCTGCCTGGATACTCGTCCACATCCTGCTGGTGCCAGGCAACCAGCTCCTCTTCTGGGGATTCATTCCAACCTTGCTCGTATTGCATGCCGTGGGAACCCATCTTGCTGGCCTTCGGCGGGAGAACCTGCGGGCACGGCGCCACGCGGAGCAGCTTGCAGGGCACCAGCTCGCTGCTATCGAATCGGAACGCAGGAATATTGCCAGGGATCTTCACGACATAGTTGCTCATGACATGACCATTGTCGCGATGCAGGCCGACGCTGCCCGGGTCTCGAAGGACCCGAACCAGGTCAGTGCGTCCCTCGACGCCATCGCTGACGCCACCCATCAATCCCTGCACGACCTACGGGTGATGATGAAGGTGCTTGCGGCGTCCAGTCCTGATCAGCAACGGTCTGTCACCCCAGTATCGGATCAGTCGCTGCACCGTGAACTTGAAGCTGCTTCCGAGCGGCTGGCGGGTCTGGGTTACGACGTCGAGCTGGTCATCACTGGTGAGCCGGACAGTCTTCTGCGGGCAGTGCAGATCGCTTTGGTGCCGGTGATCAGGGAATGTGCCACCAACGTAATCAAACACACTTCAGATTCCGGACCGAAGGCTGTTACCTTCGCGGTTTCAGTAGGCGCCAATATTTTAGTCGAGGTGACAAGCGGCCCTGTGGCCGAGGTTGGTATTGATGGCTCCGGTGTACCATCCGGAGGGTTTGGGATGGTGTGCCTGGCCGAGCGGCTCCAGCTCCTTGGCGGCACCTTCCAGGCGGGCCGCGACGGCGACACCTGGACGGTCCGCGCCTCACTTGATGCCGGGGCCAGCCGGCACACGCAGGAACCGGTCCAGTCCCGCGTCCTCCCGGACGGGCGGTGACCGTAGCCGCCAACCCTGGCACCCCTCACGCTACGGGGAGCCAGAGCTGGATTCGGCTACGCGAAGTGCTCCGGCAGGGTCGCCTCGTGAGCTTTCCGCAGTTCCTCCAACGGCAGGGTGAAGTGGCCCTGCACGTCCAGGGCGCCATTTTCCACATCGACCACACCGATCCGCAGGTGCGGGTAGTTGCGCGCCGTGCACATGTCGTTGAACCGAACCTCTTCAGAGCGGGCGACGCTGACGACGGCGCGACCCTGGCTCTCGGAGAACAGGGCGGTGAACGGGTCGATGCCGTCGCGCTCGCAGAGTTCGTCGATCCCGATCCGCGCGCCCACGCCGAAGCGGAGCGCCGACTCGGAGAGTGCAGCCGCGAGGCCTCCCTCGGAGAGGTCGTGGGCGGCGTCGATCATCCCGTCCCGGGAGGAATTGATCAGGATGGCGGCGAGGGTTTTTTCAGCGGTCAGGTCTGCGGCCGGGGGCTGCCCGCCGAGGTGCCCGCGGAGGTTGGCCCATTCCGAGCCGTCCAGCTCGTCCCGGGTGGTGCCGAGCAGGTAGATGGCCTGCCCGTCGTCGCGCCATCCTGAGGGGGTGCGGCGGGCGACGTCGTCAAACACGCCGAGCACGCCGACCACCGGGGTCGGGTGGATGGGAACGCCACCGGTCTGGTTGTACAGGGACACGTTGCCGCCGGTGACCGGGACGCCGAGTTCCTGGCAGGCGTCGGCGAGGCCGCGCACGGTCTCAGCGAACTGCCACATCACCTCGGGGTCCTCGGGGGAGCCGAAGTTCAGGCAGTCGGTGACGGCCAGCGGCTTGGCGCCGGTGGTGGCAACGTTCCGGTAGGCCTCGGCGAGGGCCAGCCGGGCACCCTCGTAGGGGTTGAGGTAGGAGTAGCGGCCATTCGCGTCCGTGGAGATGGCGACGCCGAGACCGGTTTCCTCATCCACCCGAACCACGCCGGCGTCGTCGGGCATGGCCAGGGCCGTGTTGCCCTGCACAAACCTGTCGTACTGGTTGGTGATCCAGTCCTTGGAGCACATGTTCGGCGCGGCCATCAGCTCCAACACCGCGGCGCGGAGGGCGTCGCCGTCCGCCGGCCGGTCGCCGTCGAAGGTGTTCTCCTGCAGCGCGTCGAGCCACTCGGGGCGGTGGAACGGCCGGTGGTAGACGGGCCCGTCGTGGGCGACGGTCCGCGGGTCGACGTCGACAATCTTCTCGCCGTCCCACTCGATGATGAGCCTGCCGGTGTCGGTGACCTCGCCGAGCCAGGAGTATTCGACGTTCCACTTGTCCATGATGGCTTCAAACGCGGCGGCGTTGGCCGGGGTGACGACGGCCATCATGCGTTCCTGCGACTCGGACATCAGGATCTCGCCGGGGGTCAGCGACGGATCGCGGAGCAGCACGTCGGTCAGCTCGACGTGCATGCCGCCGTCGCCGTTGGACGCCAGTTCGGACGTGGCACAGGAGATGCCAGCGGCACCCAGGTCCTGGATACCCTCCACCACCGAGGCCTTGAACAGCTCGAGGCAGCACTCGATGAGGACCTTCTCGGCAAACGGGTCGCCCACTTGGACGGCGGGGCGCTTGGACGGCTTGTCGGCGTCAAAAGATTCGGAGGCGAGCACCGATGCGCCGCCGATACCGTCGCCGCCGGTGCGGGCTCCGAAGAGCACCACCTTGTTACCGACGCCGGAGGCGTTGGCCAGGCGGATGTCCTCGTGGCGCAGAACCCCGACAGCCAATGCGTTGACCAGCGGGTTGCCCTGGTAGACGGAGTCGAAAACCACCTCGCCGCCGATGTTCGGCAGCCCGAGGGAGTTGCCGTACCCGCCGATACCCGAGACGATCCCGTGCACCAGGCGCGGGGTATCCGGGTGGTCGATGGCGCCGAACCGCAGCGGATCCATGATCGCCACCGGGCGGGCGCCCATGGAAATAATGTCGCGGACAATGCCGCCGACGCCGGTCGCAGCGCCCTGGTAAGGCTCCACGAAGGAGGGGTGGTTGTGGGATTCCACCTTGAACGTCACGGCCCAGCCGTCACCGATGTCGACGACGCCGGCGTTCTCGCCAATGCCCACCAGAAGATGCTCCTTCATGGCGTCGGTGACCTTGTCGCCGAACTGCGCCAGGTGCACCTTTGAGGACTTGTAGGAGCAGTGCTCGCTCCACATCACCGAGTACATCGCCAACTCGGCGGCGGTGGGGCGGCGTCCAAGGATCTCGACAACCCGGTCGAACTCGTTTTCCTTCAGGCCGAGGGCGGCCCAGGGCAGTTCGACGTCGGGAGTCTCGGCGGCGTGGGCCACGGTGTCAATGTTGAACTTACGGGCCTCGGCGGGCGCGGAGGAGCTATTGATCGTCACTTACTTAACCAGCTTCTTCAGTACAGAGGTGAATATTCCGAGTCCGTCGGTGCCACCGCGGACACCAACCAGCCCTGCAGCAGAGGAATCCGGGCCAAAACCCGCCTCGACCGCGTGCTCGGGGTGCGGCATTAGGCCCACCACGTTGCCGGCGGCGTTGGAGATCCCGGCGATGTCGCGGCGTGAACCGTTGGGGTTGGCGCCGACGTAGCGGAACACCACCCGGCCCTCACCCTCCAGCTCGTCGAGGGTGCGCTCGTCGGCGACGAACTGTCCATCCTGGTTCTTCAGGGGGACCACAATCTCGTCACCGGCCGCGTAGGAAGCGGTCCATGCCGTGTCGGCGTTCTCAACCCGGAGACGCTGGTCACGGCACAGGAAGTGCAGGTGGTTGTTCTTGATCATTGAACCGGGCAACAGGTGGGCCTCGGTGAGGACCTGGAACCCGTTGCAGATACCCAGGACGGGCAGCGCGCGCTCGCCGCCGGACGCGGCAGCGGTGATCTGTTCCATCAGCGGTGCGAACCGGGAAATGGCGCCAGCACGCAGGTAGTCGCCGTAGGAGAAACCACCGGGGACGACGACGGCGTCCACACCCTGCAGGTCGTGGTCCCCGTGCCAGAGCGGGACTGCGGTGCCGCCGGCGAGGCGTACTGCGCGTGCCGCGTCGCGGTCATCGAGCGAGCCGGGGAAGGTGACAATGCCGACCCGGACGGAGTCCAGGGCTGGAGCGCCGAACGGTGCGTCGGTTTTCAGGGTCACTGCTCGCCCTCGGCGGTGTCGTCGGCAAGGACCTCCACACGGGTGACGTCCTCGATGACCGGGTTCGACAGCAGGGTGCTGGCGGCGGTCCGTGCCTGCTCCAGCAGTTCCTCGGTCACCTCGCCGTCAACGGTAAGTTCGAACCGCTTGCCCTGCCGGACTCCGGAGAAACCGGTAAAGCCCAGCCGGGGCAGTGCACCGGCAATGGCCTTGCCCTGCGGGTCAAGGATCTCGGGTTTGGGCATGACGTCGACAACTATCCGGGGCATCCGGTAACTCCTGGGCTCAAGGTGCGTTAAATGCAGTGGCTCCGGAGGTGCCGTCTCACGCTGAAAAGTATGGTGAATCCAGCGCTCCGCGAGCTTGCCCTACCAGTCTAGCGGCGATCGCCCATCACCCGTCATTTGCCGGCGATTCCACGGCGGAGCTACTGGACGCCCCCGGGGGAGCCGAGCAGCGGCTCGAACATGTCCCACCGGTCGATGGCGCACCCATTGTCCCGGGAGAAGGTGGCGTTTACCTGGGTTTCGTTGAGGGTACCGGTCACGACGGCGGTCTCCGGTCCGCCGTACAGCTGGGTGCACATCATCCCGGGATCAGGCTCGGCCATGATCAGGTCTCCGTTCGACGCCAGCACGTCGCAGGCCGCCGCCGGATCCGGGAGCGCAGATTCCCCGACCGGCTCGCCGGCCTCGCAGGCGAGTTCGTAGGTGACCGGTTCGACGCCTTCCCCGGCGGTGAGCACAACCGAGAGTTGGGACTCGGCGGCGGCGTTGCCAATCGCTGGGTCCGGGGTTTCGGGCGTCGGCTGCCCGGAAGGCGCGGGCGTCTCACTCTGGGGGACGGTGGTCGGGGAACCTGGCGTGGTGTTTGGTGCCGTGCCGCCACTTTCGGCGCCACACCCGGCAAGCACCAGTAGTGCAAGGCCGGAACCCACCAGAAAACTGCTGGTCGAGAGCTGTCGACGTGCCAGACGGTCGCGGATCATTGAAACTCCTTCACCAGCCAACGGCGACTCTGCCGTGGCTATCGGATGCTGCTCTGGACTGGAACCGTTCCTTCACCTAGCTCAACGCTGGCTCGTTTGTGAGCAGTTCCACGCTTTCCAAAGCGGTACCCAATCGTTGCCGGAGCACCTGGGACTCTTCGGAGAATCCGCGCTGAAGGCGCGCGTATTCGGCACGCCCCTCAGGCGTTTCGATACGGATCGGCGCATACCCCCAGGCTCCCAGGTCATACGGCGAGGCACGCATGTCCATGGCACGGATCCGCCAGGCCAGTTCAAAACAGTCCATCACCAGGTCGCTGGGAAGCAGGGGAGTGAGCTTGTACGCCCACTTGTACAGATCCATATTGGCGTGAAGGCAGCCAGGCTGTTCCAGGTCGCGCTGTGCCTCCCGGGTGGGCTGAAGGGTGTTCAGGGGTGTCGCCTGCGGGGTGTAGAAGCGGAACGCATCAAAGTGGGTGCACGTGATCCTGCTGTCCTGAACCAGTTGGTCGGTACCGGCAGCACCGAGCCGCAGTTCAAGGTACTCATGCCGGATGCCGTTTACCTGCGACCGGTAGGCCATGGCCCACTCGTGCAGCCCGAAGCAACCCAACTGGGCTCGCCGGGCCTGGGTACGCCGGACGATGATCGCAGCGAAGTCCAGTGCCTCGGCCCGGTCGCGCCGGAACCCCTCAACGTCTCCGGTGACGGCGTCGACGTCGTCCGGCAGGTCGAGGGCTACGCGCTCCGCGGCGCTAATCGGCCGATAGTGCTTCCAGCTGGCCCGCTCGGCGGCCTCGGGCCCAATCAGGACGACGCCGGCGCCCGGGTGCCACCGCGCCAGCGGGCCAGGTTTCTGGGTGTAATAGGTGAACAGGAAATCCTCCACCGGGTGTTTCTTCCCAGCGGCGCGCCGCTGAAGGTAAGGCCGGGCAAACGGCTCCACCCGGTCCCGGTGTGCTGCCGCGGCGGCGAGCCATTCCTCACGCTGGAGCACCGTCAGGGTGGGAGCGCTGGGGGGTGCCGTCGCGCTGCTGGGTGGGCTGATCACCCTTCCAGTGTCTCACCGCGGCCTCCCGGGGGTCCCCGGGGGTTCACGGGATCCCGGGCGCAAACCCGGGGGATCCACCGGGAGGATAATGGGAAGGGACGGCACCATCTTGCCGATCAGGACGCGTGGAAGGAACGAGATGGCTAAGCCAAGTTTTGTACAGCGGTTCATGACGGCGACCGGCCGCGCGCGGGCCGTTTTCGGTCCCGCGCAGAGCAGCTCGCTGGATCACCCGATGACACGCGAGAATCAGGCGTTGCTGAAGGAGCGGGAGGCTGACGCGTCGCAGTGGGAAACGGTGAAGCGCCCCGACGGCAGCACCTATATCGTGCCGAAGAACTAGCCCGCTGCCGCATGACCGCTCAGGCGCGGGGCGCCGCCGCCCGTGAGGCGGGCGGCCTCCACCGTTCGCCCCGAGACGGCGAGGAGCAGATCGATGCCGTCGGCCTCGACGGTGTCCCCCTGGCCCCACGAGGCGCCGGTGTCCCGGTCAACCAGCCGGAGATTATGCGCGCGCTCCCGCCCTCCGCCATAGGAGACACGGGTTTTCAGCTGGTAGTCGAGGGCGGTGGCTACCGCGTCGTGGGGATACCTTGCCGGGATGCCGAGGGGCCGGCGGATGTCCTCACCGTGCACAAAGGCTTCGACCAGCCGGGTGGCCAGGTTCGCAGGCGGTGTCCGGGTGAGATACGCGTCGCGGCCGAGCGCGGCAAGGGTATCCCGCGGGTCGGAGTGTTTAGCCCTGGCGATACCGATCTCATTCAGCCGATCAAAATCAAGTCGGGCCGCCAGCAGGCCCCTGGCGAACGACGCACGGCCGGTGCGGGCTGTATCGACCAGGTGGGCCAGGACATCGTGGATATCCCAGCCCGGGCAAAGCGACGGGGTCAGCCATTCGTCGCCGCTCACCGACGACAGGTCTTCGACCAGCTCGCGTCTTGCGGCATGGACGGTCTGCCAGATTTTCGTCGTTGACTTCCGCATGAATGATCCTTCGGGTGGGTGGCGTTGATTGTCCTCCCGATTCTGGTGCATGCGGGCCGGAAGGAGAAGGAAAGACCCCCGAAAGCGGCGGCGCCTTTTCTGCGGTTCGGCAGTAAAATTAGCTTCAGGCGTATCGCACAGAGAGAAGGCGGTTCGAATGAGCAATTCCAAGAAGCGGTCCCCCCGGAAGTGGCTGAAGAACCCGGCCAGGGTGTTCATGGGCCCCGCCGAGCGCAGTGATCCTACCCTCCCGGTCGTTCACCGGCACGACGAGTTTGAGCAGGCATCGGAAGCGGACCTCGCTGGTTTTGAGGTGGAGGAGGATTCCGCGGGGCATCACTACGCCGTGCGGAAGGAGCACCCGCCGGTCCGCTCGCCGGAGCCACCGGTGAGATACACGGACTACACGGGCAAGAAGGCCCTACACACCGAGGTTTAGCGCCCGGTCCCCGCGTGGACCGTGGCCACCGACTCGCCGTCGAGGTCGAACGCGGCATGCACTGCGCGGACTGCGCGGTCCAGCAGGTCCGCGTCGGTCACCACCGAGATGCGGATCTCCGAGGTCGAGATCATGTCGATGTTCACGCCGGCGTCGGAGAGGGCCTTGAAGAACCGGTAGGAGACGCCCGGGTTGGATCGCATGCCCGCGCCGATCAGGGAGAGCTTCCCGATCTTTTCGTCGTAGTCGACGCTCTCGTATCCCACCCGTTCCTGCGCGGCCTTCAGCGCGGCCAGGGCGTCTGAGCCCTCGACGATCGGCAGCGTAAAGGAGATGTCAGTGCGGCCGGATCCGTGCGTGGAGACGTTCTGCACGATCATGTCGATGTTGGAGTGGGCGCCCGCGACGATACCGAAAATTTCGGCGGCCTTGCCCGGGATGTCGGGGACACCCACCACCGTGACCTTGGCTTCCGATCGGTCATGGGCCACGCCCGAGATGATGGGTTGTTCCATGGGATCTCCCTCTTGAATCTTGATCTGGTCGTCAGGGCTGGGAAGCACCCAGGTGCCAACGTGGTCACTGAACGATGAGCGCACGTGGAGCCGGACCCCGAACCGCCGCGCGTATTCCACGCTGCGCAGGTGCAGAATTTTCGCGCCCGAAGCAGCCATTTCGAGCATCTCCTCGCTGGAGATCTCCTCGATCTTCTTTGCGCTCGGGACAACCCGCGGGTCTGCGGTGTAGATGCCGTCGACGTCGGTGTAGATCTCGCACACGTCAGCGCCCAGCGCCGCGGCGAGGGCAACCGCCGTCGTATCGGAACCGCCCCGGCCCAGCGTGGTGATGTCGTTACTCTCCCGGCTCATGCCCTGGAAGCCGGCCACGATCGCGACATCGCCGCGGTCGATTGCGGTCCTGATCCGGTGGGGCGAAACGGAGATGATGCGGGCACGGCCGTGGATCGCGTCGGTGATCATGCCAGCCTGGCTGCCGGTGAACGACTGGGCGGATGCGCCCAGGCCGTGGATTCCCATCGCGAGCAGCGCCATCGAGATGCGTTCGCCGGCGCTCAGGAGCATGTCCATTTCGCGGGGGTTCGCGACGGCGTCGTTGGAGACCTGGGAGGCGAGGTCGAGGAGCTCGTCGGTGCTGTCGCCCATCGCCGATACCACCACCACCACCTGGTGGCCGGCGCGCTGGGTCTGGACAACTCGTTGCGCGACACGCTTGATTCCGGCGGCATCCCCAACTGAGGAGCCACCAAACTTCTGGACGATCAAGCTCATGCGCACGCTCGCTGACGGATGTTGGGGTTAGCCGTGCGACATCATTGGCGCCTCGGTAGACGGTCCAAGTTTAGCCCTGCGCGTTTTGCGACAGCCAATTGCGCGTCCGATTGTTCCGTCGATGTCCCCCACACGTGACGCACGTCGCATAGGGTTCACCCTATGAACAACGGGTATGGGGGAATCGTTGCCACGGGGATCGCACGGAGCTTCGGCACCGTCGCCGCGATCAGGCACATTGACTTTGCAGCGCCGGCCGGCGAGGTGACGGCTCTGATCGGGCCTAACGGGTCGGGTAAGACCACACTGCTGCTGATTTTGGCGTCCCTGTTGGCGCCCGATACTGGAACCCTGCGGGTCGGGGGCGTGGACCCTGCGCAGGATGCTGCGGCAGTGAGGCGCACCGTCGGCTGGATGCCCGACACCCTGGGTGTCTGGGAATCCCTGACTGCCGCCGAGATTCTGACCACGATGGGGTCTCTCTATGGAATGCCAGTAGCTCGGCGCCGGGAGCGGGCCGCCGAGCTGCTGGCTGCGGTCCGGCTGGAGGAGTTCGCTGACAAGCCCGCACGGGTGCTCTCCCGGGGGCAACAGCAGCGGCTGAGTCTCGCCCGTGCGTTGATCCACGATCCGGCGGTGCTGCTGCTGGACGAGCCGGCGTCAGGACTGGACCCGGGATCACGGGTGGAGCTCCGCGCGACCTTGCGCTCCCTGGCAGACCGGGGGAAGACGGTGGTGGTGTCCAGCCATGTGCTCTCCGAACTGGACGAGATTGCGGACCGCGCGGTGTTCATCAACCGGGGCGAATCGGTCAAGAACCAGACACTTGATGAGGCTGGCACCCAGATTCGCCGCTACTACATTCAGGCTGACCCAATGGAGCCGCTGGCGGAGGCGCTCGCCAGTCACGGAGTCACGTTCGAGGTGCGGGGTGACTCCCGCCGTGTCGAGTATCAAGTGATGGTCAGCAGTACTGATCAGGCGGCCTGGCTGCTCCGTACCCTGATCCTGGCCGACGTCGCGGTCACCGCCTTCGCGCCGGCGGGCGGGGCCCTCGAAGAAACCTACATGAGCCTCGATACGGACAGACAATGAGCACCTCAATGACTGAGCAGCCGGGCTCAACCGGCGCGTCGACCGACCTTACCCTTTCCTACTGGAGCGGGGTGAAAGCAGTGTTCGGCCTCGAAATGCGTCAACGGTTGCGGGCCCGGGCCTGGTACATCATGCTCGTCATCTGGTTCTTCGTCATCGGCCTGGTGTTTCTGTTGGCCTCGGTCACCACCTCGGCCACCGTTGGTTCGGGCGCCATCCTCTTTGACATGGTGGTGGGGTTTGTCTTGTTTTTCGGCCTGCTCGTGGCACCGGGGCTTTCGGCCAATGCCATCAACGGTGACCGCGCTGCCGGGACGCTCGCCATCCTGCAGATCACCCTCCTCACCCCGGGCCAGATCCTGTGGGGCAAATGGCTTGCCTCCTGGGTGGCTTCGCTGGCCTTCCTCCTGGTCAGCTCACCGTTCATCTTCTGGGCGCTGGCGCTGGGCGGGGTGAACCCGGCGGAGGCCTTCATCTCGCTGCTGATGCTCAGTGTGGAGTTAGGGATCGTGTCGGCGATCGGCATCGGCATCTCTGCCCTCGCCAACCGGCCGCTGTTCTCCATTGTCACCACCTACATGGTGGTGGCGCTGCTTGGCATCGGCACCCTGATCACGTTTGGTCTGAGCTACGCTCTGGTCGATGAGGAAAATGTGGAAGTGACGTACTCCTACCTGGATTACCCGCCGGGCACCGACTTTTCGGCCGAGATCCCTGCGTCGGTCCAGATGGAATGCATCACCCGTACAGAACTGCAGACCGTGCATCACACTGAACGGACCACCTGGCTGCTGGCCGCCAATCCCTTCGTGATCGTGGCCGACTCGGTGCCGTACTCCCGAGGTGGTGACTTCGGGCAGGTGGCCCAACCCGGTTACCCAGACGTGTACGTCCAGCCCGGCGTAATGGAAAGCATTAGTGAGGGGGTCCGCCTGTTGCAGGCCGGCCCAGACTACGAGACGACCTGCGAAGAAGCTCAGGGTTTTGGCCGGGAGCTGGCGGAGGACAGTTTTCCCATCTGGCCCCTGGGCCTCGTGCTGCAGTCGGCGCTCGCCGGTGGCCTGCTGTGGCTGGGACGCGGAAAACTTGCCACCCCCGCCAGGCGGCTCGCCCAGGGGACCCGGATCGCCTGAGTGGTTCGCTGGCGCAACCCTCGGGTCGCCCCGTTTCAGTGAGCAACCTGGACCGGAGGTGTGAACCTGGACATCCGTGAGTGAAAGGTTGCTCACCAATGTCCAGGTTCCTCACCGGATCACCGGATCACCGGAGCTGGGGTCAGGAGACGGTCCTGCGTCCTTCGAAGGCCCTACCGAGCGTCACTTCGTCGGCGTACTCAAGGTCGCCGCCGACCGGTAGCCCCGAGGCCAGACGGGTCACTTTGATCCCGATGGTCTTGAGCATCCGGGCGAGGTAGGTCGCGGTTGCCTCGCCCTCCAGGTTCGGGTCGGTGGCGATGATGATTTCTTCGATTTTGTCATCGGAGAGCCTGCTGAGCAGTTCGCGGATGCGGAGCTGGTCCGGCCCAATCCCGGCGATGGGGTTGATGGCCCCGCCGAGCACGTGGTAGCGCCCCCTGAACGAGCGGGTGCGTTCGACGGCGATCACGTCTTTTGACTCTTCGACGACGCAGATTGCCGTCGGGTCCCGCCGCGGATCACGGCAGATGCCACAGGTGTCCTGCTCGGCGACGTTACCGCAGACACTGCAGAATTTAACGCGCTCTTTCACCGTGACGATGGCTGTGACAAGGCGTTTGATATCTTCGCTGTCGCCTTCGAGGATGTAGAACGCCAGCCGTTGCGCTGACTTGGGCCCTACCCCGGGAAGCCGGCCCAGTTCGTCGATGAGCTCCTGGACTGCGCCTTCGTACACTGAACCTTCTTCTGGTTGCTGGTTTGCTGGGAGGAGAGCTAGGGGCTGTCGACGCCGCGTTCCTCTATCAGCCTTCCATTGAGGATGCGTTCGATTGCCGAACGGCCCACCAGCCCAGACTCCTCGATGGTGACATCGTCGGCGCTGGGCTCGTCCTCAACGTAGGTCAAGTCTAAGGCGCCCTTCCGGGGATTCGCCGCTTCCTCCTCCTGCCGTTTCCGCTCGGCTTCATCCAGGAGCCGCTGGTACCGGCTGAGCGGTTTAGCCGCGGACGCGGCTGCCTCCGGTGAAGGGGCTGCTGGATGCTGCACGGGCGGGGTGACTTCCGGGCGCTGCCCTGAATCCGCCCGGCGCGAGGGTGCACTCTCCTGCAGAGAGGTGGCGGGTGGCGTGGCTGGTGCAGGCTGAGCCGATTCGGGTGCCCAGGTTTCAGCTTCGGTTGGCTCCGGGGTCTGCCAGGCGGTGCTTTCCGGTCCCAGGTCGTACTCATCGGAGGGAGGTTCCACCGAGGCCCACGAGTCGTCCGGCGGGGGAGCGGTCCGCGTGGTCCGGGCGCGGCCGGGCGCCCCCGATCCATCGCGTGCGTCTGGTCCGGTGCTTGCGCGTGGTTTTTGGGCGGGGGACTGGTTCCCCGCAGTGGCTGGGCCCGTGTTCCACCGGGTTGTGGGGGCGTGCCCCGCCGTCGACGACGTAGCGGGGGGCCGACTCGTCGACTGCACGGCCTCCGGGGCGGATGCGGGTGGGACAGCTGCCGGGGTGGCAGGTGTTGCAGCCGACGGGGCCTGCCTCACGGTGGCAGGCTCGGGAGCTGCCGGTGCCACGGTGGCGAGGGAAGCGGCAGAGGGTGTCACGGTGGCGGGTAAGGCGGCAGAGGGGGCTTGCCGTGTTGGGTTGGGCTCGGCACGCGTCGGCGCAGCAGCCGGTACCGCAGCGACGGGAGCTGGGTTCGACTGGGGCTCGTCGGGGGAGTTGAGCGGTGCGGTGGCACCGGGTGGCTCGGTCGAACGCATATCCGGGGACGCCGATGCCGGTCGCGGGGTCGCGACGGCGGGCTCGACGCGACGTGTTTCGGGCGTTGAGCTGCTGGGCGGCTCCGTCGGCGCCTGCCGACTAGTGGGTACTTTTGGGTTTGGCTCACCCGCTGCCGCCGCTCCGTCGTGCACCACGTCGATGGTGACGTCGAGCGCAAGGATTTTGTGGATGGCCTGCTTCACATTGTCCATGTGGGTCCCACGCTGGAAGGCGATGGCGTTTCCCTGGGTGGCGAAGGCGAGCACCAGCTGGTTGCCGTTCATGGTGCGTGGCTTGGCGTCGGGGTTGACGTTGAGCCAGGTGGTGCGTTTGATTCTCGCCAGCTCGTCCATGATTTCGGGCCAGGCACGCCTTATCATCTCCACCTGGGGTGCACCCGCGGCGGTGGGGGCGGGCTCCGCCTGGGCTGACGTCCCCGCCGCCGGTGCGGGCGTGGTTGGGGCAGCCGGTGCTGATCCTGTTGAACCGGGTGCGGACCCAGCGAAGGAGGACTCATCGGGCCACGCGGCGTCGTCCTGAGCCGGACGCGCGTTGTCCTGGGTCGGGCCGGGGTCAACCGCGTCCGCTGCGGGCGGGGTGGTTGGCTCCCGGGGGGCCGCGCCGGCGCCCGGGGCAGTGACCGCAGGAACACCCCGCTCAGGGGCGCCACGTTCAGGAACACCTTGATCAGGGGCGCCGTGTTCAGGGGAGACACGATCCGCTGCACCGGGGTCCGGCTCACGTGCGGGCGCCGGCGCGGTGGGTGCCGCTGCGGGCACGGCGTCGGACCCGGCGTACTGCAGGCGACGTTCAATCCGGTCCACCCGGGCCAGTGTTCCCCGCTCGGTTTCATCGGCGGCTGGCAGCAGGATCCGCGCGCACAGCAGTTCAAGGTGAAGGCGCGGGGAGGTGGCGCCGGTCATTTCGGTCAGTGCCGTGTTGGTGATGTCGGCGGCGCGGGACAGCTCACCGCGGCCCATCTGATTGGCCTGGGTCCGCATGCGGTTCAGCTGGTCATCGGGGGTGCCGCGGAGGATCGCGGCGGCACTGTCTGGGACGGCATTCACGATGATCAGGTCACGGAATCGTTCCAGCAGGTCCTCGACGAACCGGCGGGGGTCGTGTCCGGTCTGGATGACCCGGTCGACGGCGCTGAAAACGGTGCCGGCGTCGCCCGCGGCGAAGGCGTCGACGACGTCGTCGAGCAGCGAAGCGTGGGTGTACCCGAGGAGGGACACCGCCAGTTCATAGTCGAGGCCGTCGGGACCGGCGCCGGCCATCAGCTGGTCGAGGACCGACAGGGAATCCCGTACCGATCCGCCGCCGGCGCGGATCACCAGGGACAGGACCCCGGGGGCAACCGGGATTCCTTCCTGCGTGCAGAGCAGATCCAGGTATCCCATCAGTGGCTCGGGTGGTACCAGCCGGAACGGATAGTGATGGGTGCGGGACCGGATGGTGCCGATCACCTTGTCCGGTTCAGTGGTGGCGAAGATGAACTTGATGTGCTCGGGCGGCTCCTCCACGATTTTCAGGAGCGCGTTGAAGCCCGCCGACGTGACCATGTGGGCCTCATCGATGATGAAAATCTTGTAGCGGTCACGGACGGGCGCGAACGTGGCACGCTCGCGGAGATCCCTCGCGTCGTCGACGCCACCGTGGCTGGCGGCATCAATTTCGATGACGTCGAGGCTGCCGGATCCGCCGCGGGCCAACTCAACGCAGCTGTCACAGACACCGCAGGGGACGGGGGTGGGGCCCTGCGCGCAGTTCAGGCAGCGGGCAAGAATGCGGGCAGAAGTGGTCTTTCCGCAACCGCGGGGACCGGAGAACAAGTAGGCGTGATTGACCCGGCCCTTCTCGATGGCAGCCATGAGGGGAGCGGTAACGTGCTCCTGGCCGATGACATCCGCGAAGGCTTCTGGACGGTATCGGCGGTAAAGGGCTGTGCTCACAGAAGAACCCTATCGGTTGGTGGTGACGTAGTGCAGTGGCGGAATCAGGACAGCTCGCCGGGCTCGACCACCCAGGCTTCCCGCGGTAACCCTGCGGGATCAAACGCCTCAAGCGCTCCTGCCAGCGTACCCGCAGGGAGGCCCGCCGAGCGAAGGATCAGGTCCCTCACCCGCTCCGGGCCCAGGCCCTTCCCGGCGAGCGATTCAAGGGTGACAGCACCGTCGCGTTTGGCCAGGCGTCGTCCGTCCTTGTTCAGGGCGAGAGGGACGTGGGCGTACCGGGGCGGGGTCAACCCCAGGAGGCCAGCCAGGTAGGCCTGCCGCGGCGTGGAGCTCAGCAGATCATCACCGCGGACCACCTGGTCGATGCCCTGCGCGGCGTCGTCGATGACCACCGCCAGGTTGTACGCGGGCACCCCGTCGCTGCGAACGATGACCAGGTCATCCACCGGGCCGGTGTAGCTTCCCTGCAGCTGATCTTCGATGGTCCAGCTGGTGACCTCGGACCGCAGGCGGAGCGCCGGCGGTCTGTCGTGGCGCTGGCCATCCTGCTCGGGAGTGGCCGCCTTCGACAGGTTGCGGCAGGTACCGGGGTAGGAGCCGGGGAGGGAGTGGGGTGCGGTGGCGGCCTCGGCAATGTCACGGCGGGTGCAGTAGCACTCGTACAACAGGCCGGCCGCCTGGAGCGACTCAATCGCCTGCTGATAGAGGGGGAGACGGTCGCTCTGGCGGACGGGTTCATGGTCCCAATCGATCCCGACGGCGGCAAGCTCAGCGAGTTGGGCGGCCTCGGCTCCGGCGCGGGAACGGTCCAGGTCTTCGATCCTCACGAGGAACTCCCGGGAGGTGCTGCGCGCGAACAGCCAGGCCAGCATGGCGGTGCGAAGGTTTCCCACGTGCAGCTCCCCGGAGGGGCTCGGGGCGAAGCGGCCAGCGCCGGGGCTGTTCATCGGTGCTCCTGCTGCGTCAGGGAATGAGAAGACCCCCCATGCACCTGCCAGAGCCCGCTTACCCTTGCTACCTTCCGGTCCTGGGGGAGTTCACAGGGTGACACCACATGAGGGGCCGGGAAATAGTCTACAGGAATCCCGGGGGCGGTTTTGAACCGTTGGAATCGTCGGTCGTAGTGCGGGAATGCGGGCCAGATTGCGGGTCAGAGGGCGGCCCAGGAACCGATCGGCATGGGCTCAGCGTCCGTGAATTGAGTTCCTCCCGGTGAACCCATATGGGGTTTCTGTGAGGCGCACAGGACCGCGATTCGTTAGATCGTTCCCTAGTGGGTATTCTGGTATCTGCTCCAAACTAGGAGGATTCGCCTAGCGGCCTATGGCGCACGCCTGGAACGCGTGTTGGGTTAACGCCCTCGGGGGTTCAAATCCCCCATCCTCCGCCACATGTGAGTTGCAACAAAGAAACACCCCCGGCTTTGGCCGGGGGTGTTTTTTATTGGTCAACCGTCGAGTTGCCCATTGATGGGCGGCGATCGGTGGGAATGTCTAGACAATCCCACTCATTGCGACTGTTCAGTGTGAAAAAGCGCAGCCTCACACCTCGGGCCGGGGCGGATTCGCCTCGGCTTCGGTGCCGCGCAGCCGGTCCAGGCGGCGCTTGGCAGCCGCTTCGCTCGGGCCCTCGGGGCCGAGTCCCAGGCGCACTATGAACATGACCAGCCGGGTCGCGGTGCGTACCGGGAGCGGGATGGGACCCAGCGAGGGGACGCGGAGGCCCAGCAACTCCCGGTGCCGCGGCTCGAGCGTGGAAACCGCGCCAGCGAACAGCACCTGATACCCGAACCGCTGCGACACGGGCAGTGGCGGGCGTTTGATGTAGCGCAGGGCTTCGGTGACCTGCGGGCCACAGACCAGTCGGTCGTCGAACGCTGCCAACTGGGCGGCGAGTTCGGCCGCCGAGGTCGGGGGATCGGTCACCCCCATCAGGCGGCCGGCCTGAGCCCACTCTGCCACGTACCCGTCGGCGCCGCCCGGGATCGGCGGACCATAGGCCAGATGGGATGCGAGGAACGCGTCCGTGAATGCCAAATGCACCCAGCGCAGCAGGTCGGGGGAGCCCGCGGAGTAGGGCTGGGTGGCACCCTTGCTGTCGATGTAGGTTCCGGTGACCCGCTGGTGTAGCCGCTGCACCCAGGCTGAACCACCCTTGGCCGCCTCTGCAGAGCCGTAGGTGACGGTGAAGATCCACTGGATGGTTCCCGCCAACCGGCCGAGCGGGTCTTCGCGGTAGCGGGAGAAGTCATGGACGCCCGCCATGGCCCCGGGGTGTAGGGCCTGCAGGAGCAGCGCGCGGATCCCGCCGACCAGCGGGGTCATCGAGCCGTGCACCGCCCAAGCCGCGGACGACGGCGGGAAGTACCCGACGTCGTCGCCCTCGTCCAGTTTCTCAGCCCAGGACGGAGGCACCTCGGAGTTGCCGGTGAACGTCTTGCGGAGCTGCGTCCGCCAGCTGTCGAGGGAACGGTTGAGCCAGGTGTTCTTCAGTGAGGGCACCCCCTCATTATTGCGTAGGCCAATCCACCGGCTGCTACCGTACGAATGCTAAGCAGTCGCCTACCGGGAGTAACCATGCCATCAACGAATCTTCACTCAATTCCTCTGACCATGAACGACGGCGCCGAGAAGTCGTTCGGCGACTTTTCGGGGAAGACGGTGATGGTGGTCAACGTTGCGTCGAAGTGCGGCTACACCCCGCAGTACGGCGGACTGGAGAATCTGTACCAGAAGTACCGGGATCAGGGATTCGTGGTGGTGGGGGTGCCCTGCAACCAGTTCATGAGCCAGGAGCCCGGCACCGACGAGGACATTCAGGCGTTCTGCTCCACCACCTATGACGTCACATTCCCGCTGACGAAAAAGGCCGATGTGCGGGGAAGGAACCAGCACCCCCTGTACTCGGAACTGACCAAGTTCAAGAACGGTGTGCTACCCGGGCTGGTGAAGTGGAACTTCGAGAAGTTCCTGGTGAACGCTCAGGGCTCGGTGGTGGCGCGCTTCGCTCCCACGGTTGAGCCAGAATCGGCCGAGGTGGTCGCCGCAATCGAGGAGACCCTGGCCAAGACGGCCTAACTACCGGCTGGCTCCTCGCTGACGGCCTGCAGGGACTGCACGCAGCCGGCGAGGAAAGCGGCGCCCGCGTCGTCGTTGGTCAACTGACCCTCGGTGAGCACCGGGTACGGCTTGTCCGGGACTCCGTCGGCTGGGCGGACATCCACGTGCGCGACGTCGTACCCGTGCTCATGGAGGTAGTCGGCCATCGCGTAGTCGGTGCGCGAATCCCCAACGGTCCGCCAGCGGGCCGGGATGGCGGTACCCAGCAGGCCCAGGGCCCGCTCAGCGCCGAGATCCTTCCCCAGCCGGACGGACTCGATGTCGGTGGAGATGATGGTTGGGTCGATCCGGAAGTCGATGTTGTCGTCGCTGTCCGGGGCGTGGTGGGCCAGCCGGCATACCCCCATCCCGAAGGAGCGCATCAGGGCCAGCGCGTCGGCGTCGAACCCGGCCTGTTCCGCCAGATAGTCGGTGTTCTCCACCTCGATGTGCTGTTCCACTGACACCATTGCGTACTTGGTCTCGTCAAAGAACATGTGGTCCGAGTATTTTTCGGCCACCAGGTCACGGATCCCCGCGCCGAACTCCCGTGGCAGGGCGAGCGTCTCGTCGACGTTCAGCTCTCCCGCCCCGGACTGGTCGAAGCTGAACCACACGCCTCCCTTCTCACAGATGGCGTGGAACACCACGCCCTCGGGGATGCCAGCCGCGAGCATCGGGGCCATGACCTCGCTGCGAATAAACGCGTCGGAGCGGCCCGTGTTGAAGATGACCGGCCACCCGGCGGCGGCAAGGGTCAGGAGGTCGCCGATGATGGCGGGACGCACGGTCCGCGACATGGGACTCGCGACAGGTCCGTCGACGTCGAGCAGGAGACCGGTCAGTTCGGGGGAAGTCATGGGAGCAATTATTCTCGCACTTGCCCGGTATCTACTATTCGGGGCCCGGGCGTAACCTTTTGGCTACTAAACCCCCTGGGATCCAGCCCGTGTTCCATTGCCCCGTGATCTTCTCTAGTCTGTATTGGTGATATTCAAAGCCGTAAGCGCAGGACGTCCCTACCCTGACCATGGTTACGTGACCCCCAAGGACTGGGCCGGAGTCGCCCCCCGCCAGGTGCGCCTGGACGACTTGGTAACCACCAAGACCACCCTTGACCTCGAGGCGCTGTTGGCTGAGGATTCCACCTTTTTCGGGGATTTGTTTCCGCACGTGGTCCAGTGGAACGAGACGCTATACCTGGAGGACGGTCTCCACCGCGCGGTGCGCACAGCGCTGCATCAGCGAACCATCCTGCACGCCCGCGTGCTGGTGATCGATGAGTGATCAGCCCCCGCAGCGGCATGTGACCAAAAAGTCCAGGAAGAACCCGATTGAGTGGCACGGCCACCGGATCGTCACCGAGAACGACCTGGACAACGTGTTCGCCGACACTGGCGACGTCGAACGCCCCCACATCTACATGCGGCGCCTCCGCCACGGCGTGGTGCTCGTGCTCCTCGTTGTGTTGGTGGCGGCGGCAGTGTTTGTGGCGATCGGCATCAATCGCGGCGATATTCGGATCGCCGCGCTGGAACCAGACCCCGAACCCACCTACACCTGCCCCGCCGGTCCGTTCGAGGTGCAGTCGCCCTCGGCGGTCACCGTCAACCTGTTCAACAGCACCACCATTTCCGGGTTGGCCGGTACGGTCGGGGAGAGCCTGCGGGAGCGGGCCTTCGTCCTTGGCGAGATCGGCAACAGGATGGTGAACCGGGAAGGGATGACGGCGATCGTGGTGGCGGGGCCCAATGGCTACGCGAACGCGTTCACGGTGCAACGCCAGATCCCGGGGACCGTTTTCGTTGAGGACGAACGCGTCGATGCGACGGTCGACGTCGTGGTCGGTTCGGGTTACCAGGCGCTCATTCCAGAGGAGGACCTCGACGCGACAGCCGCGGGCCTGGTCTGCACCGATCCGACGACGTCGTCCGCCGAGGCGGAATCGACGACGGGTGCGCCAGCGTCACCCCCGGCGGCTCCCTAGTGCTCCGTGTTAATGGTTTGTTTGCGTTTCATCTTGCCTAGGAGGTACTCCGCTGATTTGGTCCAGGTGAATGGTTTGGCGTCCTGGTTGT
>NZ_JADOUT010000013.1:0-102738 GCF_015752345.1 Arthrobacter sp. CAN_A212
GGCTCCCGCCAGGACGCGGTCGCCTGGGCCAACGAATTCTTCCTTTACTATAATTTCGAACACCGCCATTCCGGGATCGGGCTGCATACCCCCGCGACGGTCTTCGACGGCACCTACGCGGCCATCCAGGGCCGCCGGGCCGCGGTGCTCCAGGACGCCTACGCGGCGACCCCGCACCGGTTCGGTCAACCGCCGGCGCCGCCGGCGGGCCCCACGGCGGCGTGGATCAACCAGCCCCAACAAAGCGAGGTCCCCACACACGCCTAACCACTTAGCTGTGTCTCAAACGCCTTGACAGATTCCGGCGCCAGTGTTGGGTACTCAAGGAGATGGGCGGGCAATCGTACGAGGACATCGCCGAGACGCTGGAAATCAGCACCGACAGCGTTCGCGGCAGGCTATCGAGAGCACGAACCACCCTGATGAAGGAAATGGAGGACTGGCGATGAGCAACGACATCCCTGATCCCGGTTGCGGCCACAGCCTCGACGAGCTCGAAGAATACCTGCGGACCGGTCAGTCGACCGCCGAACAGCACTATGAGCGCTGCCCCGAATGCCAGGCCGGGTTGGCTGGACTCCGTGCGCTGCGTCGGCTGACCGGCGAACTCGCGGCGGCCGATACCGAGCAGGCCGGCTCGGGTGACGAACCCTGGCTGCAGTCAATTCTTGGCAACCTCCGGTTGGAGATGCGTTCCGGCCGGAGCATTCCGCTGTCCAGCGAGTACCCGGAGGACTCCTTCGCGGAGACCGAGGGTAGCCTCGTCGCGTTGATCCGCTCCACGGGCGACGACGTCGACGGCGCCACGATCGGCAAATGCCGCCTGCACGGGAACATCACCGAGCCGGGCGCCGAGGTCCGGATCGAAGTGAACGTGACGGCTTTCTTCGGCTACCCACTCCCCACCATGGTCGAGTCCCTCCGGGCACGGATCGCTGAGACGGTCAGAACCCAGACGGAGCTGGTTCTGACTGACGTCGATGTGTCGGTGACCGACATCCACGAGCGTGTTGCCCGGGATCCGAGAGGAGAGGTCAATGAATAAGGATCGGCTGGAGCTCCGGGTGGAGGAGATCATCGCCGGAGTCGACGGGGTGGCGGGACTGTACCCGGCGCGTTCGGCAATCCTGGCGGGGATTGCCAGCACCCTGCGCGCCGACGAAACGCTGGTGGCCATTGACGTCTCCGGGCCCAGGCTGGTGATCAGGGCGCGGATCGCCGCACTGGCTGATGTGTCGGCACCGCGGCTGGTCCGCGCGGTGGCCGCAGCAATCCGGGCCGGGCTGGCCGGGGAACCGGATGCCCGCTCCCGGGAGGTCGCCGTGGAGATCACCGTCTGCGGGTTCACCAACGCCGCGTTCTCCTAGTTTCCGCACCTGGTCAGCCAGAAACGGCCCCGAGGCTCACGTTCGCCGCTTGCTGGCGGCGGGTCTGAGCCTCGGGGCCGTTTTTCGTCCGGCGCGGGCAGGTTAGCCGCCGAAGAGTGGCGCGACCGCGCCGACCAGCTGGTTGAGTCCGAGCACGATGAACAGCAGCGCGACAACCGCCAGCGCGATGTTGCTGTACATCTTGTTCGCGTACTTCTTGGGGATTCGCTTGCCGTTCAGCAGACCCAGGAGGGTGACGGCCAGGAACGGCATGAACAGTGATCCGAGGACACCGTAGGCGAGGATCAATCCGATGGGCTGACCCAGGGCAAACAGAATCATCGGCGGGAAGGTCAGCCACAGCACGTAGAACCTGAAGTACTTGCCGCCCACCCGGGTATCGGGGTGGCCCGACTCCTTGCCGCGCAGGTTGCCCCAGAAGTCGGCGAACATCAGGGAGACGCCGTTCCAGACGCCGATGATCGAGGAGAAGGAAGCAGCCCAGAAGCCCACGAGGAAGCCGATCCCGACGACGTCGCCGTACTCGTCGCGGAGCACGGTGGAAAGATCGAGCAGCCCCTCGTCACCGGCACTGAGACTGACCCCGGCGGACCGGACGACTTCGGCACCGACGATGAGCATGGCGATGACGAAGATACCGGTCATCACGTACGCCATCGAGTTGTCGATGCGCATGACCTTCATCCACTTGGGTGTGTACCAGCCCTTTTCGCGGAGCCAGTAGCCGTAGGCCGCGAGCGTGATAGTCCCGCCCACGCCGCCGGCGAGCGCCAGCGTGTACAGCAGCCCACCCTCGGGGATGATCGGCACCAGTCCGGTCACCATCTCCGGGAGGTTCGGCGCCGCAATGATAGCGAGACCCACCACGGTGACGAACATGATGCCGACCAGGACGGCGGTGATCTTCTCGAAGGTGGCGTAGCGGCCAAACCAGACCATCACGAAGCCGGCCAGGCCCATCACGATGGCCCACGCCCAGAGCGGGAAGACCGGGAACAGGGCGGCGAGGGGCAGCGCAGCACTCGACATCGCCGTCGCCCCGTAGACGAAGCCCCAGATCATGATGTACGGCCCGAAGTACCAGGTGGTCCACCTGCCCAGGGACCGCCAGCCCTCGAAGATCGTGTAGCCGGTGGCCAGGGTGAACCGCCCGGCACCTTCAACGAGGATGATTTTCAGGAAGACACCGAGGATGACCGCCCACAGGAGGCCGTACCCGTACCGGGACCCGGCCACCAGGGTGGCGACCATGTCCGCGGCGCCGACACCGGTGGCGGCCACCACCAGGCCCGGACCGACGATCTTCCATTTGGCGGGCTTACCGCCGTCGTCGTCCACCCGTTCGGCGTGGTTGAGTTTCTCGGCGGGCGCGTGGCCCGTCTTCTCAGGGGGCATCTCGCCGGGCATCAAAATTCCTTCAGGTTTGGGGCGGGGAGCCCGTGCCGTCGTGGAACGGGCCCTAGGAATCCTCTCATGGATCCGGATTTCATCTGTGAGTTGACCCACATGATCGCACGCGCCGATATCCCGCCTTCTGGCTGGGCAGCAGCCGGAGCCTTTATTCTGAACTCCGGAACCGGAAAAGTTCGGCAAATACCTTTCTTACTCCGAGATCGGTATCGGAGCAGCGCTGCTGGCTCCCTTCATCCCCGCCCGGCTGGCGGGTCTCGCCCTGGGTGCTTTTGCTGGCGGCACCATGCTGATGTACTTCCGCACTCCGGAGATGACCGAAGCGGATGGCATCCGTCCCAGCCAGGAGGGCATCCCCGTTGCGAAGGACGTCTGGATGGCCGGTATTGCTCTGGCCCTGATTCTCGCTCGCAAAAAACGGTAGCCCAGCAGCGACGGATCCAGATCCGGGCCCGCGTCCCCCCGTGCGGCGGGTGGGCCCGGATCGCCTAATGTTGCTCTCATGGACTCTCCGATCGAAAGCTACCTCAAACGCATCCACCAGGAGATCGCCGAGCTCAAGGATGGCAAGCCCTACAGCACCATCCCCGCCATGGCGAACGTCGATCCGAATAACTTCGGCATCTGCCTCACCACAGTGGACGGCTACATCTACGAAGTGGGAGACACCCGGGACGAGTTCAGCATCCAGTCCATCTCCAAGCCCTTCACCTACGGACTGGCCCTCGCCGACCTGGGGATGGATGCCGTGGACGAAAAGGTGGACGTCGAACCGTCCGGCGACTCATTCAACGAGATCTCGCTCGCCGAAGGCACCGGCCGCCCCTCCAACGCGATGATCAACGCCGGCGCCCTGACCGCCACCTCCCTGATCAAAGGATCAGGCGGCAACGGACGCTTCAAACGCATCCTGAACACCTACTCGGCCTTCGCCGGCCGCCAGCTGAGCGTCAACACCGAAATCTACGAGTCCGAGCTTAAACACGGGCACCGCAACCGGGCGCTCGCCCATCTGCTGCGCTCATTCAACATCATCGAGGACGATCCGCAGCCGGTGATCGAGGACTACTTTCGCCAGTGCTCGGTGCTGGTGAATTGCCTTGACCTCTCAGTGATGGCGGCCACCCTCGCCAACAGTGGCCGCAACCCGCTCACCGGACGCCAGGTGCTGGAGATCGGCCCCATTGAACGCGTGCTGTCCGTGATGACCACCTGTGGCATGTACGACGACGCCGGCGCCTGGATCAGCACCGTCGGCATGCCCGCCAAGAGCGGGGTCGCCGGCGGAACCATCGCCGTCCTGCCTGGCCAGGTGGGACTCGCCGTGTACTCCCCGCCCCTCGACGAGCACGGCAGCAGCGTACGCGGCATGGCCACCAGCCAGCGCCTTTCCCGGGACATGGAACTCCACTTCGTCAGGGCCGCCCGGACTGGCAAGTCGGCGATCCGGTCCACCTACGACATCTCCGCATCGCCGTCGGGCATCCGCCGCAACGACGAGGCCATGGACATTCTCCGTGACAACGGTCACCGCGCCCGGGTGATCGAACTCAACGGCGACCTGCTCTTCGCCGGTACCGAGTCGATGATCCGCGAACTGAGCTCCCTCGACCAGACCGTCGAACTGATCATCCTGGACCTTCGCCGCGTGGACGAGGTGGCCGATGTCTCCCTGCGTCTGCTGGCCGAAGCACGCGAGAACCTGGTCGCCGACGGAAGGGAGTTGGTCCTGATTGACAGCGACGGGACCCTCGCCGAGACCTTCCAGGATGTCGACCGCGACGTGCCCACGTTTGACACCCGCACCGCCGCCGTCGAATGGTGCGAAGACCGGCTGATCGCCGCGTACGGCGATGACCTGTACCTCCCCTCGGTGGTCAAGGTCATTGACTGCCCCGCGCTGAGCCCGCTGACCGGCGCCGATGCCTCGGCGCTTGCCGACCGGATGGAGGAGCGCGAGTACGACGACGGCCACGTGATCCGCCGCGTGGGCCAACGATTCGGCGGCGTGTTCTTCATCCTTTCCGGGAAGATTACGACGTCGGTGCCCGGACCGACCGGCGGACGGGTGCGGCTCACCACTCTCAGCGCCGGCATGACCTTCGGTGAACTGGCGCTGGGCAGCGACGACCGGCAGGAGACCACCGTGAAGGCCGAGGGCGGGGTGAAGGTCATGGTCCTGACCGCCGACGCCATTTCCGCCCTCGAATCCGAGGATCCCCGCCTCGCTGTTGAACTGTGGAAGGCCCTCACCCGGGACGCCTACACCCGGGTGGACCTCTACCTCCGTGAAACCGCTGTGCGGGTCCGGGACTAGCCGTTTCGGGTTTCCCTGGCCGAAATCGACGGAGCAATAGTGCGCGATCCTTCGGCGGAAACCTTCACCCTGGGCGTTTCGGCCAGCGATGATTTGGCAAACCCACTAAACAACAGCGAGGGTGAGACAGCTTAACGTCGGTCCGCCGCGAAACGCCAGCAGGCGTCCACCCGATGGAAGTGCATGCAGAAAGTCCCGCCAGTTCGGCAACCGGTTAGCCAAATCCGCATCAGCCTAAGTCATCCGAGTTGTCACTACTTCTAGGGACGTTGGCGATCATTACCGGAAAATCAGGTGTGGCGGCGGTTCAGCCAGTCTTTGGTCACGGCGACTGATGCGGCTACCAGGTAGAAGAGGATCGCGATCACCACAATGGCAGCACCGGGTGCGAAATCGCCGTAGTACGAGGCTGTCAGGCCGAGAACGGCGCTGACGGCACCGACGCCTGAGCCGATGGCGAGGGTGGCTCGGTAGCTGGTTGCTATTTGCGCGGCCGCCGCGATGGGAACGACCATCATTGCGTAGATGAGCAGCAGCCCGATGGTGGTCATCCCAGCGACCACGATGAGGGCCACCATGAGGGTTAGGACCAGGGTCAACGCCTGGGTTGGTATCCCAGCAACTCGCGCAGAAGCTTCATCGAAAGCCACTGCGACTAGCTGGCGGTAGACCACAGCGGTGACAAGCAAAACAATTCCTGCCAGTGCCCCGATGGCTGCCACCTCCCACCATTGCAGATTGAGAGGGCTGCCAAAGAGTAGTCCGACCACAGCGGTCTGCCCACCGCCCGCCCTGGCCGCGAACAAGAACCCAGCAGAGATACCTCCATAGAATAGAAGGGCCAACGACAGATCACCACCCCCGCGGCGTCTGGACATACGTACCAGTGCAACCGCCGCGACCACGGTCAGGCCCAGGGCGCCGCGGGCTGTACGCCTGGCAGGCAGGTTCCCTGGGCCAGAGCGGTATCGACAAGTTCCTCCTCCTCGGCCCCCTGGCCGGGGTGGTCATCCTGGTCCTCCTGCTGACATCGCGGTCCCTGGACCTGCTCACCCTCGGCGACGACCAGGCCCGCATGCTCGGCGTCAACGTCCGGCGCACCCAGGTAATCGCCATTGTCCTGACGGTCCTGCTGGCGGCGGCCGCGGTCACCATGGCTGGGCCGATCGGCTTCATCGGTCTCGCCGCTCCGGCACTGGTCCGGTTGGCGGCATCAGCGGTCCCCGGTCTGCACAAACACGCCGCAATGATTCCGGTGTCGGCGCTGACCGGCGTCGTCCTGGTGCTCGGCGCCGACGTCTCCTTGCGCGCACTGGTCGGCGCGCAGGCAGCCGTCGAAGTGCCCACCGGGGTGATCACCACCATGTTCGGTGCGATCTTCCTGGTGCTGCTGGCGCAGCGCCTGCGGACCGCCGGCCCGGTGCGAGAGCCGCGCCGGATCAGCATGGCCACGCCACGCTCACGCGGCCGGGTGGTGCTGATCATCGCGGTGATCGCCGTCCTCACCGTCGGCACCGCGTTTGCCGGCATCCTGCTCGGCGACACCAAACTTCTCCTCGGCGACCTGGCCAACTGGGCTGCCGGCCAGGCGGGACCGGTGGTGTCCAACGTGATGGACACCCGACTGCCGCGGGTCGGTGCCGCGTTGCTGGCGGGTGCCTCCCTGGCTTTGGCTGGCACCACCGTGCAGGCGGTGACCCGGAACCCGCTCGCTGAACCGGCAATTCTCGGCGTCAGTGGCGGCGCGGGATTGGGCGCCATCGCCATCATCACCTTCGCCCCGATCGCAGGGTTCTGGCTGATCAGCGCCGGAGCGGGCCTCGGCGCCGCGGTGACCGCCGCGATCGTCTTTGGCCTCGCGCTCCGCGGGGGGCTGCAGACGGACCGGCTCATCCTTATCGGGTTCGGGGTATCCGCCGCGGCCACCGCCGGAATCACCCTCCTGATCGTCCTGACCGACCCCTGGAACGAGGCGAAGGCACTGACCTGGCTCTCCGGCTCCACCTACGGCAGGTCCCTTCAACATCTGGTGCCGATGATCGTCGCGTTGCTCCTCACGGCACCGATCATCGCCGCCGCCCACCGCACCCACGACCTCCTCGCCCTCGATGACGACACGCCCCGCCTGCTCGGCATCCCGGTCCCGAAGGCAAGGGCCATCCTCATCAGCTGCGTCGTGGTCCTCACCGGATCCGCGGTGGCCGGCATCGGCGTGATCGGCTTTGTCGGCCTGGTGGCACCGCACGCGGCCCGGGCGCTGATCGGCCACCGGCACCGACTCGCCCTGCCCACGGCAATGCTGCTCGGCGCGCTGCTGGTCTGCCTCGCGGACCTGCTGGGGCGCACGGTGATTGCCCCGTCCCAGCTCCCCGCCGGACTGCTGACAGCCATTCTCGGCGCGCCGTACTTCATCTACCTGCTGTACCGCAGCCGCCGGAACAGCTGATCACCTGACAGACTGGGCAGATGGCAATGTTTGAGGAACTGGACTGGAAAAAGACCCGACTGGGCGAGATCAGCCTCAGACGGCGCTGGGATCGAACCTTCGACAAGGAGGTCTACGAGGTGAAGCTCGACGACGACTTCCTGATGTCCAGCCTCTTCACCGTCGCCGAGATCGAACTGACGGAGCTGGCACTCGCCGAGCTCCCGGACGACGGCCTCGACGTTGTCGTCGGCGGGTTGGGTCTCGGCTATACGGCCCAGGCGGTCCTGGACAGCCCGAAAGCCCAGTCCCTCCTGATCGTCGAAGCGCTCGGCGAGGTCATCGAATGGCACCAGAGCGAGCTGATCCCGGCCGGTAAGACACTCACGGCCGATCCCCGCTGCCGCTACGTCCACGGCGACTTCTTCGCGATGGCCGCCTCCGCCGAGGGCTTCGATCCCGAGACTCCGGGCCGACAGTTCCACGCGGTGATTCTCGACGTCGACCACTCCCCCCGGCACGTCCTGAATCCCAGCCACGCGCCGTTCTACGATCCGGCCGGGACGCAGCGGCTGGCTGGCCACCTGCACCCCGGCGGAATCTTCGCCCTCTGGTCCAACGACCCGCCCGACGACGAGTACCTTGCCGTTCTCCGCCAGGTGTTCACCGAGGTGCGCGCCGTCGTCGTCAGCTTCGACAACCCGCTGCAGGGCCGCGACTCGACCAACACGGTGTATCTGGGACGCAAACCCCGGTAGCCCCGCGACCCGCTACAGCCTGGCGATCCGTTCAATGTCCTCGCGGAATTCCTGTGCCACGGACGCCGACACAGTGGTCCGCGTTTCGGCGATGGCCGCCAGGTAATCCTCACTGCACGGCCCCGCAGCGGGCGTACCGCCGTCGGCCGCCCCAAAGACCGCATGTTCCAGCGCCCGCTGTGACGCTTTGCGGGCGGCGAACTCAATGTCCGCCGGGGAAAAGCCGTCGGAGGTGTCGACCAGCTGGTCAATGGCGACGTCTGCTGCCACCTCGGACGGAATGTAGCGCTGCCAGATGGCATAGCGGGCGGCGTCGTCGGGCAGACCGATCGGAATGACGTAGTCGAAGCGGCCGTGACGGAGGAACGCCGTGTCGAGCGCGCGGATGAAGTTCGTGGCACACACCAACAGCCGACCCGGCCGCTCTCTGAACGCCGGAATGATCTTAAGCAGTTCGTTGGTGACGCCCTGCAACGGGGACGGCGGCTCGCCCTGCCGTTGGGCGGCGATCTCCTCGACCTCGTCGATAAAGACCACAGCGTGTTCCAGTTCAGCGATCTCAAGGAAGGTCTCCCGCAACGCACCCGCAAGTCCCTTTGAATCGACGGCGAGCCGTGACGGAAACACCTCCACGAAAGGCCATTCCAGCCGTGACGCGATGGCCTTGGCGAAGGTGGTCTTCCCGGTACCCGGCGGCCCGAAGAGCATCACCGCGCGCGGCGGGACCACCCCGTACTGCTGGGCAAGATCGGGGTTGGCCAGCGGAAGGACCAGCCGGCGTTCGAGCAACTCCTTTTCCCGCTGCATCCCGCCGACGTTGTTCCACAGGTTCCGCGGCATCAACCGTCCGCCGAGTTCGCTCAGCAGACCCATTTCCTGCCGTTGAACAGGGATATCCCGTTCGAAGTACCTCAGATGTTTCCGGTCCTGAAAACCCGAGTGGAGGAGGGCATCCACCCGGTGTTCAGCGTCGGGCACCAGGGTGGAGAGCTTGGTCAGGCCATGCGGAGCCATCCTGCCCTCGATAGCGGCGAGCAGAGCGCTGCCAATGCCATGGTTCCGCCACCCCTCATCGATGGCGAAGAAGACAATCCACCCCTGATCGTGGGCGGCGCGGGCCACCGCCGTGCCAACCACCCTCTCACCGTGAACGGCGACGACGGCGTGGTCCTTCTGACACGACGCGAGTACCTCCGCAAGGGCATACACCGGTTCGACGCCGGCGCTGCGGGACTCCTCCCACAGGTGCAGGATCGCGTCCATGTCAGCGGCGTGAAAGTCCCTGATTCTCCAACCGGTCATGCTGATGACTCCTTCGTCGTGTGCTGATCGTGACGTCTGCGAAACGTTCCCTCGCTGATCATGGCATACGGCTGGACGGTACTGGAGATTGTGACTGTCAGAGGCGGCTGACAGGATGCTGTGATGCAACTCGATCGTTTCCCGATCCGAAGGGTCACCGCCCACCCGGCCCACCCGCTCGATCCCGGCACCTGGCCGGCGAGCCTGCCACCGGTGAGCCAGTTGCTGACAGACGGGATGGACCTCGGCGGCGCCACCGTGCTGGTGGGCGAGAACGGCTCCGGCAAATCGACGCTGGTGGAGGCAATTGCGCTGGCGTTTGGCCTGTCCCCGGAGGGCGGATCCACCGGCGCCCGGCATTCCACCCGGCCGTCCGAGTCGGAACTGTCGGAGAGCCTGCAGCTGGTCCGCAATCCGGGTGCCACGAAACGCGGCTACTTTCTGCGGGCTGAGACGATGCACGGGTTTTTCACCTACCTGGAGATGAACCCCAGCACCTCAGGACGCAGCGACTCCGAGTTCCATTCGATGTCTCACGGTGAGTCCTTTCTTGAGCTCGTCGTCGACCGTTTCCGCGGTCCCGGTCTGTGGGTGCTGGACGAGCCGGAATCTGCGCTGTCCTTCGGTGGCTGTCTGGCGCTGCTCGGTATCCTGAAGGAGCTGCTCGCGGACGGGAAATCCCAGGTGGTGCTCTCCACCCACTCCCCGCTGCTCGCAGCGCTTCCCGGCGCCTCGATTCTGGAGATCGGGCCCTGGGGGTTCCGCGAGAGGCACTGGGATCAGCTGGACCTGACCGTGAACTGGCGAAGCTTCATGAACGGACCCGACCGGTACCTGCGCCACCTCTGAACCGAGGCATTCGGAGAGTCGGGCTATCGGGTCAGACTGTCGTCACGGAAGAGATAGATGATGGGCACCGGGCATTCGTCCGCCGGACATTGGATCTCTTGAACGACCGGGTTCAGTGGCTTGCCGCAGACAAGTCCGTTTGCATTGCCCTCGGCGTCGATCACCCCGGGGACTCGGTAGCCCACCGCGAGGAGGTCGGCGACGACCAGGACCTGGTTACTGGCGGGACATCCGGTCGCCGAAGCAGGCGCGGCGAAGGACGCCGTCGACGGGATGAGGGCGAGCGCCGCGGTTGCCGCCGCGACAAGGAGGAAGCGTTTCATCGGATTACCTTTCGACAGGGCCGCACCATTGCGGCCATCGCCAGTGTGTCCCTCCCCGAATTAACCCGCAATGCCACAACGAGGTATCGGAAAAGAGCGCCCGGCTTCGGCTTTCGCAACATGCCTGTAACACAACGGTGCAAAACTCAACCATGTTCCTCACACCCTCAGACCAGGACAAGCTGCTGCTCAGCGTCGCTGGCATGGTGGCCCGCGACCGCCTCGACCGCGGTGTGCTGCTGAACTACCCCGAAACGGTTGCCCTGCTCTCCTGCTGGGTGATGGAGCGGGCCCGGGAGGGTGCCCAGGTCGCCGACCTGATGAGCCGGGGCCGCAGCGTCCTCACCCGTGCCGAGGTGATGGAAGGGGTGCCCGAGATGATCCCCGACCTGCAGATCGAAGCCACCTTCCCCGATGGCCGCAAGCTCGTCACCATCACTGAGCCCATTCCGTGAGCCGCGAGGAGAAACCGATGATTCCTGGCGAGATCCGCACCCTTCCCGGAACCCTTGAGCTCAACGCCGGCAGGGAGCATCGCACCCTGGTGGTGGTGAACGACGGCGACCGCCCCATCCAGGTGGGATCCCACTTCCACTTCGCTGCCGTCAACGCGGCGCTCACTTTTGACCGCGCAGCCGCCACCGGGTTCCGGCTGGGCATCCCGGCCGGTACCGCCGTCCGCTTTGAACCCGGGGCGTCCCGCGAGGTCCTCCTGGTCAAACTCGCCGGCACGGGCACCGTTCCCGGGCTCCAGCGTCGTCCCGCACCGGAAGGCGGCTAACCCATGGACATCAGCAGGCACGACTACTCCCACCTCTACGGACCCACCGTCGGCGACCAGATCAGACTCGGCGACACAGACCTGTGGATCACCCCCGAACAGGACTACACGTTCGGCGGAGACGAGTCAGTGTTTGGCGGCGGCAAGAACATCCGCGAATCCATGGCCCAGTCCACCCGGACCAGCGCCGAGGGCGCCCCGGATCTGATCATCACGAACGCGGTCATCCTGGACCACTGGGGCATCGTCCGGGCCGACGTCGGGATCCGGCACGGAAGGATTATCGGCATCGGGAAGTCGGGCAACCCGGACATCATGGACGGGGTTGACCCAGCCCTGTTCATCGGGCCGGGGACCGAGGTGATCTCCGGGGAGGGCAAGATCCTCACCGCCGGCGGCATCGACAGCCACGTGCACCTGATGGGCACCGACGCACTCCGGGAGGCGGTCGCCTCCGGAATCACCACCGTCGGGGGCGGCGGAACCGGTCCCGCCGAGGGCACGAAGGCCACCACCGTGACCCCCGGCGCCTGGAACCTCGCCACCATTCACCGCGCCCTTGATTCGCTGCCCCTGAACTTCCTCCTGTACGGCAAGGGCAACACGGTCAGCGACGCGGCCCTGGATGAGCAGGCCCTCGCCGGCGCCGCCGGATACAAGGTCCATGAGGACTGGGGATCCACCCCCGCCGCCATCGACGCGGCACTACGGGCCGCAGACCGGTGGGGTATGCAGGTGGCGCTTCACGCCGACTCGCTCAACGAGGCAGGCTACGTCCAGCAGACCCTCGAGGCGGTCGGGGGCCGGGGCATCCACGTGTTCCACGCCGAGGGGGCCGGCGGGGGCCACGCCCCGGACATCATCACCGTCGCCGCAGCAGCCAATGTGCTCCCCGCGTCAACCAACCCCACGCTGCCGTTCACAGTCAACACGGTGGCGGAGCACCTGGACATGCTGATGGTGTGCCACCACCTCAACCCGCGCATCCCCGAAGACCTGGCGTTTGCCGAGTCGCGCATCCGGGCCACCACCATGATGGCCGAGGACGTGCTGCAGGACCTGGGCGCCCTCTCCATCACCTCCTCCGATGCGCAGGCGATGGGCCGCATCGGCGAGACCATCACCCGCACCTGGCAGGTGGCCCACGTGATGAAAAATCATCTGGGCGCCACCGACTCGGCGTCGCCCGCCGACAACGAAAGGGCCCGCCGCTACGTGGCCAAGTACACCATCTGCCCTGCGGTGGCCCACGGGATCGACGCCGAGGTGGGCTCGATCGCCGTCGGAAAGCTGGCGGATCTGGTGCTGTGGCATCCGGCGTTCTTCGGGATCCGGCCGTCGCTGGTGATCAAGGGCGGGGCTATTGTCGCCGGCCAGATGGGCGACCCCAACGCTTCGCTCCCCACCCCTCAACCCGTCTGGATGCGTGAGGCCTTGGCGGGGACGGCGACCTCGGCGCCGCACCTGTCGACGTCGTTCGTCACGCCCGCCGCGTTGGAGGACGGGCTCGCCGACCGGCTGGGCCTCACCCGACGCCTGACGGCCATCGCTGATACCCGCGGGGTCACCAAGGCGTCGCTGCCGAACAACACGGCGCTGCCGGATATCCAGGTGGACCCCGAAACGTTCAGGGTGAGCATCGACGGCCAGGAGATCGAACCAGCTCCCGCGTCCGAACTGCCCCTGACCCAGCGCTACACCCTGTTCTAGTCATGGGACACGGCATGGGATTAGGCATGGTTCGAGGAATGGGACTTTAGGCATGGTTCGAGGAATGGGACTTTAGGCATGGGCGTCAGCGCGTCGGCTCTTGCCGGCTTCCTGCTCGCGGATTCCCGCCTGCCCTCGGGCGCGTACGCCCATTCGGCGGGACTGGAGCCAGCGGTCCTGGGAGGGCTGGGACCGGGGCAGGTTTACGGTTATCTCCTGTCCCGGCTCACCACGGTGATGCGGGTGGAGGCAGCGGCGGCGGTCCTCGCCCACCGGCGCGCGGTGCTGGCGCTGGCGCAGGCGCAGGACGAGTCAACGGACACCGGCGGGTCACCCCCCGGGACGCTGGCCTTCGCCCCGATCGAGGCGGCGCTGGACGCGAGGACGCCTGCTGAGGCCCAGCGCGAAGCATCCCGCCAGCTCGGACGCGGGATGCTGCGTCTGGCCGTGACCCTCGTCCCGGGGAATCCCGCCGTCGCCCGGCTGGCCCGTGAGGTGCCCAAGCCCACCCGGCCGGTTGCGTTAGGCGTCCTCGGCGCGGCTCTCGGGGTGCCGGAACTGGAACTGGCACTGCTCTGCTGCTACGACGACGCGCAATCCGTGGTCGCCGCGGCGCTGAAGCTGCTCCCCATCGACCCGATGACCGGCACCCGCTGGATTCTCGACGCCGGCACCGCCATGGACGACGTCGCGCGTGCCGCCCTGACCATCCACACCGAAGACGACCTGCCCGCGCTCAGCGCTCCGTGGATGGAGCAGTGGGCGCAGGAACACACCACCAGAACAAGGAGACTGTTCGTTGCCTGAAATCCCTACCCCCTCCACCCGTTCCTTCCGGCTCGGCATTGCCGGCCCGGTCGGCACCGGGAAAAGTTCGCTGATCGCCTCGATCTGCCGCGCCATGTCCGGCGAGCTGTCCATCGGGGTCATCACCAATGACATCTACACCGACGAGGACGCGCGCTTCCTGAAATCCGCCGGGGTACTCCCCGGCGAGCGGATCCGCGCCGTCGAGACCGGGGCGTGCCCGCACACGGCCATCCGCGACGACGTCACCACCAACCTTCTGGCCGTGGAGGACCTCGAGTCCGACTTCGCACCCCTGGACCTGGTCATGGTGGAAAGCGGGGGCGACAACCTCACCGCCACGTTCTCGCCCGCCCTGGTGGACGCCCAGATCTTCGTGCTCGATGTGGCGGGCGGCGGCGACGTCGCCCGGAAGGGTGGCCCCGGCATTGCGCGGGCGGACCTGCTCGTCATCAACAAGATCGATCTGGCACCGTACGTGGACGTCGACGTCGACCTGATGCTGGCCGACGCCTCCGACGCCCGCGAGGGGGGCCCTGTCCTGGCCCTGTCACGCAAGGTTCCCGCGACCGTCGCCGAGCTCGCCGACTGGGTCCGGTCAATGGTGGTGCAGCACCGGGCCGGAACGCACACGCCGCAGGATCCGGGGCCAATGGCCCCGCATTTCCACGCCGACGACGACGGCGGCTACGTGCACACCCACGACGAATCCTCCGGGTCTGCTGGCACACACCGGCACTAGGGGTGACGGCTTTCGAAGGGTCGGCTTTAGAAGGGTCGATGGGTGAAGGATCGACGGGTGAGCCGGTACGTCCCACCCGGATCGGCGTCGAGCTGGCCCGCGGGCGGGCCAGCTATTCGGTGCTGGACCAGGGCCAGTTCCTCGCCCCACGCCCAGTGCATCCCCTGGCCGGCAGCCCCGGGGCGGGAGTGGACCCCACCCACGCGCGCGTCGCCCTGATCGGGATCTCCATGATGCTCCTCGGTGGCGACGAGGTGCTGATCGAGGTGTCGGTGGGCGCCGGGGTCACCCTTGAGGTGGTGGAACCGGCGGGCCTCGTCGCCTACAACGCGGCGGGTGTGCAGGCCCGGTGGCGGCTTTCGGCGACCGTCGCCGACGGCGGCACGTTGCTGTGGGCCGGGGCACCGCTGGTCGTGGCTGAGGGCGCCAATGTCCTCAGGGAAACCCGGGTGTCGCTGGCGGCGGGCGCACGGCTCGTCCTGCAGGAGGTCCTGGTGCGCGGCCGCACCGGGGAGCGGCCAGGGGAGCTGCGCAGCTCGGTGCGTTGCACCGGACCTGCCGGGGATCTTCTGGTCGAGGAACTGGATCTGACCGGGGACCACCGGTCGGCGGTGGGAGTGCTCGGTGGTACCCGGGTGCTGGGCGCCGTAACGGCCCTGGGCTTCACGCCTCCGGTCCTCCAGAGCACGAGCCTGACCCGATTCGACACCGCCTCCGGTGGTGCGGTCGCCCGGGTCCTGGCGGATAGTGCCCACTCTGTGACACAGCAGGTGGAGCAGGTTTTCACCGCGTGGCGATAGGCTCGTGAGTATGCCTCTTCACCACCCCAAGCGCGTTGTCGGTTTCGCAAGCACTGTCGTTCGGAGGGCTCTGATGGCCCTCGGTGTCCTGCAGGCTGCGGTCGCCGCAACCCTGGTGATTATTGACACGGTCCAGAAGAAGATCAGGACCAAGCGCGAGGGGTTCCCCAAGCCGGGCATCTTCGAGGGGCGGGTCGCAGGCTCGGCAACCACCGTCTACACCTATGGCGAGGACCTCTACGAGTCAATGCTCGAGGCGATCCGGTCCGCCGAGCACCAGATCCTGATGGAAACCTACATCTGGAAGGGCGACGCCGTCGGCCGTGCCTTCCGGGATGCCCTCAACGACGCCGCCGCGCGCGGGGTGAAGGTCTATGTCATCTACGACGGGTTCGCAAACCTCGTGGTCAGGCGGTCGTTCTACAAGTTCCACCCCGCTGTGCGGGTCTTCAGGTTTCCGGTGTTCCGACCGTCGATCATCTTCACGAACATCCGGGGCACCGGCTTCGACCACCGCAAACTGCTGGTTGTCGACGAGACCACCGGGTTTGTGGGCGGCTACAACATCGGCAGCCTCTATGCCACCAAGTGGCGCGACACCCACCTGCGGATCGTGGGCCCGTCGGTCTGGGAACTCAGGGAAGCCTTCGTCAGCGTCTGGAACCTGACCTCCTCACGGTCCCGTCGTCCATTGGACGACATCAGTGCCGAGTTCTGGGAGCCACGCCTCCGTGCGGTCAACAACATCCCGGCGAACCTGGTGTTCCCCATCCGCGGGGTCTACCTCGACGCGATCAACCGCGCCAGGGACCACATCTACATCACCACCGCCTACTTCATCCCGGACCAGCAGATCCTCAATGCCCTGTTGCGTGCCAGCAAGCGCGGGGTGGATGTGCGGGTAATCCTGCCGGAGGAATCCAACCACGTGCTGTCCGACTGGTTGTCCCGGGGGTTCTATTCGTCGCTGCTGGAGAACGGGATCCAGGTGCTGCTCTACCAGAACGCCATGATCCACGCGAAGACTGCCACCGTGGACGGCCAGTGGTCCACCGTGGGCACCGCCAACATTGACCGGTTGAGCCTGACCGGGAACTACGAGATCAACCTGGAAATTTTCGACGAGGGCCTCGCCGACAGCATGGAGAAGATCTTCGCCGTGGACAGCGGGAACAGCCGGATCCTGACCAGCAAGGAGTGGGAGCGCCGCCACATTGTGGCCCGCGTCAGCGAGGCCATTCTCGCCCCGCTCCGCCCCCTCCTCTAATCTGCGAACCCGTCAGGGTGCGGCGAAGCGGTCCAGGTATCCCACCCGCGACTGGTGGACGTGGCCAGCCATCAGCCGCTCGGCCTCGGCGGGGTTGCCGGCGTCGATCGCGGCCATGATCAGCCGGTGCTCGCTCCAGGACTGTTTGCCCCGGTTGTCGACGTCGGTGGCGTAGAGCCATTCGATCTTGCCGGAAATCTGGCGCAGCAACGCCGTCAGGGAGGCGCTGCCGCTCAGTTCCGCGATACCGAGGTGGAACCTGATGTTCAGTTCCGGCAGCAGTTCGAGGTTGCCCGCGGTGACGGCCTGATCGCCGTCGTCGAGCAGGTCAGCGAGCTGCCGGCGCACCCTCCACCACTCAGCGCTCGGGGCACCGGCACTGAACTGCGCGGCCGCGCGTCGCGCCGCACGCCGCGCCGTGGCGGCCTCCAGCGCCTCGCGGACGGAGAAGAGATCGTCGGCGTCGTCCACCGGGATCTCCGAGACGGTTGATCCGGCGTAGGGCTTGGACTCGACGAACCCCTCCGCCTCCAGCGCGCGCAGCGCCTCCCGCACCGGGATGCGGGACACCCCGTACTTCGCGGCGAGCACCGCCTCGGTCACCCGGGTACCCGGCTGGAGCGAACCGAAAATAATGTCGTGCCGGATCTCGTCCTGCACCCGCTGTTTGGGTGCCGGCTCGGCCGGCCTGGGGTCAGGCAGCAAAGGCAGCACCGGGAATCGCTCCCAGCAGTTCCCGGGTGTACCCGGACTCGGGCCGGTTGTACACCTGGTCCACGGTTCCCGATTCCATCACCTCGCCTGCCTTCATGACCACCACATTATCGGCAATCTGCCGGACGACGGCGAGGTCGTGGCTGATGAACAGGTAGGTCAGCCCCAGCCGGTCCTGCAGATCGGCGAGCAGCCGCAGGATCTGGTCCTGCACCAGCACGTCCAGGGCAGACACCGCCTCGTCGAGGATGAGCATTTCTGGCTCCAGTGCCAGGGCCCGCGCGATGGCCACGCGCTGGCGCTGCCCACCGGAAAGTTCGTTCGGCCGGCGCTGCGCCATGCTGTGTGGCATGCCCACCTGATCCAGCAGGTCGGCTACCTTCTTCCGGCGGCTCTCCTTGTCCCCCACCTTGAAGATCCGCAGGGGTTCGTCGATCAGCCGTTCAATGCTGAACGTCGGGTCGAGCGAGCCGTACGGGTCCTGGAACACCGGTTGCACCTTGCGCCTCAGCGCCCTGCGCTGCTGCCCACGGCTGGCGGTGATCGTCTGGCCGTCGATCAGTGCGTTGCCCGAGGTGGCGGTTTCCAGGCCCAGGATGATCCGGGCCACGGTGGTCTTGCCCGACCCGGATTCGCCGACGACGGCGGTGGTCGTCCCCCGCTGCACGCTGAAGGACACATCCTTCACCGCCTGGACGGTCCCGCCGCGCTGGCCGCGCAGCTTGAATTCCTTGAACAGGTCGCGGATGACCAGGATCGGTTCGGGACCGGCGATGGAGGACATGCCACCGCCCGCCGGTTCCCGGCCGAGTACCGCCGCGACCGACGGCGCCGCCGCCACGAGGGCCTTGGTGTAGTCCTCCTGCGGGTTGAGGAGGATCTCGCGCGGTGTGCCCACCTCGACGATGCGCCCCTCGGACATCACGATGATGCGGTCGGTGCGGTCTGCGGCCAGGCCCAGGTCGTGGGTGATGAACAGCAGTGACGTGCCGCGGGCGTCCACCAGGTTCTGCAGGTGGTTCAGGATCTGCCGCTGCACTGTCACATCGAGGGCCGACGTCGGCTCGTCAGCGATCAGCAGTTCCGGCTCCCCGGCGAGTGCGATCGCGATGAGCACCCGCTGGCGCATGCCGCCGGAGAACTCGTGCGGGTACTGCCCGTACCTGCGTTCGGCGTCGGGAATTCCCGCCTCCGCCATCAGCGCCACGGCACGCGACTTCACCTGTGCCCGGTCGAGCCGTTCGCTGCCCGGCTCCCGGTTGGAGATCAGCGCGTCGGCGATCTGCGGGCCCACCTTCATCGACGGATTGAGGTTGGACATCGGGTCCTGCGGGACCAGGCCGAGGCGCGAGCCGCGGATGGAGCGCATCTGGGCGTCCGACGCATCGGCCAGGTCGACCACGTCACCGGAGGACCCCAAGCGGATCGATCCGTTGGAGACGTACCCGTCACCGGGCAGCAGCTGCAGGATGGCGCCGATGGTGGTGGACTTGCCGGAACCGGACTGGCCCACGATCGCCACCCGCTCCCCCCGCCGCAGCTCGAAACTGACGTCGTGGAGGACGGGGGCGGAACCGAACGTTACCTCGAGGTTCTCGACCTTGAGCAGGACCTCGCGGGACACCTTGTCGGACTCCACTGCGGTCAACTTATCTCCGTTCAGGTCATCGCCCTGCTGCATAGCCCTGCGCTCCTCTCGGGTTGGCGGCGGCCTTCAGGACGCCGGTTGCGGGGTCGCTCACCACAGAGGAAATTCGGCCGAGGGCCCAGTCTCCCGCGCGGGTGACGACGTGGCCGCGGTCCTCCAGGTCGGTGATGACATCCTCACCGAGACGGTCCTCGACCACAGCCCCGCCGGGCTCCCAGGCCCGGGGGTAGAACGACCCGGGGATTGACGTGGTGTGCAGCGAGGGTGCGTCGATCGCCTGCTGCGGCGAGTAGCCGCCGACGATGGTCCGCAGAATGTAGAGCAGCTGCCACTGGTCCTGCTGGTCCCCTCCGGGCGAACCCAACGCCACCACGGGAACGCTGTCCTTCAGGATCAGGGTCGGTGTCAGCGTGGTGCGAGGCCGCTTGCCCGGGCGCAGGGTCGACGGCGCCCCGTCCTCCAGCCAGGTCATCTGCAGCCGGGACCCCAGGCAGAACCCGAGCTCGGGGATGGTCGGTGAGGACTGCAGCCAGCCGCCCGACGGCGTGGCGGAGACCATGTTGCCCCACTGGTCGACGACGTCGATGTGGCAGGTGTCCCCGCGGGTCTCACCGCTGCGCGAGACGGTCGGTTCGCCGACGCCCGCCATCGCGCCCACGCCAGCGAGGGCTGGGGCCGTGTATTCGGTGCGCAGCGGCGGGATGAAGGGTTCGCGGCCGGGCACGGTCCCGGGCCGGAACTCGGCAGATGCCTTCTCGGTGATCAGCGTGCGGCGCTCAGCGGCGTACTCCTCGGACAAGAGGTACTCCAGGGGGATGTCGGCGTCGCCGTAGTAGGCCTCCCGGTCCGCGATCGCCAGCTTCTGCGCCTCGAGGATGGTGTGGGCGCCGAGCGCGGTGGACGGGTCGAGGTGCTCGTCGTCGTACCCGGCGAGGATGGCGAGGGTCTGCAGCAAGGCGGGCCCCTGCCCCCAGGCGCCGGTCTTCGCGATGGTGTAGCCGCGGAACTCGAAGGTGGTGGCTGGCTCGTAGCCGGCCTGGCAGCCGGCGAAGTCCTCGAGGCTCATCACTCCTGCGTGGTCCGTGCCGGAGGAGTGACGGTGCGGCTGGGCGGAGAAGGCGACGGCGGCCTGCGCGACGAAACCTTCGCTCCATTCGCGCCGGGCTGCGTCGATGCGCTCCTCCCGCGTGGCTCCGGGTGCGCCGGCTGCGGCCAGCCGGTCCAGGACGGAGGCGTAGGCCTCGTTCTTGACCATGTCGCCGGCGGCGGGGGCCCGACCCTCGGGCATCCAGAGCGCTGCCGACGTCGGCCAGTGCTCGGTGAACAGTTCGGCGACCGAGGAGATGGTGGAGCCCACCCGTCCCACGATCGGGTGCCCGTTGCGGGCGTAGCCGATGGCGAAGGCCAGTACGTCGCCGAGTTCCCAGGTGCCGTGATCGCGGAGCAGCAGCAGCCAGGCGTCGACGGCGGCGGGCACCGCGGCGGCGAGCGCACCGGAGCCGGGCACCAGTTCCAGTCCCTCCGCGAGGTAGTGCTCGCGGGTGGCGGCGGCGGGGGCTGGGCCCTGCCCCATCAGGACGATGGGTTCGGACGGGTTCTCGGCGGTGGCAAACACGCCGGTCATATCGCCGCCGGGGCCGTTCAGGTGCGGCTCGACCACGTGCAGCACAAAGGCACTGGCGACGGCGGCGTCGAAAGCGTTCCCGCCACGCTCGAGGACCGCCTGCGCCGACGCGGTGGCCAGCCAGTGGGTGGACGCGGTCATTCCGAAGGTGCCCTCCAGGGTGGGCCGCGTGGTGAAGGTAGCTGGGGTGGTGTAGGTCATCGAGTCACTTTCGGTTCTTCTTGCGGGAACGGGAGGTGCTGGTGGGATCGAGTGCGTCGCGCAGTGCATCCCCAAACAGGTTGAACGCCAGGCAGATCACGGCGATCGCGATGCCGGGGAAGATGGCAGCCGTGGGAGACCTGAAAATGTACTGCTGTGCATCCGAGAGCATGATACCCAGGCTAGGTGTTGGAGGCTGGATGCCGAGGCCGAGGAAGGACAGCAGTGCTTCGCCGATCACCGCGACCGGCATGATCACAGTGGCTTGGACGATGATCGCCGAGGCCGCGTTGGGCAGCACGTGCTGAGCCATGATCCGCAGCCCCGAGGCATCCATGGTGCGCGCCCCCAAGACAAAGTCGCTTTCCTTGATCCGCAGCGTCTCGCCGCGGACCACCCGGATCATGGTGGGGATCTGCGCGATCCCCAGGGCGATCGCGGCGTTGGACAGGCTCGGACCGCTGATCGCGGCCAGCCCGACGGCGATGATCAGGAACGGGAACGCCAGGGTGACGTCGGTGAGGCGGGAGATGACGGCGTCGAACCCTTTCCAGTAGCCGGCCAGCAGCCCCAGAGGCGTGCCGATGACGACGGCGAGCAGCACCGACAGCGCACCCACCTGGAGCGACGCCTGCATGCCGAAGAGCATGCGGGAGAAGATGTCCCGGCCCAGGTCGTCGGTGCCCAGGAGGAACCCGACGGTCAGGGGGTCCTGGAAGGGTGCCTCGAAGTGGACCTCGGTGGGGTCATAGGGAGCGATCACCGGGGCCAGCACGGCGGCGAGGACCACCAGCGCCAGCATGATGCCGCCGGCAATGCCGAGCGGGTTCCGGCGCAGCGAGCGCCAGATCCGGCCACGCGCCGAGCCGAGGCCCGCGGTTTCCGCTCCGGTGCCCGGACCGTTGCCCGGTCCGGCGCCTGGGCCGGAGCCTGTGGGGGCGATTTCTGTGGCGGCCATCAGTTGGCTCCTCCGACTCGGATTTTCGGGTTGACGACTGAGTACAGGATGTCCACGGCCAGGTTGATCACAATGTAGGAAACGGTGATGATCAGGACCACGGCCTGGATGACCGGGTAGTCACGGGTAAACACTGCGTCGAGGGTGAGCTTCCCGAAGCCGGGAAGCGCGAAGATCCGTTCGGTCACCACAGCACCGGAGATCAGCCCACCGAGTTGCAGGCCAACGATGGTCACAACCACGATCAGCGAGTTCCGCAGGCCGTAGCGCATCAGGACCCTGCCCCGGCCCAGGCCCTTGGCCCGGGCGGTGCGCACATAGTCGGTGTTCATCGTTTCGATCATCGACGCGCGGGTCTGCCGCATGATCACCGCGGCCAGTCCGGTGCCCAGGATGATCGCCGGGAGGGTGAGGTAATAGAGGCCGCGCAGCGGGTCGCTGGCGACGTCAACGTAGCCCGACGCCGGGAACCAGCCGAGCGTCACCGCCAGGTAGAGGATCGCGAGGATTCCCAGCCAGAAGTTCGGGACCGACAATCCGATAAGCGCGAACCCGTTGGCCAGCCATTCCGGCCACCGCCCGCGGAACCGTTCGGCGATGACGCCAAAGAGGATGCCGACGACGACCGCGACGACGATCGCGTAGGCCGACAGCCATAGCGTGACCGGCAGGGTGGTGGCGATGAGCTCGGTAACCGGGGTCCCGGTGCGGGTGGACTCGCCGAAGTCACCGCGGGAGATGTTCCCGAGGAACGTCAAGTACTGGCTGGTCAGCGACTCGTTCAACCCCAGCTGCTCGCGGATGGCCTCCACCCGTTCGGGGGTGGCTTCCTCCCCGGCCATGGCCAGTGCCGGGTCGCCGGGTAGCTGGCGGACGCCGATGAACACCACCAGTGATGCCAGGATCAGGGTGAGCGCCGACTGCCAGAGCCGGGTGCCGACGTAGCGGATCATGGCTGTGCCCCTTCGGTCTCGATGAAGGCCACGTTGGACAGGTGCACCACGCCATCGGCGAAGGTTTCCACCCCGGCGATGTTGGTGGTGTAGGCGGTCAGGCTGCGCACCCGGTAGAGGTAGATCAGTGGGTTGTCTACCTGGATCTTCTCGACCACCTGGCCATACAGTTCGGCGCGTTCGTCGTCGTCAGTGGCCTGCGCTGCCTGCCGGAGCAGGGTGTCTGCCTCCTCAACGCTGTAACCGGAGTAGTTGTTGCCTCCCCCGGTGGAGAGGAAGTTGAACATGTTGCCGTGCGGGTCGACGCGGCCGGACCAGCCGAGCTGCAGCATCTCGAAGTCACCGCGTGACTGCACATCCAGCAGGGTGGAGTACTCGACCGGGACGATCTTCAGGCTGAACGCACCCTCCTCGGAGACGGCGGCCTGGAGGGCCTGCGCGAACCGGAGCGTGTCGGGAGCGTTGGAGACCTGCATTTCGATGTCGTAGGGAGTTTCGATGCCGGCCTCCTCCAGCAGGGCGACGGCGCCTTCCGGGTCGAACGGCGGGCAGTCTTCGCTGAGCTCTGAGGTGAAGGGGCTTTCCGGGGAGATGGGCGAACAGGCCGGCTGGTACCAGCTGTTGAACACGGTGTTCACCAGGGCTTCGCGGTCAATCGACATGGACAGGGCCATCCGCACCGCTGCCTCCTGCGCCAGCGGAGTGTCGATGGTGCCGACCGGTTCGCCGACTCCCTCGGTGTTGCCGAGGTTGATGGTCAGACCCTGGTAGCCGAGGGACCCGACCTGAAGTATGCCGATGCCGTTCTCCTGCGTCAGAGCATCAATGTCCTGCGGCGAGATGGTGTCGGCGACATGGACGTCACCGGATCGCAGGTTTGCCGCGCGGATATTCGCGTCGGTGATGATCCGGTAGGTGATGGTGTCCAGGTGGACGTTCTCGGCGTCGTAGTACAGGGGGTCCCGTTCGACGGAAATCGAGGTCTGCGGCACCCGGTCGACGAATTTGAACGGCCCCACGCAGACGGGGTTGTCACCGAAGTTCTCCCCCGTCGCGTCAAGGGCCTCGGGTGAGAGCATCATCCCGGCCCGGTCGGCCAGTGCAGCGGTCAGCGGCGCGAAGGGCGTCTCGTAGGTGATCTCAACCGTGTACTCGTCGGTCGTTTCGATGCTGGTGATCGGTCCGAGCTCGCTGGCACGGGAGGATCCCTCGAGGTTGAGGTGCCGGTCGAGTGTCTGACGGACCGCCTCGGCGTTAAACTCGGCGCCGTCGGCGAACACGGCGTCCTGACGGACCGGGATGGAGATGGTGAGTCCGTCCTCGGAGACCTCGGGGAGTTCAGTGGCGAGCTGGGGAACCAGCTCGCCCGACGCATCGATGTCGTAGAGCTTCTGGCACATGGTCTGCATGACGTAGCGCGTGTAGAGCGACGACGACGTCGTCGGGTCCAGGCGATCCGGTTCGGCGGAGAGCGCCATCACCAGGTCCCCGCCCTCGACAATGGTCTTGCCGTCGAGGGACGCGGTGGTGACCTCTTCGCGCTCGGGTGCTGGTTCAAGAGCCTGTAGTGGCTGGCAGGCGGTCATCGCGAGGGCCACGGCGGCGGCGCTGGCAAACACGCCGGCCAGTTTGAACGGCGACCGTGATCGCGTGTCAGGCGTTTCCGGTGTGTCGGGCGTTTCCGGCGGGGCCGGTGGCGTCAGTGGTGTGGGCGGCATTTTCATCCTTGGCTCAGGAGGCGGGGACTGCATGTGGTGCAGGTCTCATGTGACCGATTGCATACAACAATAAACTTTAAGGTGTATTTTGTATACATGCCGTTCGAAATGTGACGGTTCGTATAGCAAGACTCTGCACACCAGCTCTCACCGCACGGAGGATCCCATGAAGCGTCAGCCTGTCCCCACCGACCGGCTCCACCTGTGGCTCATGCTGACCCTTACCTTTTCCACCGGCGTCGTGGATGCCGTCGGTTTCCTGGGCCTGGACCAGGTCTTCACCGGAAACATGACCGGAAACGTCGTGCTGCTGGGCATGGCTATTGCCGGGGGCAGCGACCTGCCGGTACTGAGACCTGCCCTGGCGTTGCTCTTCTTCATGGTCGGCGCCGTCATTGGCGGGCGGGTGTTGCGGAAGGCACCCGAGGGGTGGAGCGGACGCACCTCGTTGACCTTTCTCACGGTGACCGTGCTCATCGGCGGTTTGGCTCTCTTCACCGCCCTCATCGATGTCACCGACGATCATCTGCTGGGCAGCATCACCACCAGCACGCTCGCCCTGGCCATGGGTGTTCAGGCCGCCACGGCAAAACGCCTCAAGGTCGCCGAGATCACCACCGTCGTCGTGACCTCCACGATCACCGGGCTGGCCTCGGACTCACGCCTCGCCGGAGGGAAGAGTCCCTTCTGGGCACGCCGGGCACTCGCCATCGCACTGATTCTGGTCGGCGCCCTCGTGGGAGCGGCCGCACTGCACATCGACCTCTGGGTCGGGATTGCACTCTCGGCCGTCCTGTCGGCAGTGGTGACGCTGATCGGCCAGCTCCGGCACCGCAAGGACAAGCGGGCAGCAGCGGCAGCGGTCGAATCCGGGCTGAAGTCGGTGACCGCCAGCTAGGAGCCCGCGCCGGCGCTCTAGTCCCACAGCGGGTTCCTTCTTTCCCACCGGCAGCGCTTAGTCACTGGGAATGTCTGGACTATCCCACTGAACGGTCCCCATCGGTGGGAAGCAAGCTGGCCCGCACCACTGTACGCTCGACATTTAAGGCATTTCGGCCGGTTCGAGAAGGGTAACGGCGTGAGCGAGGACAGGGCGATCCCGGGCGGAGTACTGATTGCCGGTTGCGGTGATCTGGGGACCGAAGCCGGGCTGAGATTCGCGGCGGCCGGACACCGGGTGACCGGGTGGCGGAGGTCGGCGGACAAGCTACCGGCACACTTCGACGGGGTCGCCGTGGATCTCACCGGCGAGTTGCCGACCATCCCGCTGGACACGAACATTGTGGTGATGGCTACCGCAGCCGACGGCCGCACCGAGGACGCCTACCGTGCCGCCTATCTGGAGGCCACCGGCAATCTCCTCGACGCCCTGGACCGGGACGGCATCGACGCACGCATACTCCTGGTGTCCTCCACCGCCGTGTACGGGGGCGACGACGGCGAGTGGATCGACGAATCCCACCCCGTGGCTCCGGCCACCCCAACGGCGACCATCCTGGCCAGCACCGAGGAGCTCCTGCGAGCCCGCCGCCCGGACGCCATTATCCTGCGGCTGTCGGGGATCTACGGGCCCGGGCGTACCCGGCTGATCGACCAGCTGACGGCGGGAACCGCCGTCGTCCCGCAGGAGATCCAGTGGACCAACCGGATCCACCGCGATGACGCGGCCGCGGCCATTGTGCACCTGACCACGCAGGTCAGCAACCCCGGGACCGAGTACATCGGGGTCGACAATGAACCCGTTGACCAGGGTGAGGTGGTCGAGTTCCTCGCCGCGCAGTTGGGTCTACCGACCCCGCCGGTGGGACCGTCGTCGTCGGCCAGGACCGGCGGAACGAAGCGGGGAACCGGGAAGCGCCTCAGCAACGCGGCGCTGCTGGCCACGGGGTTCGGGTTTACCTATCCGACGTTCCGCGAGGGGTACCTGGCCGTCATCAATGGTGACGGGGTCAGGCACCCCTAGCCCTCGTGCCGGGCCGGTTAGTGAACGGCTGGTACTCCGGCGCCGTCGACTGGAGCCTCTGCGGCGTCGACCGGCGTGTCTTCGGGCTTCCGGATGAAGAAGGCCGCTACGACGGCGAACATGAAGACGATCGCGCCGCAGAAGAACGCGGCCTGGATGCCACCGGCTTCGGCGGCCACCTCGGAGGCGCCGTCGTCGAGCAGGGCGGTGGCCTGGATGGTCAGGACCGAGATGAACAGGGCGGTGCCTGCGGCACCCGCAAGCTGCTGAACGGTGCCCACGATTGCACTGCCGTGTGAGTAGAGCTGCGGGCGGACGGACCCGAGGGCCGAGGTCAGCAGCGGGGTGAACATCAGGGCGAGGCCGATGCTGAGGAAGACGTGAGCCACCATCACCATGAGGAAGGGGGTGGTTTCGCTGAGCATCGTCAGACCCCAGAAAACCAGGCTGACAAGGATCGCGCCCGGCACCACGAGGACCCGGGGGCCGCGCCTGTCATAGATGCGGCCCACTATCGGGCCGAGCAGTCCCATGGTCAGGCCGCCCGGGAACAGCAGCATACCCGCTACCACTGGGGAGAGCCCGAGCACGTTCTGGACGTAGAGGGGCAGCAGGATGATGGTTCCGAAAAGCGCCATCATGGACACCGAAATGACCAGGATGGAGATGGTGAAGGTGCGGGACTTGAAGGTCCGCAGGTCCAGCAGGGCACGGTCGGCGCACTGCAGGCTGCGCTGCCGGAGGATGAACAGCACCAGCGCCACACCGCCGACGACGAGTGGCAGCCAGGGCGGTACCGGTCCCCCGCCTTCGGCAGCCTCGCCGAACTGGCTGAGGCCGTAGATGATCCCACCGAAGGCAAGCGCCGAGAGGATGACCGAAAGGACGTCAATGGGCAGGCGGCGCGGCGTGGTGACGTTCTGGATGCGGGTGGCACCGAGGACCAGTGCGCCGACGGCGATGGGGAGGACCAGCCAGAACAGCCAGCGCCAGTCCAGCACACTGAGGATCAGGCCGGACACGGTGGGGCCGATGGCCGGCGCCACGGAGATCACGATGGCGATATTGCCCATGGTGCGGCCGCGGGAGGCCGGGGGGACGAGCGTCATCACGGTGGTCATCAGGAGCGGCATCATGATGGCGGTGCCACTGGCCTGGATGATCCTGCCGACCAGGAGCACCTCAAACCCTGGCGCGAGCGCCGAGACCAGGGTGCCGAGGCTGAACAGGGACATGGCGGCCATGAATACGGGACGGGTATGGAACCGTTGCAGCAGGAACCCGGTGACCGGGATGACCACTGCCATGGTGAGCATGAAGGCCGTGGTGAGCCACTGCCCGGCACTGACGGTGATGCCCAGGTCAACCGTGAGTGTCTGCAGCGCAACGCTCATGATCGTCTCGTTCAGGATCACCACAAAAGCCGACACCAGCAGCAGCGAGATCACCAGCCGGTTGCGTTTGGCGTTGTCGATGTCGTCCGGACGCTCGGCCGACTGGGTCTCAGTGGCGGGCGGGGCGCTATGGGGCACGGAAGGTCCTTCGAAAGGGTATGGGCGCGGGAATCCTACTAGCGGCAACGCCGGGAGGATTGGCTTCTATTCCGGCCTGATTTTGGCGGGCGCCTATTGACGGCTGTCCCCGGACGACGTCGGCACGTACCCGAGCATCTTGTCCACCGGATGGGGCAGCCCCTTCCCGGCATGCCAGGTGAGGAAGTTGCGTTCGAACTGAAGCGCCAGATCGTCCAGCCAGGAGTCGGCGTCGCTGGCCATGTGGGGTGAGATGAGCACCTGGTCCATCCCCCAGAGCGGGCTGGAGGGCGGTAGTGGCTCGACGGCGAAGGTGTCCAGCACCGCCCCGGCGATGCCACCGTCGTCGAGCACTCGCACCAATGCTGCCTCATCCACCAGCTTTCCCCTCCCCACGTTGATCAGGACCGAGGTGGGAGCCATGGCGTCAAGCACAGCTGCGCTGACCATTCCGTTGGTCTGTGGGGTCAGCGGTGCCACCATGACCAGGTAGTCGTAGCCGCCGGCCAGGGCCGCCAGGTCGGAGCTGGCGTGGACTGTACCGAAGTCGGGGTCGTTAGTGCGGGCGTTCCTGCCGGCGCCGTCGACCCTGGCTCCGGCCGCCGTCAGGAGCCGTGCGGTGCACCGCCCGATGCTGCCGGTGCCCACCACGAGGACCCGGGAGCCGGCGATGTTCCGGGTGGTGCGCCGACCCCAGACCAACTGGCGCTGAAAGTCCCGGGTCTGACCGAAGCCTTTGGCGGCGAAGAGCATGGCGCCGAGTACGTACTCGGCCATGGGGCGATCAAACACGCCGTGCGCATTGGTCACGGTGACCGGCGAGTTGACCAGTCCCGGGAACAGCAGCTTGTCGACGCCGGCCGCCGCCACGTGCAGCCACTGCAGGGAACCTGCGTGTTGCCAGGCCGGTTCCAGTGCGCCCGAGAAGAAATCCCAGAGGTAGAGCACGTCGGCCCCGTCGATGGCTGCCGGCAGGCCGGCCGCGTCCGTCTCGCGGATGTCCGCGAGAGCTGCGACGCGCTCCAGTCCGATCACGGGCCGGTCCCCCACCAGGACTGCGACGATGGGCCTGCGGTCGGCGGGGGTGGAACTGGAAGGGGTAGAACTGGTGAGGTTGGACGAGGTCATGGTCAGCATTTTCCCACGGCACACCCCAGGTGAAGCACGAGCGGACGGCCGCGCTGCACTCGTTGAGCCGAGCGCTACTGGTGGCTCCGTGGCGAAGATCGGCTATCCCTGTGGCGGTAAATTAGTTCTAGCCTGGAAGAAATAGGATCAGGGTGGAACCAACAGACCTGAGGAGACCGATCATGGCGAGCAGTGGAGAAGTGGCAGTCGCACGTGCGGTGCTGATTCACGGACCCTTGTCCCGGGCAGCGCTGACGGCACGGCTCGACCTGTCGGCCGCCAGCCTGACCCGTCTGGCGAAACCCTTGCTGGATAGCGGGGTACTCGTGGAGGTCAACGACGTCGCCGACGGTTCAGTGGGACGCCCATCGCGGCCACTCGACATCGCCCCCCATAAAGGCCGATTCGTCGGGGTGAAGCTCACGGGAACCCACCTTTACGCCGTATCGACCGGAATTCGGGCGGAACCGATGGCATGGATTGATCACCCGCTAACGGACCGCAGCCCGGGGGGCGTCATCGACGACATAGCCCGCAGCATCAACAATCTGGAGATCGAGGACCTCACCGGCGTCGGCGTCAGCCTGGGCGGCTTTGTTCGGCACGGGGTCGTGGAGCACGCACCCTTTCTGGAGTGGCACGGCGTCCACCTCGCGGAGCTGCTGTCGGAACGCGTGGGCGCACCAGTCACCGTCGAAAACGACGTCGTCGCCCTCGCCGAGGCAGAGCGCTGGTTCGGCATAGGCCGCGACCTTCCGGGATTCGCCATCGTCACGATCGGAGCGGGTGTCGGCTACGGCCTGGTGGTGGGCGGCCAGGCCGTGCGTACCGTCGACGCCGGAGCGGGCACCGGCGGTCACATCCCGCTCGCAGCGGGCGGACCCGTCTGCCCAGATGGCCATCGGGGCTGCGCACAGGCCGTGCTGACATCCGGAGCGATCGCAGGGCAGGTTTCGGCCGCACTACAGCGGCCCGTCAGCTACGACGAAGTCCTCCGGTTGGCATCCGCCGGGGAGCCTTCAGCACAGACCGTGGTGAACGCCGCGGGCGATGCCCTCGGCAGATTCATCGCCCTTGCGGCTAACCTCACCCTTCAGTCCTCGGTGGTGCTGGCCGGTGAGGGGATCGGAATTTACGACCTCGTTGCCCACCGCGTCACCAATGCTGTCAACGCTGAGCGGGGGCCCAACGCCGAACCGGTACACATTCACGTGGACCGCTCCGGTTTCCGCGCGTGGGCGCGGGGAGCAGCCGCTGTCTCGATCCAAACGGCAATCCACCGGCTTCCCGCCTAGCGGGGCAGGTGGGCCGCCGGAGCGTTCGGCGCGCGTCATTCCCCTCAGAGCATGCCGCTCAGAGAAAGGCGAGGACCTCCTGCAGGACGGCCTCGGGCGCCTCCTCGGGCAGGTAGTGTCCGGCATCGAGCGCGCGGCCGGTGGCAGTGGGGGCCACCGCCCGCCAGAGGGCCAGCGGGTCGAACTGCTTGCCGACGACTCCGTGCTCGCCCCACAGGACCCGCAGCGGGGTGTCGATCAGGAGACCGTGGTTCCGGTCGTGGCGGTCGTGCTCCAGGTCGATGGTCGACGACGCCCGGTAGTCCTCACACATGGCGTGCACCGCACCGGGCCTGGACAGGGCGCCAACATACCGGTCCAGGACCTCTGCCGGGAACGGGGCGAGCCCGGCGTACCGGCTGCCCATCAGATTCTCGATGTAGGCCCTCGGGTTGGCTTCGATCAGCGACTCGGGCAACGGCTCCGGCTGGATCAGGAAGAACCAGTGGAAGTAGGCCTCGGCGAACGCCCGGTCTGTGGATTCATACATGTCAAGGGTCGGGGCGATGTCCAAAAGGATCGCGGCGGTCACCCGGTCCGGGTAATCGGCGACCAGCCGGTGGGCCACGCGGGCGCCCCGGTCGTGGGCGCAGACCGCGAACTGTTCGAAGCCGCGCTCAGCACCGAAGTGTTGCATCAGCAGCGCCTGATCTCGGGCCATGGTGCGCTTGCTGTAGGTGAGGTGCTGCGGGTCGCTGGCCGGCAGACCCGACGAGCCATAACCCCGCAGGTCCGGCATCACCACCGTGTACTTTTCCGCGAGCCGGTCGGCGATCTTGTGCCACATCAGGTGGGACTCCGGGTGCCCATGCAGCAACAGGAGAGCCGGCTTCGGATCGGCGGTCGGACGGGAGATCCGGCCTGCGATCTCGACGCCGTCAATCGTCGTCGCGAATTCCGTAAAAGCCTCAAACATTCAGCACTTCCTGTTCTGGTGGCAGCCTGAACCCACAGTAGTTGTACTTCACGTCTCCGCCGCGGTTGGGCGTTAAACGACGACTGACCGCCGGACCGTTCTCCTGCGGTCAGTCGTCGTTGATCTATTTACTGCGCGGGTGCCGGAAAACGGTCCCAGACGCGGTGCTTGGCCAGCAGTTCACCTAGAGCGGTGAGCACAGGTGTGGCGTCACCGGTCACCACGCCCGGCGCATCGATGCTGATGGCACTGGCCTGCAGCACTGCTGCCACGTCGCCTACGCCACCGATGGCCTTGGAGTGCCTGAACGCCTCGGAAAGAAGCAGGGCAACCCGTGGGTCAATGGTGCCCCCCGGGGATCCTGCCTTCGCGTCCCGGCTGTTGGCGGCGTCGTCGCCCGGTGTCGCAGCGCCGGCGACGATCAGTGCGTCGAACTCGGTGGAGCGGGCGGTGAGGTAGGTCCGCTGGACCACCATGCCGCCGTCGAGCTTCCCGCCGGTGGGAGCGATGAGCAGCGGAACCATCCCGGCGTCGTGAATACCGCTGGTCAAGGTGGCAACGGCCGTGAGGTCGCTGTTGGCGTCGGCGATGATGCCGATGATCCGGCCGTCGACCGGCCAGGTGCCGCCGATCTGCGAGACGGTGGGGCTTGGCTCGTGATCCTCGACCTGCACGGTTGGTGCTGGAGCTGTGAGACCGAGACCCAGGGCTACCTCGGCAGCGAGACGCTCGTCGATGTTGGCCAGATGCTGGAGCTGGCGAACCCGCAGGGTCTCTTCGTAGACCTTGCCCAGTTCGAAGGTGTAGGAGGAGATGACGTGGTCCTGCTCCAGCGGGGTCAGGGACTTGAAGAACATCCGCACCTGGCTGAAGTGGTCCTCGAACGTGGCGGGGCTTTCCCTCACCTTCTGCGACGCGGGCAGTTCCTCAGGCACCTCAATGTAGGCGCTCATGTCCTCGCCCGCGAGGAATGGGCATCCGCCGTCGAGCGAGTTGGGCCGGTAGGGCGCCACTCCGCCGTGGACCGCTGTCTGGTGCATTCCGTCCCGGAGCATGTCATTGACCGGTGCGTGGGGTCGGTTGATCGGCAGCTGGGCGAAGTTCGGCCCTCCGAGACGACTGATCTGGGTATCGATGTAGGAGAACAGCCGGCCCTGCAGCAGGGGGTCGTTCGTGACGTCGATGCCCGGTACCAGGTGCCCCGGGTGGAAGGCGATCTGCTCTGTCTCAGCGAAGTAGTTGGTCGGATTTGCGTTCAGGGTCATCGTGCCGATGATCTGGACGGGAGCCAACTCTTCTGGGACAAACTTGGTGGGGTCCAGCAGGTCGATGCCTTCGAACATTTCGTCTTCGGTATCAGGGAACGTCTGGATGCCCAGGTCCCACTGCGGGAAGGCGCCGGCCTCAATCGAGTCGGCGAGGTCGCGGCGGTGGAAGTCGGGGTCCATGCCGTTGATGATCTGGGCTTCTTCCCAGACCAGCGAATGCACGCCCTGCTTGGGCTTCCAGTGGATCTTCACCAGCGTGGTCTCGCCCGCCTTGTTCTGGAGCCGGAAGGTGTGGACGCCGAAGCCTTCCATCGTCCGGTACGACCGCGGGATTCCTCGATCGGACATGTTCCACATGGTGTGCGCCTGCGCTTCGCTATGCAGGGAGACGAAATCCCAGAACGTGTCGTGGGCACTCTGCGCCTGGGGGATCTCGCGGTCCGGGTGCGGTTTGCCTGCGTGGATCACGTCGGGGAACTTGATGGAGTCCTGGATGAAAAACACCGGGATGTTGTTTCCCACGAGGTCGTAGGTGCCCTCGTCGGTGTAGAACTTGGTGGCGAAGCCGCGGGTATCGCGCACCGCGTCAGCTGAGCCTCGCGAGCCCAACACTGTGGAGAATCGCACGAAGACTGGCGTCTCGACGTCTTTGGCGAGGAAGCCAGCCTTCGTGACGCCTGCTGCGGCACCATTGGCCACAAAGGTTCCATGAGCACCAGCGCCGCGGGCGTGGACGACACGCTCCGGGATGCGCTCGTGGTCGAAATGGGTAATCTTTTCGCGCAGGTGGTGGTCCTGCAGGAGCACCGGACCGCGGGGGCCCGCCTTAAGTGAGTGATCGGTGTCAGCGACCCGCGTGCCCTGGGCGGTGGTGAGGAAGCGCCCGCTCTGCGAGTTGACCGTTTTTGCTGCTCCGGTGGGGGTGCCGGTGGGCGACACCGTCTCGGGTGCGCCCTGATCTGGTTTGGGCGGCAGTGGCTCGCGAGGTTCCACCGGCTCCGTCAGGCTGGGAGGCTCCACCGAAGGTGCCCCGGGGATAGGCGGGGTGGTGCTCGGTGAATTCTCATCAGTCATTGATCGCTCCAAACGCTCGGATGGGGCAGTGTTCCTGCTCCACCTTCCCAGCCTACACTTAATACTAAGCAGGCTTTGTAGTTTGGCGAGATGGTTAGACCGGGGTGAAGGTTCCCGGGATGTCGGCGACCTTCCTGCGGATCTGATACACCAACCAGTCGACCAGCAGCCGACCCGCCGCAGGATGGTTCGCATCCGTGTCGTGCTGCTGGGCGTGCCAGCGCATCACGTCCTCGTTGGCGGGACTGTTGTTGAGCAGCCAGGTGAGTGGGCACTCTTCCAGCGCTCTGGGGTGTGGTGCACCCAACCGCGCGAACTGCCAGTGGTAGGCCAACCCGCCGAGGTAGGTGCGCGGAGCCGCCGGATGAATGTCCAGCGTGAATCCTTCCGCCCACTGCGCCGCCTCGGCGGCGGGGATGGGGCGGGAGAAGTAGTATCCCTGCCCCAGGGGCGAGCCGAGGACGACGGCGGCCTCAGTTATCCCCAAATCCTCCAGTCCTTCGATGGCCACATTCATTCCGAAATCCCGGCCCATCTGGATGAGCGAGGCAATCATGCTCAGTGTTTCCACCGGCTTCCTCCGGATTTCGGACAGCAGTTCGCGGTCCAGTTTGATCGCGCTGAACGGGAGCGCGGAGAGCCGTTTGAGGCTGCTGTAGCCGGCCCCCAGGTCATCCATGGCCAGCCCGACGCCGAGCGCCACCAGCTGGTCCAGAGCATCCCGCTGCACCTCCCACTCGAGGGTCTGGGATTCGAGCAGTTCAAGACCCAGCCTGTCCGCGGACACCCCATGACGCTGCAGCGAGCTGCGCACCAGGTCCAGGCACTCGGGGTTCAGCAGGGTACTGGGAGGAAGGTTCACCGAGATATTCGCGTGGAGGCCGTCCCTATCCCAGGCGGCAACCCATCCCACCGCCATATCAATCATCTGCGCAAACAGGTCATCAAGCTCAACGTCCGACAAATAGGGGAGGAATTCGCCAGGAGCCACCAGGCGCCCATCAGGCATCCGCAGCCGGGCCAGCGCCTCAAACAAATGGACAGACCCATCCCGCAGGTCGATGACGGGCTGCATGTGCGCTTCCAAGCCACCCGACCGCAGTTCCTTCCGGTAGGCCTCGATGACATCGGCGTCGGGACGCGGCCCCGCACCCGCGACCCCGGCGTGCAGGTACGTCAGGTTGGATCCAGCCTCGGCGAGTGGCTCAATCGCTGCAAGCGTCCACCACCGCGCACGGTTCGTTTTCGTCTTCTTCGATTGATAGAGCGCATCATCGGCGCTGCGCAGCAGGGACGCCATGTCACAGCCATCCCGGGGAAACAGCGCCAGCCCCATGCTCATACCCACCCTGACACTCCTGCCCGAGGCAAGGAACGGCCGCTCCAACGCAGTGTGGAGCAGGTCGAGGATGTTGGCGAGCACAGCCGGCGCGGAAGCCCGGTCAATATCCTGCACCACCAGGACGAATTCGTCACCGCCCATCCGGCCGAGGAAGTCGCCGTCGCGCAGGTTGGCCTGCATCCGCACTCCCCATTCCTTGAGCAGCTGGTCACCGGCCTCATGGCCAAAGGCGTTGTTGACCGCACGAAAGTCGTCGAGGTCGATCATGCCAACCGCCGCCGTGACTTCGGAATGATCCCCGACGGTGAAGATTTCCGACAGCCGCTCCGCGAGCGCCACCCGGTTGGGCAGTCCGGTCACGGGATCGTGCAACGCCTGGAACCGGAGCTGTTCGTGCAGTGCCATTCGGGTGTTGATGTCGCGCTGGACGCTGACGAAATGGGTCACCTTTCCCGCAACGTTGCGCAGCGGGGTGATGCTGAGATCGTTCCAGAAGGCCGACCCGTCCTTGCGGTAGTTGAGAATCTCGCCCCGGAAAGGCTCCCCTGCAGCCACCGCAGCCCGCATGGCCCTCTTGGTCTCGGGATCGGATCCGGGCCCCTGCAGCATGCTGCAGTTCCGACCCATCACATCCTCCGGCCGATGTCCGGTAATGGCGGTGAACGAGTCGGAGACATGGAGGATTCGCTGGTGCGCGTCGGTGATCAGGGATACTTCCGACATGGCAGCGTGTGCCTGCGCGAACAGCGAATCAGGCAGGCCCTCCCCCTTGAACCGAGATCCCCATTTCAGCGCCATTCAGATCATTCCCCTGAGAACTACCGCACACCAGCATGGCGCGCCTGTGACCGTTGATGATTGTTGCCGCAGTGCGGGCAGCTCGTCTCCCCAGACTGACTTCCTTACACGAATGCTAACCCCAATTGTGACCGACGCCTCACCCATCGGGGCGACACAACAAAAAAGGCGGACGACGACGCTTGATCATTGGCCCGTGCCTGCAACCGGCGTAGGGTGTCTTCACACCCAGCGCACCCCTGCCGAATCGCCGGAACTTTTAGCGGAAGGAACTCCCATGACCATCCCGGAGCCACCGGCACCCAGGCAGCCGGACCGACCCTTTGGGTAAGGCCACGCCCTCGGACAGCGCCATGCTGGCCGAGACCGCCTCGCACCTCTACGGACTACCCCTGGAGGCGTTCACCGCCGAACGTAACGCCCGCGCCAAGGACATCGCCGACAAGGAAGTGGCCGGCCAGGTCAGGAAGCTGCCCAAACCGTCAATGGCGGGCTGGCTCATAAACATGCTCACCCTGCACCGCCGCCCCGCCGTCGACGAAGCCTTGGCCCTGGGCGTTGAGTTGCGCGCCGCGCAGGAGCACCTCGATCAGGCCCGAATGAAGGAGCTTGGCCAGCAGCGGCGGCGCCTGCTGGCCACGCTGGGACAGGACAGTCTGGATCTTGCCAAGGAGTTGGGTCACGGTGTCAGCGCCTCGGTTGCCGCCGAGCTGGAACAGACGTTCCGCGCCGCGATGACCGACCCGGACGCGGCTGCTGCGGTCGCTACCGGCCGGTTGCTGCGTGCCCTCACCGCCAGCGGCTGGGATGCCGTCGATCTTGCCGGCGCCGTGGGCGGACCCTTTGATCGACCCACCAGCAGCCCCACATCCGGCTCTCAGAAGTCCGGGGACGACGGCGGCGCAGAGGTCGAGGGCGCCCGCAACGACCTGGAAGACGCCGAACGGACGCTCGCAGATGCCGACGACGACGCCGAGGACGCGGGGCGGCGGATCACCAAACTACAGGACCGCCGTCGGGGTCTCTCCTCCGAGATTGAGGAGTTACAGCGTCGCCTGACCGATCTGTCGACCGACCTGAGATCACTGGACGGGCAGATCGACGACGCCGAACGTGTCCAGTCCGGCGCGGTGCGCGCCGCCCGCGATGCGCAACGGACAGTGGACCAGGCCAAACGTCAGCTGGAGCGGCTCCTCCGCTGACTCGGGCTCTCCCCGCTTCCAATGCTTACCCTCCGGAAACGCCCCGTTAATCCGGCGGTGTCGCCATGGTGTTTGACTAACCGGCCATTCAACGAGGGATCAATGACACGTATCGGCCTCATTAGGGTTCTCACCTCCTCCAATCCACGACTGCTGAATCTCCATGGGCACGCGGTTCGGGAGGCTTTCGGCGTCGATGTGTTGTCCCGCGCCGTGCAGGAACAGCCGGAAGGCGTCCACGATCGCCGGACTCACGACGCTGCCGCGCCGAAGGTTCTGGCCATCGCGGCGGAACTGGCGCACCAGGTGGACGGCATCATGATCAGCTGCTCCTCCGATCCAGGACTGGACGAGGTCCGCGGTCTTGTGGACCTGCCGGAAGTCGGGGCCGGTTCGGCTGGAGCGGCCGCCGCGCTGGCGCTGGGATCCCGGGTGGGAGTGCTGGCCCTGGGCTCAGCCCCACCACGCGCGGTGTCGCAAGTTCTGGGCAGCCACCAGTATTCGGTCCGCTCGCCCGACGGCGTCCGACACACCCAGGATCTGCTCACGCCGTCCGGGGTGTACGAAACCTACCGTGCGGCGGAACGGCTGGTCGACGACGGCGCGGATGTGATCCTGCAGGCCTGCACCGGTCTCACCAGCATGGGCGTGGCCCTCGAGCTACGCCGCCGCTACGGGCTACCCGTCGTTGATGCAGTGCTCGCCGCCGGGTCCGCCCTCACCCTTCAGCTGGCGGCGCTCGGTGCCCAGAGATCGTCGGAGCAGCTCACCGCCGCCACCAGGTAGGCACGTCAAAGCAGTAGCGCAGCTTTCACTGCCAGCGGATCTCTGGAGTTTGGGCTACTGCCCGCTGGGCCGGGTGCGGCGGCTGAGTTTCGTGAGGGAATCCCATCTCCGTGCCGCAAGCCTCTGCAGGTCGCTCGTCGAACTCGAGGGGGCGGGTTTCCGCGACGTCCGCCGACTCGGCCAGCCGACCCTTTTCCGTTCAACTGAGCGATCCGTCCCCGTGTCGCCATCTGGCCGCGCGCCCGGGTCGTCACTCATTTCATGATGCTTGCTCATCCTGCTCAGCCCCCTCCTCGATACCTCGCGCCCAGTCAGCTGGACAGCCCTTCTCTCTCTCCTGCAACTCCTCTAGAAGTAGGAGGTAGTCTTCCTGCGCCCCAAATTCGGGAAAGTCATGGTTCATCTCGTTGAACACAGCATCGCAAAGTGCTGTCAGGTCGACCATTGGCAGGTCGGAAAGGTCCTCTGGAAGCCGCGACAATGGTGCTTCGAAATCGGACGGCAGGATCGGATAGTTGACTTCCCAATCCGCAGGGGTCAGCAGGCTAGGATCCGCCACTTCTGTCATCTCTTGATGTTTCATGAACCGCTCCACAAAATCACGCTGCTCTCGTGGCCCACTGCTAAACGCTGCTCCGATCATAAGGCCAAACGCATGTTTGGTAAACAGTTGTAAGAAACGTGGGTGCTCGCCGGCTTCGCTGGCCTCATCGAAAGATAGTAAGTATGCTTGGTGGTTGAACTAAGCGATATAACGCATCTGCACCCCCATGATCATCCTGTTTTAACTCTCGCCGGGTAGTGAGGATGTCCGACCGCGTACCGAGCCGCCCAATTCGGGTAGCGACCACTCGTTACAACGTGGACTGGAGGTTCTACCCTGAAGACCTCCGGGAAGAATAGGACACCATGATCGACTACGCCATCGACGCGCTCCCCCTCCATTCGCCAGAGGCATTGGTTAGTTTGGGGCGCGAACTCGAGAACCCCGTGGCCTGTCATGCGTTCATTCAGATCTCCATCGGCATGTGGGACCAGCGGTATTACCGGCTCACTCATGCCGTCGCTGACCGCGACGAAGCACAGCTGATGGACGTCATCCTCAGCATCGAAAGCTCCTGCAAAATGCTCGGACTCCAGCAACTTGCCGCGTTGGCCACCCTGATGAAGACCCGCCTCGAGAACCACGACCTTGACGGCGTGCAAAATCTTCTCGAACCCCTTGAGCGCTGCGGACAGTTGAGCATGCGTGCGCTTCAGGAAGCCTACCCAGCCTAGGCACCCGCCGACTCAGGTGTAACCGGTCAGGTCCCGCTATTCAGCGCCCAGCACCGGCGGACCCCGAGCGGCTTGCCCGCCACCGCGCAACCTCGGCGTCGACGTCGCGAGTCCGGGTAATCACTGGCGGTCCACCCAGCAACTGACGACGTGCGTTGATCACCCTTCGGTTGAACTCCTCGAGGATTTCGCGGACCGCAGCCTCAGTCCGCTCAGCCTTTAGCCGACCGTCCAGTTCAGCGTCGTCCTTCCGCAGGAGGAACGGCTCCGGGGCTAGACCCGTCAAACGCTCCCGAACGATCAGTTCCTTGACCCACCAGTCGGGGTCAACACTCTGTGCGGCCCGGTAGCCCCTGGCTCGCTGCACCCGACGGGCGGCGTCATTCATCTTGTCGTTCATCTCCGCCTCCCGTGCAGTGTCCGCTTGCACACCCAGTATCCAAAGATCCCGCATCGGCGGCAACAGGAATACCGGGGGCTGCCGATTGTTGTACCGGGCATGAGTGAACAGCTAAAGACAATAGGTTTCATTGGCAGCGGCCACATCGGCTCTCAGTTGGCACGGCTGGCGGCGGGGCACGGTTACCACGTGGTGGTGAGCAACTCGCGTGGACCGGAGACCCTGCAGGATCTGGTCGCTGAACTTGAGTCATCGGCTGGCAACGGCACGGCCCGAGCGGGAACGCCAGCCGAAGCAGCCGCGGCGGGCGACGTCGTCGTCGTGACCATCCCGCTGAAGAATATCGCGTCGGTGCCCGCCGAGCCGCTGACGGGGAAGATTGTCATCGACACGAACAATTACTATCCAGAACGTGACGGGCAGATTCCGGTCCTCGACAACGAGGCCAGCACCACCGCCGAATTGCTGCAGGACCTCCTGCCCACTTCACACGTGGTGAAGGCGTTCAACAACATCTACACGGCGCACCTGACCTCGAAGGGCACCCCCGAGGGGACACCGGGGCGGCGGGCGCTGCCCATCGCCGGGGACTCCGCTGCGGCCAAGGAGACGGTTGCCTCCCTCATGTCGCAGTTCGGGTTTGACACCGTCGACGCTGGCGCACTGGCTGAGGGATGGCGTTTCCAGCGGGATACGCCCGCCTACGGTCCCACGTTCGACGTCGACCAGCTGCGGGAGGCGCTGTCGCAGGCGAAGCGTTACGCGGAAATGGACTAGGCAGCGCGGCTCAGGTAGGAAAGTGGCATCGCAAAGGATCCCCGCCGTCAAGTCCTACCAGTCGTGAATGGTTCCGTCCTTCAACCGGTTGAACGGTAGGTAGGCAGGGTTGTAGGGATGCGCGGAGGCGGCCTCGAGATTCAGGTCGACGCCGAGTCCTGGCTTCTCCCCTGGGTGCAGGTAGCCGTCCTCGAAGCTGAAGGACTGCTGGAACACCTCGTTGGTGAGATCCCCGTGGCGCATGTACTCCTGGATACCGAAGTTGTGGATAGCCAGGTCCAGGTGCAGAGCGGCGGCCATCCCTACCGGTGAGATGTCGGTGGGCCCGTGGATACCTGATTTGATCTGGTACTGGGATGCATAGTCGAGGATTTTCTTCATTGCGCTGATTCCCCCAGTGTGGGTAACGGCGGAGCGGACATAGTCGATCAGCTGTTCCCGGATCAGGGTCTGGTAATCGAACACCGTGTTGAAGACCTCGCCAATCGCAAGTGGCGTGGTGGTGTGCTGGCGGACCAACCGTAGCGCATCCTGGTTTTCCGCTGGCGTGCAATCCTCGAGCCAGAACAGGTCGTACGGTTCCAGGGATTTCCCCAGCCGCGCAGCCTCGATTGGCGTCATCCGATGGTGACCGTCGTGCAGCAGCGGCAATTCCGGTCCAAACTCGCTGCGGACCGCCTCAAACACTGTCGGAATGTGTCGGAGGTAGGCGCGGGTGTCCCAGTCCTCCTCGGCGGGGAGCGCTGCGCGCTGCGCCGGCTCGTAGTCGTATCGGGTGCCGCCAGCACTCGGCTGGGCAGCCACCCCGTAGACAGCGTCGATACCGGGAACCGCCGTCTGGATCCGGATGGCCTTGTAGCCCAGGTCAAGGTGCTCCCGGACCGAGTCGAGAATCTCGGGGATGTCCCGCCCGCTTGCATGGCCGTAGGCGCGGATGCCATTTCGGGACGCGCCCCCCAGCAATTGGTAGAGCGGCATCCCGGCTGCCTTCGCCTTGATATCCCAGAGCGCAACATCGACCGCTGCGATCGCCGCCATGGTCACTGGTCCGCGGCGCCAGTACGCTCCCCGGTAGAGAAACTGCCAGGTATCCTCGATCCGGTGCGCGTCCCGCCCGATCAGCAGGGGTACTACGTGGTGCTCCAGGTATGCAGCAGCGGCAAGCTCCCGCCCGTTCAGGGTGGCATCACCAAGCCCGGTCAGGCCATCCTCGGTGGTGATCTGGAGAGTGACGAAGTTCCGGTCCGGACTGGACACGATCACTTCTGCGCTCTTGATTTTCACATAGTCTCCTTGATACGAACTCGTGATTGATGAAACGACTGGTTAGCGGATGGTGCTTCCCGCGGATTGCCCGGCAAGGGGAAGCTCGCTGCGGTAGGGCAGGTTCTCCCAGTCCCCGGAGCCGGCGACGGCGAAGGCCCCGAGTGCAACCCCTCGCAGCAGTCGGCCAGCGGTGGGCTCCCCGTCGAGCAGGGCAGACAGGTATCCGGCGGTGAACGCGTCACCGGCACCCACCGTGTCGACGACCGGCACCGGCAGGGCGCTTTGATGGACCGCTGCCTCCCGCACGGTGAAGGCCGAGGCGCCCGCTGCGCCGCGTTTGATGATGACGTCGGTGACGCCGCGCCGGTGCAGACTGGCCACTGCGCCGGCTTCCGAGTCGCTGGACGCCACGAGGGCGAGTTCGTCCTCGGAGGCGATGACGAGATCGGCCAGATCTGCCAGCGGACCCAGGACGGCAGCAGCTGCAGATACGGTCCACAGCTTGGCGCGATAGTTCACGTCGAAGCTGACCAGGATGCCCCGGCGGTTCGCCTCGCCAGCTGCCCACAGCGTCGCCGCTGCGGCACTGCTGGACAAGGCGGGGGTGATCCCCGTGAGGTGGAGAATCCGTGGCTGGCAGTCCAGTGCCGTCTTCAGGTCGTCGATACAGAGGGCCGAGCCCGCAGAGCCTGCCCGGTAGTAGGCGGCCCGGGACACATCGGCAATTCGCTTCTCCAGCAGCATCAGTCCGGTGGGTCGGCTGGGATCCGTGACGACGAGGTCGGTTATCACCGCCTCGGCGCGGAGGGTCCGCAACGCGAAGGCACCTACTTCGTCGTCGCCAAGCCGGCCGACCCAGCTCGCCAGATGGCCGAGTCGGGCGAGTCCGATTGCCACGTTGCTCTCCGCCCCGCCGAGGGACATGGTCATCGCTCCCCCGGCCCTCAGCAATCCTGCCGCGCGGAGCGAGGCCATGGTCTCACCGAAGGTCACCACCTCAACCTTCGAACCGGTTGGGGTCCCGTCACTCATTCGGCGACGGCTGCCGCGAGATCCAGGTACCGCCGCGCACGCTGCCGTAACGCGGCGAGGTCCCCGCCGGACGCCGAGTCCCCGATAAGAGGTGAACCCACTCCGACAGCGACTGCGCCGCGCGCCAGATAGTCGGCTGCGGCTGCCTCGTCCACCCCACCAACTGGCACAACCGGGATGCTCGGGAAGGGGTCGCGCAGCGCGGAGAGATACCGGGGTCCGCCGAGCGAAGCGGGAAAGAGTTTGATGCCGGTAGCGCCCTGATCCATCGCCGAGTACACCTCAGTGGGGGTCAGCGCTCCGGCAATGACGGGGAGGTGAAGCCGCACGGCGGCCGCCACCGATGCTGACACCGCTGGCGTGACAATGAACTGGCCCCCAGCAGCAGCAACCCGCTCGACGTCGTCAGCGGTCAGCACGGTGCCGGCTCCGACAGTCGCCCGCTCCCCCACCTCCTGGCGGATAGCGGCGATGACAGCGACGGCGTCCGGGGTGTTAAGGGACACCTCGAGAAAGCTGACCCCCTCGTCAGCCAAGGCCACGGCGGCACGGATGGAGGCGTCGCGGTCGGTACCGCGAATGATGGCCAGCAGGCGGTCTTCGGTGAGTCCGGCGAGGAAGTCAGACACAGGTTGTCCTTTCGTAGTACTGGAAGGTCGGCTCTACCACTCGGCGTAGGAACCGTCGGCGTGCCGCCACATGGGTGAGCGCCAGGCGTGGCCGCTTTTATCCACCCGGCGGACGGCGGCCTCGTCGATCTCGATCCCCAGCCCTGGACCAGTGAGGCGCTCCACATGACCGTCCACGAACCTGAGTGGAGTTTTGTCGAGGACGTAGTCGAGCACCTCGGCCCCCTGGTTGTAGTGGATGCCGATGCTCTGTTCCTGGATCAGGAAGTTGGTGGTGGCGAAGCCCACCTGCAGGCAGGCGGCGAGCGCCAACGGTCCGAGCGGGCAGTGGGGCGCTAGCTGGACATCGTAGATTTCCGCCAGTGTTGCAATCTTCCGGACCTCGGTGATCCCGCCGGCGTGTGAAAGGTCCGGCTGCGCGACGGAGATCCCGGCCTGGAGCACCGGCAGGAACTCCTGCCGGTTGTACAGCCGTTCCCCGGTGGCGATGGGAATGCTGGTGGAGCTGGCGAGTCCGCCGATCAGGTGCGAGTTCTCCGGCACCGTCGGCTCCTCGAGAAAGAACGGGTGCAACGGTTCGAGCAGCGGCGCCACCCGGCGGGTGTTGGCGAGAGTGAATCGGCCGTGAAAGTCGACGGCGACATCGCGGTGCGGGCCGAGGACCTCCCTGGCTGCGGCGACGCGCTCCACGACGGCATCGATTTCGGCGACGCTGCCTAGCGGGCTCATCCGGCCGCTGGCGTTCATCTTCACTGCGGTGAGCCCCACCTCAAGTTGGGCGGCAATGGAGTCGGCCACCTCGGCGGGCTCGTCGCCGCCAACCCAGCCGTACATCCGGATCCGGTCGCGGACGTGTCCGCCGAGCAACTGGTGCACCGGCACGCCGAGGGACTTTCCGGCGATGTCCCAGAGCGCCTGGTCCAGGCCGGCCACTGCGCTGGCAAGAATGGCGCCGCCGCGGTAGAAAGACCCTTTGGTCATGACCTGCCAGTGGTCCTCGATCCGCAGTGGGTCGGCGCCGATCAGCAGTTCAGAAAGTTGCTCGACGGCGGTGCGAACCGTCTCGGACCGCCCCTCAATTACCGGCTCACCCCACCCGACGATCCCGCTGTCTGTCTCCACCCTCACAAAGAGCCATCGCGGGGGAACGAGGAAGGTTTCGATCCTGCTAATGCGCATGAATATTGCTTTCGGTCAGGTACGCGACAACATTGTCAACCATTGCCTGCGGCGGGAGGGAAATGTCGATGGTCAGCCCACGTTCGTCGTCGCCCAGGGTCTGCAGGCTCTCGTACTGGGAGGCGAGCAGCGACGGCGGCATGTACTCGTGCTCGCGTGCCGAGATCCGCGCGGCCACCAGCTCCATGGTCCCGTGTGGGTGGACCACCACCAGCTCCGGCACATGGCCCCTCAGCAGGTCTCGATAGGCCAGCTTCAGGGCAGAGCAGGCGACGACGACGCCGGCCTGGCGGCCCTGCGCAAGCACGTTGCCCACGGTGTGCAGCCATGGCAGCCGGTTATCGTCGGTCAGCGGCGTGCCGGCCGACATGAGCGCCTTGTTGTCATCAGGGTGGAGATCGTCGCCGTCAATGAACCTGACACCTAGACGCTGCGCAAGCAGGGCCCCGACGGTGCTTTTGCCAGAGCCCTGCACCCCCATAACCACGATCGGAGGGGAGGTTGAGTATGCCATGACCTAGCCTTTGGTCGCGCCGGCGGTCAGGCCGGAAACTATGTACTTCTGAGTGAATAGGGCGATCACCATGATCGGGATGGTGACCACCACCGAGGCTGCCATCAGCCCTCCCCAGTCGATGCTGGCGTAGGCCACGAAGTTGAAGATGGCCACGGGCAGCGTCTTCGTCTCGGCGCCGGAAAGCACCAGGGCGAACATGAAGTTGTTCCACGAGAAGATAAACGCCAGGATTCCGGCGGTGGCTACACCTCCGACGGAGAGGGGCAGGGTGATCCGCAGGAACGCGCCGATATGGGTGAGTCCATCTACTCGGGCCGCCTCTTCCAGTTCCAGCGGCATCGAATCGTAGTAGGACATCATGATGTAAACGATCAGAGGCAGGGCCACGAACATGTGCGAGAGGATTAGCACCCCGTACCCGCCCACCAGCGACAGGTTGGAGAAAACGTAGTACCAGGGCACCAGCAGGCTGACTCCGGGGATGATGCGGGCCATCAGCACCACTACTGCCGAGCGACGCATAGCAAACCGGCTCATCGAGTAGGCGGCCGGGACCCCGATGATCAGGGACAGCGCGGTCGAAGCGAAGGCCACCCAGAAGCTGTTGAAGACGAACGAAAAGTAGTTGTTGCGGCCCAGCACCGTCTCGTAGTTGGCGGTGGTGGGGCTGAAGATCAGGGTTTTGCCGGCGTCGTAGATGTCCACGTTGGTCTTCAGCGACGCCAGGAACATCCAGACCAGTGGGGCAATGAAGGCCAGGACAACGAGCGTCAGAGCGACGATGCGGAAGATCTTGTAGCCCTGCCTGCGCAGTGGCTTCTTCCGCCGGGCGGGAATGCCGGCGGGCTTGGTACTGCCCTGGGTGAGGTTGGGAGCGATTGTGCTCATGTGCTACACGTCCTTCCGGCGCCGGGTCAGGACCCACATTGCCGCGATGATGATGAGGAAGAAGATGATCAGGACGGTTGAGGACAGCCCGTAGTCGTTGTAGTCGAAGCTGAGCCCGTAGGCGTAGATATTCAGCGTCTCCACCTCGTTGAAGGATCCGCCGCCGCGGCCCTTGGTGGCGTACAGCAGGTCGAAGGTCTTCAGCGCGTCGATGCTGCGCAGCAGGACCGCAACAATGATGGTCGGCATCAGCAGCGGGACGGTGACGTAGCGGAAGCGCTGCCAGGCGTTGGCGCCGTCGATCCGGGCCGCTTCGTCAGGTTCCTCGGATAGCGAGGTGAGTCCCGCGAGCAGGATAATGACCACCATCGGGGTCCACTGCCAGATGTCAATGAAGATCACCGTGGGCAATGCCGTCGACTGGCCGGACAGCCACGGCTGAGCCGGAATGCCCACGAAGGCCAGGACCTGGTTGGCGAAGCCGATGTTCGGGTCGAAGATCAGCCGCCACATCATGCCGACGGCAACGGGGGTGGCTACCAGGGGCAGGAGGATGGCTACCCGGACCCATTTCTCACCCTTGAAGGGTCGCCACAGCAGGAGGGCGATGCACATGCCGAGAATCATCTGGACGGCGAGCGCCACCGAGGTGAAGGCGAAGGTGCGCCCCACGGCAGGCCAGAAGCGGTCAGTGTCGGTGAGCACTTCGGCGTAGTTGGCGAATCCGATGAAGTCGGATTCCGCACGCACCGACCCGGAGGAATCGGTGAGGCTCAGATACATGGTCCAGCCGAGCGGGAAGATGATCAGGATGCCAACAAAGATCATTGCCGGTGCGGCGAACAACCATTTTCGGTGGTTGTTCGCCCAGTCGGAGTAGGTCTTGTAGCGGGTGTTCCCCGGCCTGCGATCCTTCGGCGGGTTTGTCCTCGGTGGGGAGGCGACAGTCATGGTCAACGTCCTTGTTGCAGGAGGTGCAGTGGTTGCATTCTTGGTGGGGTGGAGCGCGTGCGAGGGGATACTGAGCCCAGTTGTCGTCACGGGCCGGTGGTTGCGCCGCCCGGCGGAGTCTTAGTCCACCGGGCGGCGCCGCATCGCGGGGCGGCTAAAGGAGCCGCCGTCAAACGCTATTCGCGTTCGTCGTCCAGGAACGACTGGAAGGATTCGCTGGCCGCGTCAGCGGCGGCATCGACGTCGCCGCCGGTGATGCCGATGACAAGTGGGTCACCAACGATTTCCCGGGCTTCAGCCACATTGATCACGAGCGGGCGGTCGTAGCCCACGCCATTCTCGGCACTGGCTTCGATTGCTGCGGCGAGGTCCTCAGGGTAGGTCGAGGTGCCTTCAGGGTCGGCCCAAACCGAGGTGCGGGGACCGGGGACGCCTTCCTGCTGGATCTCAAGAACCATTTCCTTGCTGGTGGCCCATTCGAGGAACTTCCAGGCGTTGTCCTGGTTGTTCGACGCCTCGTTGATACCGAGACCCCACGAAGGAACGTTGTAGGGCTTGGAACCGGCGGGGCCGGCGGGCAATGGAGCGAAGCCCACGTTCTCGGCGACCTGGGAGTTGGCCGGGTCGGTGGCGTTCTGATACAGGCTGTCAGCCTCGGTGTAGAAGGCTGCACCGCCCTGCGTGAAGATGGCCATCGCCTCGGGCCAGCTCATGTCGGTGCTGACATTCTCCGGACCGTATTCGTTGATCATGCGGCCGTAATACGCGTAGGCTTCCTTCGCTTCAGGCGACGCGACGGCTGAGTTGCCCTCTTCGTCGATAAAGTCGCCGCCGAAGCTGTAGAGGAAGCTGGAGAACTGGGTGACTGCCGGTGACTTGCCGGTGCGGGCAACAAATCCTGCAACATCGGGGTTCTCTTCACTGATCTGCTGGGCAGCCGCTTCAAGTTCCTCGAGGGTCTCGGGGACCTCGAGGCCGGCAGCCTCGAGGAGGTCGGTGCGGTAGTAGAGCACCTCTCGTTCGGTAATGGTCGGAATTCCGACCACCTTGTCCTCGAATGTCGTCGAGTCCACGGGGCCGCTCTGGAAATCAGACCATTCCCACTCGGAGTTGGATTCGACGCGTTCGGTCAGGTCCGCCAGATAGCCGTTCTGGGCGAACAGCTTGCCCTCCTGCAGTGGGCGATACATCATGACGTCGATCTCATCGGTGCCAGCGTTGAGCTGAACGTTATACTGCGCCGAGAGCTGATCCTCGCCGAGTTGGGTGAGGTCAACCGTCAGGCCGGTCTCTTCCTCAAATTCGGGGATGGCCTCGATGATTTTCTCGGTCCATACGTGGTTGGCGAGGGTGACGCGCAGAGTGTCGGAAGCTTCGTCGCCGCCACCTCCGCCGCATGCTGCAAGGGTTCCTCCAAGCAATGCCGTGACCGCCAGTCCGGCTACCCGCATAGTTTTGCGCTGCACTGTTGCTCCAGTTCTCTTCGTTGAGGACACCCGTATTGACCGGGGCCAGGAGTAGATGATCGGTTTACATCTGCTATAAACCAAGATAGTAGTGACAAAGATCATACTTAAGCAACCTCACTGCCGAAATGGGATGCTCTTGGTACGCTTCATTCCATGCAGCCCACCGACCCGCTTCCCTCTCATGCCGTGTCATCCGGCGCTGTGTCATCCGGGTTGCACGCCTCGGTCATCGACCAGATGGGACTGGCAATCGGGGCAGGCGAGTGGGCGGCCGGATCAGTGATGCGAATCGAGGAACTGGAGGGCCGCTACGGCGTGTCCCGCTCCGTCATCCGCGAAGTGCTCCGGGTACTGGCGTCGATGGGCATGGTCGAGTCCCGACGCCGCGTGGGCGTGCAGGTGCTGCCCGCCACCGAATGGAACCTCTACGATCGCCAGGTCATCCGGTGGCGGCTGGCTTCGCCCGGTCGGGTAGCCCAGCTGCGGTCGCTCACGGAACTGCGCACAGCCATCGAGCCGCAGGCGGCCAAGCTAGCGGCAATGCGGGCACCCCTAGCCGACGCCAGCGAGCTGATGGGCTTGGCCGGGAAGTTATGGGCAGCCGGCCAGGACGGTGATACCGAGCTATTCCTTACCCTCGACATTCAGTTCCACCGCCTGGTCCTGTCGAGCTCCGGAAACGAAATGTTCGGCAAACTCAACTCCCTGGTCGCCGAGGTGCTCACCGGCCGGACCCACTACGGTCTGATGCCCGAACACCCGCACGAGGAAGCCCTGCAGCTGCACGTTGACGTCGCCAGCGCCATTCAGCGCGGCAACCCGGTGGACGCCCACCACTCGATGCTCGCCATTATGGAACGGGCGATGACCGAGATGAGCACCCTTTGGAATGAGGCGGCCCACAAGTAACCCGGTTGATTCAGGGCTGAGCTCCGCGCACGACCCTGTAGCCTTGAGCTACTAAACAGTCGACTTACTATCGGAGGCCGTAGTGAACATCAAAGACGTAACGTGGAATGACGAAGCTCGCGAGAAGATCCTGTCGGACGCGGACAAGGCACTGCAGGAGGCTGTCAAGGAAGCCGCTAACAACCACGCAGACAGTGAGAGGGACGAGATCTACAAGTTCCTGTTCGAAAAGCTGCAGCCTCAGTTCGTCGATTTCAAGCCGGGGCCAGACTTGGGTAAGTACGCAGATGCCATCGCCGCGGGTGAGCTGGCTCCCGAGTAACTATCGATGGAACTGATGCGGTGGGGTGAGTCTGGCCACGAAATCCCGGTGGTGCGCCAGGACGGCACGGTGTACGACTTGCGCGCCCTCACCGCCGATATCACCGGGCCCTTCCTGAGGGATGGCGGGATCGGGCGGGTCCGTGATGCGCTGACCGCCGGTGAGCTGCCGGAGCTCCCCGGGGCCGCGTCCCTTCGGGTGGGTGCACCCCTGGCGAACATCGGCGCCGTCGTCTGCGTCGGCCAGAACTATGCGGCGCATGCCGCCGAAACCGGCGATCTGCCACCGGCCGCTCCCATCATCTTCTTCAAGCACCCCAATACCGTGGTGGGACCGAACGACGACGTCGTCATCCCGCCGGGCGCGCAGAAGGTGGACTGGGAGGTGGAACTGGCGGTCGTGATCGGCCGACGTGCCTCCTACCTGGACCGCACCGAAGAGGCGCTGGCGTGCATCGCCGGGTTCACCATCAGCAACGACGTTTCCGAACGGGACTACCAGATTGGCCATTCCGGCGGTCAGTGGTCCAAGGGCAAGTGCGCTCCCACCTTCAATCCGATGGGACCCGCGCTGGTGCCAGCCGAAGAGGTCACTGACCCGCAGGCGCTTCGGCTGTATTCGAGCGTAAACCGCGACCCCCGGCAGGATTCCAGCACAGCAGACATGGTGTTCAGCGTCGCGGAGATCATCCGCGACCTGTCCCAGTACATGACCCTGGATCCGGGAGATGTGGTGAACACCGGCACCCCTGAGGGCGTCGCGCTCTCCGGCCGGTTCCCCTACCTAACCGCGGGCGACGTTGTCACGATAGGTATTGAAGGCCTCGGCGAGCAGGTCCAGCGCATTATCAACTCCTGAGTTTTCCGCCGAAACAGTCTCTCCAGGCGTAAAATCGGCGTTACAACGCACTTCTGGTTGCCGCGTTAGTCAAGGAGGACTGTGATGGAAAGAAACGCGGAGGATCCACATGTAGTCGTCGGCGTCGACGGTTCTGGACCTTCCATCCTCGCCCTGCGTCTGGCCGCGAAACTGGCTCCAGCGCTCGGATCCGAAATACACGCAATCGCGTGTTGGGATTATCCGAAAATGTACGAAGAATATCTTCTTCCGGATATGACCATCTTTGAAAAAGGTGCACGCAAACGCCTCGACGAGGCAATCCACGAAGCGTTTGGCGACGAGCCGCCTCCCGGCTTCACCAGCTCCACTGTCCGGGGCCACGCCCCAACCCGTCTGGTCGAGGCCGGAGCCAAAGCACAAATGCTGCTGGTCGGTCGACGCGGCCATGGAGGCCTGCGGGGCTTGCATCTGGGATCAGCGAGCAATGCCTGCGTAGCCCGTGCAGTGTGTCCGGTCGTGGTGGTGCATGAAGACGGACAGACGGAGCCTCACCACCGTTGGCGCGACCGCTACCGCGAGAACCGCCCCCTGGAGCCCTATGACCTGATCTGACAGCAACACGGGAAGCCGACCAGCCGTCGTCATGATGTCACCCAAGCGGTGACGCCGGGCCCGGCAGATCGAGGATCTGCCGGAAAGTCTGCAGAGTGACGGCCGACCCCAGCTCGATCCCGAATGGGTTGTCCAGCACTTTGGCGGGTTCGTCGTCTTCACCCGGATCGCCGAGGGAACTGACCACCAGCGAGGCGCCCGTGAGGTCCTCGCCCCGGGAGAAACCGCTGATGGTGACCACCGTGCGCAGTCCGGCGCCGACGGCGGCGCGGAGCCCGTTGGCGCTGTCCTCCACGACGATGGCCTCGCCGGGTTCGAGGCCCAGATCATCGAGGATCAGCAGGTAGATGTCCGGCGCGGGTTTCTTGGCCAGCACCATGTCGCTGGCGAAGATGCTGAACATGGCAGCAAGTCCCACCCCTACCGCGTGGGTGAGTACTGCCCGCACCTCGGGTTCGAGCGCGGTGTACGCGACCGCGAGGCCCCACCCGGCGAGGTGTGCTTCCTGCACCACCCGGAAGATGCCGGGCCGGGCCGGCATGACCCCTTTGTCCACCAGTTCCGTGTAGATTGCCGTCTTGCGTTTGTGCCAGGCCAGGATCGCCTCGTCCTTGGCGTCCTCGCTGGTCAATCCCAGCTGCTGGCTCAGCTCGTCGGTAAGAATGCTGCGCATCCGTTCTTTCCCGCCGCCGATCAGCACCTTCTGCGCGTACTCGTCGACGGTCCACTGGACGGGCACGCCAAATTCTTCAAAGGTCTGGTTGAAGGCGGGAAGGTGACCGAACTGTTCGGTATCGGCGATCACGCCGTCGCAGTCGAAGATCAGCGTGGGCACGATCTGTGGTGTGTCGGCCACGGCAACCCCCTTGTTGGCTGGTCTCCATGGTAGGCGAACCCAGACCGTCCGGATAGGAGGGACTGCCCTCCCCTCATTTACCGCAGCGCTTGCAAGAGCCCGGTACCCCCAGGTTTGACTAGCCGGTGAGCACCCGCGCCATCAGGGCCGGGTCCACCGAACCTCCCGACACAATTGCCGCAACCTTGGCACCGCGCGGCGCGAGATCGTGCATCCAGGCTGCGGTGGCAACGGCGCCGGATGGCTCGGCGACCAGCCGGCCCTCCACAGCAATGTGACGGACCGCGGCGAGGATCTGCTCTTCGGACACGGTGACGACGTCGTCGACGTAGCGCCTGATGTGCTCCCACGGGTGGACCCCGACAGCTGGCGTGCGCAGCCCGTCGGCGACCGTGCGGTAGGTGAGGGCGGTGTCCCAGGTGACGCGGCGCTGCTCGCGCAGGCTTTCGGCGGCGTCGGCTGCCAGTTCCGGTTCGACGCCGATCACCTGCACCTCCGGGCGCAGCGCCTTGATGGCGGTGGAGATTCCGGAGATCAGCCCGCCACCCGAAATGGGGACCAGGACGACGTCGACGTCGGGCAGTTGCTCAATCAGCTCGAGGCCTACGGTGCCCTGGCCGGCAATAATCCGCAGGTCGTCGTACGGGGGAACCTCGACGTATCCGTGCTCGGCGGCGAGTTCAAGCGTGTGGCTATCCCGTTTGGACGCGGGGACCAGGACCACTTCGGCGCCCAGCGCCCGGACGGCGGCAACCTTGGTGGGTGGGGCGGCGTCGGGCATCACTATCACCGCGCGCAGGTCGAGGCGCTTTGCCAGCCACGCGACCGCGCGGGCATGGTTGCCCGAGGACTGGGCGATGATCCCGCGTTCGCGGGACTCGTCGAGGACCTGCGAGATGGTGTTGTAGGCGCCGCGGAGCTTGAACGCGCCGGTGGGTTGCAGGGATTCAGCTTTCAGGTGCAGCACGTCTGACGGCCGGTCCGGGTGGGGCAACGCAACTATCGGGGTGCGCAACACCAGGTCCTGGATGCGGTGGGCGGCTGCTCGGATGTCAGCCAGGGTGACCAACTGGGCGTCGGTGCTGGAGGAAGGCTGATCCGTGGTGGCGTACGCGTTGTCCATAGGTGGATCTTACGTGGTGGTGTGGGCTCGGGAAGGGAGCCGGGACTCTCCGGCTATGCTTGGCGGGCTGTCCACAGACAAGTGGTCGGCGTCACAACACATTTGGGGGAAACATGAAAAAGCGAACAGCAGGACTGGCAGTTGCGGTGGCCGTTGGGTTCACCGCGTTGTCGGCTACACCAGCCCTTGCAGTAGCTCTTCCGTTCGAAACTTGCGATGCTGCAGCAGCAGTAGGGGTCTACAACATTCCGGCTGACACTCCCGGTTACCAACTCAAGTTGGATGCGGATAAGGATGGCTTCGGGTGCGACGCGCAGGGCAATCCTCCCTACGAAGCCTCCATCGTGGCAGACATCGTCGTGCAGAACACTCCTCCGGTTCCGGTAGAGGAGGTAGTCGAGGCGCCAGTCGTTCAGGTTCCGGCGGCCCCGGTGCCTGCGCAGGTTTATGAAATGCCAGTAGGCGGCGTCGACACCGGCGTGGCACAACAGGCAGGCACGGATATGGGCGCCATCGCACTGGGTGGCGGTCTGATCCTGACGGCTGCTCTCGGCGGGGCGTACCTGGTTCGCCGTGCGGCAACCCAGTCATAGGATTCGTTGCTGGCTAGCACCCTCTTCGGAGAGTGTCGCGGTCGGTGTAGCTGCTTCGGCGGCTACACCGACCGCTTTCGTCTAACTCCGGTGCCGCTGCGTAGTGGCGCCTATTCGCAGCCCACGCCGTCGCCGTCGCGGTCCAGATGGCTGCCGTACCCGGGCTGCCCTGCGTAGACCGGTGCGGCGCCGGCGGCGCGGGCGGCGGTGCAGTTCTCGAACGGGACGGCGGGTGCCGGAGCGGGTATCGGTGCAGGAGCGGGTGCAGGTGCAGGTGCCGGTGCTGGTGCCGGCGCAGGTGCGGGTGCGGGTGCCGGGGCCGGCGCCGGCACAGGCACCGGCACAGGCACCGGCGCCGTCTGGCTGGTCGGAGCCAGCAGGTCGGAGCAGTTCCCGAGAACCCGTGCCATCGCGTCCCGTTCGGCTTGGGTGACCCACAAATTGTAGGTGGCCTTCACCGAGATCTGCCGGGCGACGTACTCGCACCTGAACGACTGGTTCGGCGGCAGCCAGGTGGCGGCGTCGCCCGCTCCCTTTTGCCCGTTGGTCGGCCCATCGGTGGCCTGGAGGTTCAAGGGATCGTTGGCGAAGGCGATGCGCTGATCGACGGTGAGCTGCTGGGCACCCTTCTGCCAGGCATCGGAGAGTGCCACCACATGATCAATCTGGACCTCGATGCTGGTGGACTGGCCCCGCAGAAAGTTGATGGTGGTGCCCGTATAAGGGTCGTCGAGAATGCCTGACGAAACCTTGCAGGGCACCGAGTTGGCGTGAATGATCGCCGTGAGATCCCGGTTGAGCATGTCGTTGCGGGTGTCGCAGCCGTTGCGGTCGACGTCGGCCCAGGCCTGTCCAAACTGGTCCCGGTCATATCCGGTCTTCGGCGCCCGGCCCTTGACGGCAAGGGTGTCCAGCAGTTCGAGGGTGCGAACGCCGTACGCCGGCTGGTCTTCGGGAGCACTCGGGTCGCCGTCGACGGCGGTGGGCTCGTCAACGTCAACCGGCGCGACATCTTCGCTCAGTGCGGGCGTCGGCGTCGCAGTCGGAGTTGGTGTGGGTGTGGGTGTCGGCGTGGCACTGGGCGTCGGTGTCGTCGCGGGAGGGGTGGCCGACTCGACCTCGGCCGGAGCGGAGGTTGTCTCCTCGGCAACTGCCGCGGGCGTGGTGGTGTCGGTCGGAGGCGCCAGGAGCCCTCCGATCAGGAAGGCGGCCAGCGCGCCCGCCATGGTGATCGCGCCCATCTTCCTGCCGGCGATGCCGGCCCAGGACGCGCGGTTGGTGATCACCACGTACAGGCCGGTGAAGAACGCAACCAATCCCGCCATCACGAGGGCGCCACTGGGTCCGCTGGTGATGAGGCCCAATGCGATCAGGAAGAGACAGGCACCTGCTACCACCGCTGTAGAGATCCTGATTTTCGGTTTATCCGTCGCCGGCTCGGTCAACGGGTCAGGTGGCAGCGACGAATTTGGCAAGTGGTTCCCCCAGGAAAGTGATTGTCAGCGAAGCCTACCGTTGATCAGTCGGCCGCCCGGCATCAGACCAGACGCTCCTCCCGGGCGATGATGGCGGCCTGGGTGCGCGACCGGCAGCCGAGCTTGGTGAGCACCCGTGACACGTGGGTTTTGGTGGTTCCCGCCGAAATAGTGAGCCGCGCTGAAATATCCCGGTTGGACAGTCCCTCGGCAATCAGTGCGAGCACCTCAGTCTCCCGTTCGGTCAGCTGGTCCTCGGGCCCGCTGCTGCTCGGGGCGGGCGCGGTGTCCTGCCCGGCGGTGAGGAGTGACGCATCGCGATCCAGGGCAACGTACGCCTCCAGGAGGCGGCGGGTCGCTTCGGGGGCAATGACGGCGTCGCCAGCCGCGACCCGACGGACCGCGTCCAGCAAAGCCGCAGGCTCGGCGGTTTTGAGCAGGAACCCGGCCGCGCCAGCCCGCAGCGCGCCGAAGATGTACTCGTCCACGTCGAACGTGGTCAGGATCAGCACCTGTGCCAGCCCGGCGCCAACAATGGTCCGGGTGGCCGCGATCCCGTCCATTCCGGGCATCCGTACGTCCATCAGCACGACGTCGGGACGTAGTGCGGTCGCGTTGGCCACCGCCGCGTTGCCGTTGGATGCTTCACCGACCACCTCGACGTCGGGCGCTGCTTCGAGGATGAACCGCATGCCGGCCCTGATGGCTGCGTGATCGTCGACGAGGAGTACCCGGATCGGCGTGCCGTTCACGGGGTCGCGGTCGCCGGGGAAGAAGTCAGCGGGAGGATGGCCGCGACCGTCCAGTGGTGGGCGGTCGCGCCGGCCGTCACCTGTCCCCCGATGCCCGCTGCCCGTTCCCGCATCGAGATTAGGCCGAGGCCGAGACCTGGCGGCGAGTCAGTGCCGGCTTCCGTGGATAAGGTGTTGCGGATCGTGATGCCTGTGCCGGCCGGGTCGTGGTCCGGGATGACCTGCACGCTGACCTGACTGCGCGGGGCGTGCTTGGCTGCGTTGGTGAGCGCCTCCTGCACAATCCGATACCCGGCCAGTTCGGTCGCCGCACTGACGCGCCCACCCGGCAGGTGGGCGAGCTGGTTATCAACCGTCACTGTCAGACCGTTGGCCCGGGCCTGGTCCACGAGGGGTTGGAGGTGCGTCAACCGCGGGACGGCGGTGTCGTCGTCGTGCGGTGACCCGTCCATTGCACTGGACTGGTCATCCCCGCCAGGTTCGACGTCGGGGTTGCGGAGCAGAGCGATCATGGTGCGCATGTCCTCCATCGATTCGAGGGCCGATCGGCGGACCTGGGTGAGCGCTGCCCGGTCCTTTGCTTCGGCGGGCGGGGTGGCCAGCGCGCCGCCCGAGTGCAGGGCGATCGCGGAGAGGTGGGAGGCGACGACGTCGTGCAGGTCCCGGGCGAGCGAGTCGCGTTCCTGCCGGATGGCCTGCTGTCGGCTGGCGAGCGAGAGGCGCTCGACGGCGTCGGCCCGGGCAGCGGCGACCTCGGCGAGCTCGGTCTTGCGCCGCACGTCCATGGCCCACCAGAGCGGGGCGATGAAGATGGCTGCCTGTTGCAGGCCAGTGAGGACGGTGATTTCCAGGTCGCCGGTGTTGGCGAGCCGGTAGATCACCGGGAGGGCTACAAACACCCCGGCAACTATCCACAGCACGCGGCGCACCCGGGGAGACACGATCAGTCCTGCCGTGTAAAGGAGGTCGAAAAAGGGCAGGAGCATGGCGATGCTGCCGCCGAGGAGAAGGTCGACGGCGAGCGCAATCACGCCGATCAGCAGGGTGGTCACGGGTGCGCGCCGTTTGAAGACGAGGACCACACAGGACACGGCGAGCGGGAGGGCGAACCACCACCGCTCGTCGTCGGTCAGGCGCACCAGAGCGGTCTGGCCGCCCCACACCCCGGTAAGACCCAGCCCGATCAGCAGCAGCCCACAGACCAGGGTGATGGCTGCGGTGAGTGCGTCCCGGCGCAGGTTGGTGTTGTCCACCAGTTCATTGCATCACAGCTGGCCCGTGCAGGAGTCGGCCGAAAGTTGTATTGATTCACCCCAGATCAGTCTTATCGCAGATGCCGCCGGACGGTCCCCAGCCGTACCGTCCTTGGCATGACACTTGCACTTGCTGGAGCGCTCGCCGCGCTCGCCCTGATCGATTCCACGAGTTTCGGCACCCTGATGATTCCGCTGTGGCTGATGTTGGCGCCCGGAAGACTGCGGGTAGGGCGTATTCTGCTTTTCTTGGTGACGGTGGCATCCTTTTACTTCGGGGTGGGGCTGGCTGTCATGTTTGGTGCGGAGGCCGCGATGGAGCGGCTGGGCGGCCTGTTCAGTTCCCGACTCATGCTGACGGCGCTGTTTGTGGCTGGGATTGTCCTCGTCATCTGGAGTTTCCAGTTGGAGGCCAAGGCCAAGCGGGACAAGAAGGAGGGGACGCCGCCGTCGTCGCGCGTCCTGCGGTGGCGTGACCGCGCGGTGGGGACGCCGTCGTCGGGCACGGGTGACGGGTCGGGCGGTGTCGCGCTCATGGGGCTGGCGGTGGGCGCCGGGACAGTGGAGGTGGCCACGATGCTTCCCTACCTGGGGGCGATCGGGCTGCTGACCACTTCGGACGTTGGCTGGCCGCTGTCCGGCGGGGTGCTGGCAGCGTATTGCCTGGTGATGATTCTTCCGGCGCTGGTGTTTCTGCTGCTGCGGTTGGTGGCGGCCCGCTGGGTTGATCCGGCGCTGATGAAACTTGATGGGTGGCTCACCCGCAATTCGACCAACACCCTGTCCTGGGTGGCAGGGATCCTCGGCGTCCTGCTGGTGGTCAACACCGCCGGTGGGGTGCTCTAACTCAGGCTTGGTTGACGAGCGTTTCGTTGTTCCGGTTCCTGCCAACTGGCAGTATGTGGCGAATGGAGGAGAGCGAGATTATCGAGATCGTTTCTGCACTGCCGGGAGTCGTGTCTCTCACCGCGAGCGCTGCAGATGGTTCGCCCGAGAGCGCGTGGGGAGATACTTTCTTCTTTTACGATCCCGACGGCGACACCCCTGACACGCACCGGTTCCCTTTCGCGACAATTGTCGGCTCCAACTACAAGGGATTCGACGAGGCGTCCAATCTCGACCGGCCCGGAGTCTTCAGGGTGAATGTCGCCGTCGGTCGTTCGGCCTTTGAAACGCTCTTCGGTCGGTCGCCGAAGGACGCTGCAGAGCACCTTTCGGATCACGACGTCGCCGCGTCGGACGTTCTGTTTCCTCACCCGAATTACGCGTCGCAGGCCTGGGTGTCGGTCATCAATCCGGCGCAGCGGACCAGCGCTGAGCTGAGGCCGCTGCTGGAGTTGGCCCACGATCTCGCACGGAATCGGTACGACCCGCGGGGCTGAGGTGGCCTCGCCAATGGGACGGATATCCGTCCCATTAGCGAGCCTTCACCTACTTTTCGCATGGCTCAGCTATCGCCAGGCTGAATTCCGTCCTGAATCCAGGGATAGCCAGTTGCGAGGGGTGCTCCGTCGTCGTGATGGGAGAGCCACTCGACGGCGGCCCCATGGTATCGGTGGAAGCCCTTATAGTCGGCGAGTTCGAGGTCCAGTGAAGAAAGAGCCCGGTGTACTCGCTTTGCCCAATCCGGTGAGTGTTCCACAAGTTCAGCCAGGCTGACAAGGTACGTACGGACCGGGAACACTATGGCATTGGACCGGGGCAGACGGTGCAAAGGCTGCAGTTCGATGCGGAGGTAAACCTTCTCTCCTGCATTTTCGGCCGTGACTTTCGCCCGATCCGGCGCCCATTCAGGGAGCGTTTCCACCGAGGTCTCAAGTCGGGGGTTTACGGTCAGCGACCAATTGACCCGCCGGACTGGGTGGCCGGGTTTCATCCGAAGCAGGAACTTAAGCGCTCGGTCGAGAATGCCCAATTTGTCCACCTTCGGCACCGGACCATGGAACTCGGCGAAATTCATTCCCATATTGAACTGGAGGGAATAGTCTGCCCGCTGCGTCGTCATACCAGCGCCGATGACAAGGGTGTTGTCTCTCTCCTCAAGAACGACGAACTCACCCTGGGCCTGCCGCGTCGCGTACTCCATCGGATCCATTGGCAGCGTCGCAGGATCACCGAAAGTGAAAGAGTCATCAATGCCCAGCAGCCGGTTCTCCCACCGCCACTCGTTTCCGTTCTTGGTAAGCGTGAAGTGCTCAGGGAAATCCCTGTTGTAGGACTCGAAGATGAGCTCCAGGAGGTCCCACTGCGCCTCCAACATGTGCGGCAACGCCAGATAGTGGACACCTGGCATCTCCGCGAGCATCTGCGCGCGATGGGCACACTCGGACACATAGTGTTCATCGATGTCGAATGCGGCCACTAGGGCGCCGGTGCCAGCTGAGACATGAGGTTCTAGGTTCATCGAGTACATATACTCGTCGTCCGGAAATGGGAACGGGAGTCGACGGACTCCCTCACGGGAGTTGGCGAATCGGTATTGCCCCTCAGGTGTGTAGGTTTCGTCGGTAGTAAATTTGGTTGACTCAGGTATCGCTGTCATAGGAGCTCTCCTTAGGCGTTGATGACAAGTTTTGTGCAGGTGGCGCGCGAGACGCAGGGCATGATGAGCGTGTTGGCGCACCGCTCGGGTTCAGACAACCAGTCGTCCCTGTGATCGATAGTGCCCTCGAGTTCGAGAACCTCGGTCTCGCACTCACCGCATGCGCCACCGCGACAGAGGTAGGGCAGTTTATGACCAGCCTCTTCCACCGCCTCCAATAGCGATTGCTCCGGCGACACCACTACTTCTGCTCCAGACCGGGCCAGAGTGACTGTGAAGGGACTTCCGGTAGATCCGAGGTCTTCAAACCGTTCGTAGTGAATATGCGACTCGGTCCATCCGAGTGACTGTGCCGCCTCGATGACGTCATTTACCATCCGAGCTGGTCCGCAAACGTAGGTATGAGTGCCAAGTGGCCGTCCGGCGAGGATTTCTGCCGAGTTCAGCCGGGAGCCTTCCCCAAGGCCGTAGAGCGTAACCCGATCCCCGTAGAGTTCCTTGAGCTCACGGCCGAGGGCGGCATGAGCGGACCCTCGAACCGCCAGGTGGAGCTCAAACGAGCCTCCCTTGACGCTTAGCTCTTCCAATTGCGAGTAGATCGGAGTGACACCGACACCACCGGCAATGAACAGATGATGGCGAGCGTGTTTCGATACTGGAAAAAGGTTCGCTGGCGTCGTGACGGAGAGGACATCGCCTTCCCGGACGTTCCGGTGCATGGCAATTGAGCCACGCTTTCCTTCGTCAATACGACGGACGGCAATTTGGTACTTGCTCGTGTCATAGGGCGAACTCATGAGCGAATAGGCGTTGCGACGCGTCTCCCCCTCAAACGGAATGAGAACCCGAACATGGCTCCCTCCAGAGAAGGGTGGAAGCCAGGTCCCGTCCTCGGCGGAGAAGGTATATCGATTGATTTCCGGTGTGACCGCTTCGATCCGGTCGACTCTCAGCCGCAGGGCTCCGTTGTGCGCTTCACTCATGTATCCAACTCCTCGTCTTCCGGTAGTTCCCCAGGCACTTCTCCGTCGGCTTTCACTCCCTGGAATGCGGCGAGCCTCCCAGAGTAGTGATCGCGGACAACCAGATTTCTCTCACACCCGGGGCACCGAAACACCCGCCGGGTTACGTTCTCGGAATAGTGACTGCAGTGCGCGCACCACACACGTCGGACGAAGGAACCTGCGTGCTCTCGCAGCACCTCGTCCCTATTCATCCCATAAGAGGTGGCAACCTGCATCGAGGTGCCGATGAAGCCCTCAGAGCCCGAAATGTACAAGCGAATGCCCATCTTGGCCCCGGCGAGGAATGAGTCAAGACCGCTAACTGCATCGCCGTTGCTCTCAAAGACGAGGAGGTGACCCACGCCAGATTCCTGTAGTTCGGCCAAATAGTTTCGGCCCGTGAACGATTCAGTCGAGTACAGGACGCTGGTCGCGGACAGCTGTGCCGGATTCATTTCGCCGAGAAGGCGCATCAGCGGCTCTCCGCCGCTGCCCTGCGCAGCAGCCACGTGGGTCAAGCCCTTCGCCATGGGGGTGAGCTTGTCGTACACGGGGCGACTTTTGATGCCAGTGATGAGCATGAGCGTTGTTACCTCTCATCTTTCTCGACCACTGTCGGGGCCAGGGTGTCCGAGCTGTTACCTGACGTCGCCGCCGGAACAGCGTCAGCTGCTGGAGCGTCGCCCAGGAGGTAAGGCTTCTTCCAGGCCATGTAGACCAGACCGATGACTACGACGGTGACCGCTGAGATCAGGACGACGTAGTTTGCGAACCACCCGTCTTCAGGGGTCCGGGGCCACGCCATGTTGATCATGCCAAGCACTCCCCAGACGAGGGCCGCGATGTTCACCGGGATACCCCAAGCACCGAGTTGGAAAGCTCCATTAGGCTTCCATCCGAGAAGGCGAGCCCGCAGCGACGCCAGGACCACCATCTGGAACCCCATGTACATGCCCATCGCGGCGAACGAGATGATGACTGTCAGTGCGTCGCTGGAAACTTTTGATCCAATGACGATGAGCGCTGGAACCAGTCCTGCTAGAAGCAGTGCGTAGGGAGGTACGTGGCGTGATTCGCTGAAGGTGCGCAGGAGCTTGCTGCCCGGGAGGATGCCGTCGCGCGCCATCGAATAGGCAAGACGGGAGGTGGCCGCCTGCAGGCTCACCACGCAAGAGAGGAAAGAGACCAAGACGATCACGAGAACAGCTTTGAAACCGATAGGTCCAAAGGCAGAGAGGAGTACATTCCCCACGGGATCTGCGTCCTCTCCAGAGATCACTGCAGCGAAGTCAGGCACCGCGAGAATCAGGGAAAGACAAACGAACATTGCAGCAAAACCACCAATGTAGATGGTCATCCGCATGGCTTTGGGGATGGTCCGCCCGGGATTCGGGACCTCTTCCGCCACATCACCGCACGCTTCGAAACCGTAGTACTGGAAGATGCCGATGAGCCCGGCAGCTGCGAAGGCCACAAAATAGCCGCTGCCTTCCCCCGCCCCGAACGACTGAAACAGAACGCTGAGATCGTGCTGGCGGGCAGTCACGAATAGCCAGGTTCCCACTGCGAGTGCACCGCCGAGTTCAGCCAGGAGCCCAACCATTGCCACGGTGTTCAGAACTTTGGTTCCGCCAAGATTCAGGATCGTCGCAAGCGCAATGACCACCAGACCGGCAATGATCACGGAATTTGTGCTGTTCTCCATGCCGACAAGAGTGCTCAGGAATGGCCCGGCTCCGTATGCGACGCTGGCGATAGTGGTTAGCAGAGCAACGAGGTACACCCAGCCGTTCATCCAACCCCATTTGCGGCCCCAGAGCCGACGTGACCAGGGATAGACTCCGCCAGCCACCGGGTATGCCGCCACTACCTCACCGAAAACCGTTGCGACAAAAAACTGACCGAATCCGACGATGACCAGGGACCAAAACATCGGGGGTCCAGCAACACTCAGGGAAACCGCGAACAAGGAGTAAATGGCCACTACCGGTGACAGGTAGGTAAATCCCAGGGAGACGTTTCCCCAGAAGGTCATCTCCCGTTTGAACTGCTTCTCATATGAGTAACCAAGGCTGGCGAGGTGCTGAGCGTCTTCGTCAACGTCCAACTCTTTCGCAGGCTCCGTGATGTCTCCGCGCATGGAACTCCTTCCGGTCGGGCCCGATTGTCTGTGAGCAGGGCCACATTCGAAAAACCCTACTTCCAAAGGTTTAAAAGAGCAAGAAGCAGAGTCTGGCCAGACTCAAGCCCGTAAAAGAGCCATTAATCCGACATATTCGCAATTTAACCTTTGCTTCCATTGCTTTTTGCCAGGTCACAGCTAAACTCAACGAAGCACAAGCCGAGCCTTGAACGGATCTCGCACGTCCCACCTGACCACCCGGAGGATCAAACTTCGACACGGGTTAGAATCGGGCCTAGTCCCTACACCGCATGGAGTCGTTTCTTGGCAGCTACTACCGCGTTTCAAGCCCAGGTCTACCGGTCGTTGCCCGAAACAGAACGCTCCGAGGCGATCGTCAACAGGATCTCCAAAGCCATCGCCTTGGGCCTGTTGAAGGTTGGGGAACGTCTCCCGCCGGAGACGGCCCTTTCGGAGATGTTCGGGGTTGCTCCGTCGACGCTCAGGGAAGCTCTCGCCGACTTGCGGGATCAGGGAATCGTCACCACCCGACGCGGACGCAACGGCGGCACATTCATCGTCAAACAACCTTTCACCTCCGCCGATGCCATACGAAAATGGTTCGAAGAAACATCGATCGCCGAGATTCGTGATGTTGGCGACGAGCATGCAGCGATTGCCGCAGCGACCGTGCGGCTGGCCTGCGAGCGGGCCGAGCCTCACGAAATCGACAGACTGCTTGAGCTCGCCCGGGCCCTTGTCCTGTCGGACAAACCGGAACTGCAAGCTCGCGCCGACAGCAGGTTTCATATTGAGTTGGCGGTTCTGGCCCAATCGCCCAGGCTGACAAACGCCGAAATACGGCTGCAGGCCGAAACGGTTCAGGCACTGTGGACTCCGGTGTCGTTAACCCGAGATGCGGAACGTGTGGCGGCCGAGCACCTTGCTTTGGCCCGCGCTATCGCCGACGACTCTCCTGAAGACGCGCAACGGCTAGTGCTGAATCACATTCGGCAGGACGTTCATCATTTGGTGGATGCCAAATTGTCTCTCGGGTATCCGACACCCCAGGAGGATCGCCCGTGACCACCAATAGTCATGCGATGAAGGCTGCCGATGAAATTGCTGCCTGGATGAACACGCTGGGTCTCGACGTTCATCGTTTTGCGGAGCAGACGGCGGCGTTGTGGTTGGACCACCCAAGTCCCCTCAGCCTTGAGCGCAACGACCTCGCGAGACTGGAGATCATGACCCGGAATTTCCTTAAAGCACATAGTTTTGTCGTCGGAGCCGGCGTCATTTTCTCCCGGGAGGTTATCAGGAGCAGGGAAGGTGGTCTGGAGTGGTGGATCAAGCGCTCCGGAAACGTCGAGAAACTGGAGTTTGATCTGACGCCCGGCGGGGAACGGTTCTACGACTATCAAAATATGCCGTTTTTTGCCGCCGCCAACCGCACTGGAGAACAGACTGCGTGGGGGCCCTACGTCGATTATTTGGGACTCGACGAATACATCCTCACTCACTCCGCTCCCATTATGCTCGAGGGGAATTTCGCTGGAGTAGCTGGCTGCGACATCAGGATCAGGAAGCTAGAAGAGATATTCATGCCTTTTCTTCGTGCTATCCCTGGCGACGCGGCGCTTCTCAACGGAAACGGACGCGTCGTCGTCGGGAACTCAGGTGCCTACCTGGTGGGCGAGCGAATTCGCTCCATTCCGAGGGACAAAGAAATCATCCCGATCGACGTGCCCCACCTTGAATTCTCGCTATTGTGTGGGGGTTGTTGAGCACGGAGCGATGGTCACAAGCGAGATGTCATCGTGCTTGAATGGAGCCATGCGCAGGGATAGGAATCCTCCGAGAATGAACAAGCGTGCCGCCCGCGCGCTCGCCATCGGCGCGATGAGCCTCGCGCTCATCTTCGCCGCCTACGCCGTCGTCCTTGCCCTCTCCGGCGCTGAGCCGTGGTCGGTCGCGATGACCGCCGTCTTCGCCCTCGCCTACGCTGGCCTGTTCCTCTCGCTGCGAAGGAAACACCTCCTCCCGCCCCGGCGATCGACAGCAATACCCCTAGCCGTCTCAGCCAAACCGGAGTAGACAGTGCCTATGAGCAAATCACGGGGGTCCGCTGCACGGTTGGCTGAGGCATTGGCCATTTTCCTGGGCACCGAGGAAATCCCACTCCGTCTCAAGGCGTGGGACGGATCGGAGGCAGGACCCGCCGGTGCGCCGGTAATCGAGTTCCGTTCACGGCGGGCACTGCGGCGGATGCTCTGGTCCCCCGGCATGCTCGGCCTGAGCCGCGCCTACGTGGCGGGCGATATCGATGCCCCCGGCGACCTCTACGAAAGCTTCTCAGCGCTAAGCGCCGTCGGGAAGTTCGCCGACCTCGAACCCTTCAGCCCCCTGACCCTCCGCGAACGCGCCAAGCTGCTGGGCACCGCGATCCGGTTGGGTGCCATCGGCCGCAATCCCACGCCGCCGCCCGAGGAGATCAGCATCGACCGGGCTGGCCGGAAGCACTCCAAGAAGCGTGACGCCGCCGCGGTTTCCCACCACTACGACGTCGGCAACGACTTTTACGCGCTCGTCCTCGGTCCGTCGATGGTCTACTCCTGCGCGGTCTGGGACTCCCCCGATACCGGCCTCGACGCAGCGCAAACGGCCAAGATCGACCTGGTCTGCCGCAAACTCGGCCTGCAGCCGGGGATGCGGGTGCTGGATGTGGGCTGCGGGTGGGGCAGCTTCGCCCTTCACGCGGCGAAAAGGTATGGGGCCGTCGTCGTCGGCGTCACCCTGTCCACCGAGCAGGCCGAGCGTGCCCGCAAACGGGTGGCCGAGGCCGGGCTGACCGGCCAGGTGGAGATCCGGGTCCAGGATTATCGCGACGTCGACGACGGCCCGTTCGACGCCATCAGCTCCATCGGCATGTCCGAACATGTGGGGCGCGATCAGATCGGCGGCTATGCGGCACATCTGTTCGGTCTGCTCCGCCCTGGCGGCCGGCTGCTCAACCACGCCATCTCGTGGAACGCCGGCGACACGATGCGCCCCGATCCCGATTCGTTCATTCCGCGCTACGTCTTTCCCGACGGCGAGATGCTCAGCCTGACCGTGATGCTCGGCGCCCTCGAGTCGGCGAAGTTGGAGGTGCTCGACGTCGAAGCGCTGCGCCGACACTACGCCCTCACCCTCCGCGCCTGGGTGCAGAACCTCGAGGATCATTGGAAGGAGGCGGTGGGGTTGACAACTGAGGGTCGTGCACGGGTCTGGAGGCTCTATATGGCGACCAGCGCGCTTGGGTTTGAGAACGGGCTGACCGGCGTGAACCAGGTGTTGGCGCAGCGACCAGGCGGCGCGGAGCCACCGCTGCGGCGAGCCGACTGGCTGTAACTACTGAACGCAAAGGGCCTGGTTCGACGCATCGCGACAAAACAGGTGCGCCCCTGCGGCACCTCATCCGCAGCGCCCCCTACACGCCCGTGGTGCTCGCTGAAGCATCTCCCCGATCCCTGTACCGTTGAAGCCGTGAGTACACTCAGCGCTGCCTACGCCGCTGAACGGCTGTTTAAGGACCACCCCGCCTGGGCGCTCCTCCGCGGACGCAACGCCGCTGCCGCCGTCGCGCTGCTGGGCGCCCATCTGGCGGGAGACAGCCGACGTCGCCCTGCTCCTGAGCTTTTCGATCTGATCGAGGACGACCTTCAAAACCTTCGCGACCACGGGTTCGACCTGCCTCAGACCTCCCAGGCGTACTGTTCGGAGTGGCGCACGGAAGGTATCCTCATCCGCAGAGCGTCGGAAGAGGCACGGGGCGAAACCTTCGAGTTGTCGCAGGGGGCCCTAACCGCCATCCAGTTTGTCTCCCAGCTCGCCGAACCGCGGCAGGCGGTTACGGAGTCCCGCCTGTCGAGCATTTTCAGCTCGCTGCGCCAGCTTGCCCAGGACACCGATCCGAGCTCAGCCTCCCGGCTCGACGCCCTCAGGGCCGAGCAGGAACGCCTGGCTGCCGAAATCGAACGGGTACAGGCGGGCGATTTCGAAGTGCTGGACACCGGACGGGCGCTGGAACGCGTCAAGGAGCTTCTCCTCCTGGCTGACGAAATCCCCAGCGACTTCTCCAGGGTCCGCGCTGAACTTGAGTTGATCAATCGGAACCTGCGCGAGCGGCTCATCAGCCAGCAAGGATCGCGCGGCACAGTGCTCGAGGACATCTTCCGCGGCGTGGACCACCTCTCCGAGTCCGATGCCGGCCGCAGCTTCAATGGTTTCTTCTCCCTCATCCTCGACCCCGAGCAAAGCGCCGAGTTTGAGGTATCCGTGGGCAACGTACTGGACCGCGACTTCGCGGGAGAGCTGACCCCACGTCAGACTCGTTTTCTCAGGCGCCTGCTCCCGTCGCTCCAGGATTCAAGCGGCGAAATCCACGAGGTAATGACAAACCTCTCCCGCAGCCTTCGCCGGTTTGTCCAAAGCCAGGAACTCGAGGAAGACCGCAAAATCAACTCGCTGCTCCGGGACACGCTGCGCGAAGGTGTGGAGCTGAGCAGAACCGTCAGGGTGTGGCAGTCAACCTCGCTCGACCTTGACCTCACGTCCATGCCCCTCGGATCCATCTCCGCGTTCTCGCTGCACAACCCTGCCGATTCAGAGACCGTGGCTGGCATCGTGACCCGCGAACCCGAACCCGTGGATCTTCGCGAGCTACGGGCGCTGGCTCGCGCCTCAGAAATTGACATGAAGGAACTGGTGAGCAACGTGAACGCTGTTTTCGACCGCCGCGGTGCGGCCACGATAGCTGACATCCTGGACGCGCGCCCGGCCACCCAGGGGGTGGCCAGCGTGGTGGGCCTCCTGGTCCTCGCCGAAGCGCAGGGCCGCCTTCTCGACGGCGACGAACCGGTGACCTGGCACTCGTCCCAAGGCATAGCCAGGTATGGTGTGGTGCCGCGCTATCTCTTCACCCGGAGGATCACATGAGTTTCAACACTGACGAATCCATCACGGCTGACCCTCCCACGCACACCTCCGACGCTGGAGGCGGGCTGTGGGACGGCGATACCGGAACGCTCGGCGACGCATCCCGTCGGGCACTGGTCCAGTTGTACCGCGGTCCGTTCCTCTCCGCCGAGCGTCATGGCCACCTTTGGGCGGCACTGCTCAACGACGAGAGGGAAATCCGTTCCCGGTTGGCGGACGCTTACCTTGAACTGGTGATCGACGTCGAAAGTCAGTTGGCCTTTGCCCGGAACGCCCAGGCACCGGACACCGACATTCCAAAAGTAATGCGCAGCCATCCGCTCACCTTCATGGATACCGCCATGCTGCTGCACCTGCGCCAACAGCTGCTGCACGGAGACGGTCGCGAGCGGGTCATTGTGGGCAAGGACGAGGTCGCGGACCAGTTGCAGGTGTACCGCGGGGCCGATGACTCTGATCCAGCCGGCTTTGCCAAACGGATCAACTCCTCGTGGCAGAAGATGAGCACTTACGGCATTCTCGCGGCCACCAGCACCGAGGACAGGTTCGAGGTCTCCCCCGTGCTTCGATTGATTTTCGGGGCTGACGAGATCGCCGCAGTCCAGGCCGAATATCGCAGGCTTGCCAACGGACGGAACCTGTCCCCCGAACCAGTGAAGGGAGAATTGGCGTGACCACTGAAGCGTTACCGGGCCTTGATTTCAACCAGGCCGCCGACGCCGCGGACAATCATCCCGGCCAGTGGAGGCTGGACAGTGTGGAACTGGTGAACTGGGGGACGTTCCAGGGCCACCACCGGGTGGATGTGGCTCGCGAGGGCTTCCTGATCACCGGCCACTCGGGTTCCGGGAAATCCTCCCTGCTCGATGGCATCGCCGCTGTACTGACCCCACGCAAATGGCTCAGGTTCAACGCAGCAGCCCAGGATGCCTCCAGTCGGGGCGAGGACCGGTCGATCGTCAGCTACATCCGCGGGGCATGGCGGCGGCAGGCCGACGAAGTGACGGGCGAGGTGGCCAGCGACCACCTCCGGCCGGGTGCTACCTGGAGCGGCATCCTGTTGCGCTATCGGAACGGTAGTAGTGGACAACCGGTGGTCCTGACCAAGCTGTACCACCTGAAACGGGGCAGCAATACTCCGGCGGAGGTCAGCGAGCTGCACATCCTGCTCCAGGAGGACGTACAGCTCACCGATTTCGAGGACTTTGCCCGCAACGGTCTGGAGACCCGCAAAATCAAGGCCCGCTGGCCTGGCGCCGCCGTCGTCACCGACCAGCATTCCGCGTTTGCCCGGAAGTTCCGGGGCCTCCTGGGCATTGGCAGCGACAACGCGCTGCTCCTGCTTCACAAAACCCAGTCAGCCAAGAGCCTCGGGAATCTGGATGAGCTGTTCCGCAACTTCATGCTCGACGAGCCGGCTACCTTCAAGCTGGCGAAGACCGCCGTCGACCAGTTCTCCGAGCTCGCCGAGGCCCACCGGCTCGTGGTGGAGGCCCGCAGGCAGGTGGAGCACCTTCAACCGCTGGTCCCGCTGTGTCAGGACTATGAGGAGAGCACCTCCACGATGGACCGGACAGCCGGTCTGCGGCAAGCGCTCACTCCCTTTAAGGATGGGTGGAAGCTCAGGCTAGCAACAGAGGAAAAGGCGGTAGCCGACCAGCTGCTGAAGGTGACCGAAAGCGAGCTGGCTGCTGCAGCTGCCGCAATCGAGGCAGCGGAAAGGGCTCATTCCCTCGCCCGCGCCCAGGTGGAGAACAGCGGCGGCCAGGCTCTGGCTCAGCAGAAGGAATGGCTGACCATTGCGGAGGCCAGGGAACAAGACGTACGACGCCGTCAGGCTGAGTTGGAGAACGATCTCACCTCGGTGGGTGTGGAGTTTCCCAGCACTGCTGGTGAGTTTGAGGAATTGCGGTCCATGGCCGAACGGGAACGTGCCGAACTGGCTGCGGCACAGGTCCGCGGGGATGCCCAGCTGGACGGGCTAAGGGACACGCGAACCGATCTGACCCGTCGTCGTGACGCGCTGACCAATGAGGTTCGGTCGCTGCGCCAACAGTCCTCCAACATGGACAAACGGTATTTGGACGCGCGGCGCTTGATCTGCCACGCCACCGGCCTACCGGCGTCGTCGCTACCGTTCGTCGCCGAACTGATCCAGGTACGACGCGAGCATGCGTCCTGGACCGGGGCCCTGGAACGGGTGCTTCGTCCGTTGGCCACCATCATGGCTGTTCCGGCGGTCCACGAGGGCGCCGTCTCCGCAGCGATGAACAGCATCGACCTGGGTACCCGGCTGGTAGTGGAAGCCGTCGGCAATCGGATCGAGGCACCGCGCACCGCCCGCTCCGACCGCTCGCTGATCCACAGGTTGGAGGTTCACCGGGGCCCAATGGCGGAGTGGGTCCACGGACAGTTGTCCAAACTGTATGACTACGAGTGCGTCGATGACCCGGCCGAGCTGAAGGGCCTGGAGAAGGCTGTCACCATCGCTGGGCAGGTGAAACGGTCACGGACCCGCTACGAAAAGGACGACCGCCACCGGGTCGAGGACCGGGAGTTCTGGATCCTGGGCTTCGACAACGAGGCCAAAGTCGAACACTTGCTCGGATTGGTGAGGGAGGTCACCGGGCAACTCGACGCCGTGAACGGGCAGGTCACCAAGGCTGAGCGGCTCCGCGAAGCGGCACGCATCCGGGTCAAGGTACTCGAATCCCTGAACCGGCAGAGCTGGGAAAGTCTGGACGTCACGGCCGCAACCGCTGCCAGGCGGCAGCAACAGCAGCAGCTGACTTCGCTGCTCGCCGCCAGCACTGACCTGAGGTTAGCCGAAAAGGCGCAGGCGGAGGCGTCGGAGCGCCGATCCGCTGCGAAGAACCACGAAACCGCTGTGCGTACCCGGTTCGCCGACTATCGGAGCCAGCTCAGGGAGCTGGAAACCGTCATCGACGCCCTCATCGGACAGGACACGGGTTCCGTCGAGGCCGAGGACATGGCAACCCTCGAACAGCTCTTCCGATCGGTACGGCGCAGCATCACACATGCGCAGATTGACGACGTCGCGCTGCGGGTCAGCAACTCGCTCACCGAGGACGAGAACGCTGCGCGCAGAACGGCGCTCAAAGCGGAGCAGGCCATTGCCGACATTCAGCGGGGCTTCATCAACTTCTGGCACGCGATGGCAGGGGATCTGACCCCCGAGATCACCGATCGCGGCGGTTTCCTCGACATTCTCGGGCAGCTCCGGGCGGATCGGTTGCCGGATTTCGAACAGAAGTTCTTCGACCTGTTGGAGAGCCAGGCGCAGCGGAACGTGGGGCAGCTTGCGAACGAGATCCGGCGCGCCCCGGGCCAGATCCGGGAACGGATCGATCCAGTGAACCGCTCGCTCAGGCGGTCACCCTTTGACCAGGGCCGGTACCTGAAGATCACTGTCAAGGACAACAACTCGGCAGTCAAAGCCAGGTTCATGCAGGACCTCCAGACGGTCTCGGCCGGGTCCTGGGCGGCTGGCAGCCGGGACGCTGCGGAACAGAAGTTTGACGTGATGAACCGGCTGATGGCACGCCTGTCTTCCAGCGAATCGGGAGACAGAAGCTGGCAGAACCAGTGCCTCGACACGCGGCTGCACGTCCGGTTCACCGGGGTGGAACTGGATGGGTCCGGGCATACAGTCAATATCCATGATTCCAGCGCGGGCCTGTCCGGCGGGCAGCGTCAGAAGCTGGTGATCTTCTGTCTGGCGGCAGCCCTGCGCTACCAGCTGGCTGAGGATGAGGACGACATCCCCGGGTACGGCACCGTAATCCTCGACGAGGCGTTCGACAAGGCGGACAGCGCGTTCACCAAGATGGCCATGAACGTGTTCCTGGAATTCGGTTTCCACATGGTGCTTGCCACGCCCCTCAAACTGCTACAAACCCTCGAAGACTACGTGGGCGGTATTGCGCTTGTGGTGTGCCGGGACTTCAAGGACTCCCGGATGGGTGTGGTGTCAGTCAACGACGGAGAACTGCAGGCCTCGCTGGACGACGCATGACCACGCATTGGGGACGGGTTTCCTAATGGCCCGCCCCTGGGTCACCGTCGAGGCGGCGAGAAGGACAGCGGCCACCAAGTACTCCCGCAGCTTCGGTGAGTGGTCGGTGGGCAGAGGCACCGCGTTGATGGACGTTCCGCTGCACCCACCGACAGAATCAGGCGCTCTGGCGGATCAGGCTGCGGCTATCGCCTGGGTGACATCTTGGCGCAACGCTGGCCTGGATGACTCGGTGGTCTGGACTACACGCCGCTGGGCGAGCGTTGGAAGCCAGGAGATACCCGACCGTCTGCGACTGGAAGGTGCGGCGGCAATCGCTGGATTCGCTCGGAAGGGATCCCAGTGGTTGCAGATCCGTAGCCGGGCCGACGCACTGCTGACGCAGTTTGCGCCCGGGCCGGCTGCGCGCACCGGAGTTCCTGATGACCCTGTTGCCGGTGAGTCCACCAGCGATCGAGGCAATCGTGTCGCTGACGCAGTGCAGCGCAGCTCCAGAGCACTATCGGACCTGGCCGACATCGACTTCGAGCGGCTGTTGTCGGTTCTTCTCTGGCTGGAGGCCAACCCCGATTCGGGGTTGTATATCAGGCAACTGCCGGTTCGCGGTGTGGACACCAAATGGATCTCCATGCACCGTGTGCTGGTGGAGCGGCTGTTTGCTGCGGTAACCGGTCACGATTCGTTGGGGTTGGCGCTACCTCCCGCCCAGGTGAGAATAAGATTCCTGGATCCTGAGTATGCTCCCGGCGGGTTGGTGGACGTTGCCGTCCCGATTACTGAGCTGGCTGACTTGCCCATCCAGCCCCGAACTGTGTTTGTCTTCGAGAATCTCGAATCCGTGGTCGCAATGCCCCCGGTACCCGGCGCCGTGGTGATCCACGGTTCCGGGTACGCAGTGGGCCGGTTGAGCGGGATCCCGTGGGTCAGCGACGGCCACGTGGTCTATTGGGGAGACCTCGACTCGCATGGGTTCGGGATTCTCAACCGGGTCCGGTCGTCCTGCTCAGACGTGTCGGTGGTGCTGATGGACCTAGAAACCCTCAGGGCCCACCGTGACCTGTGGGTGGAGGAACCCTCACCGAACAGTGGCGTGTTTGGCTATCTGTTACCGGACGAGCTGGTCGTCGTGGCCGAGCTCCAGCGCCTTGGGAACGTGCGGCTTGAGCAGGAGCGGATTGGGTGGGCTTATGCCCTGACGCAACTTCTGCAATCAGCACAGAAAGCACGATAGACGTCCACCTTAATTCCCGATGTGCTACAGTTGCTACAGGTACTGAACCCTGGTACGGAGGCTACTTATGACAACCCAAATTCCCCATCGAGAGTTGCGGAATCAGAGCAGCAAAATTCTCGAACGCGTCAAAGGTGGCGAAACAATCGCCGTCACCAACAGCGGTGAAGTCGCGGCGATTCTGGTTCCGCCGTCAGCGTCCCCCCTTGAGCAACTGCTCCTATCAGGCAATATCAGACCCGCAGTTGTAGGCGGCGTCGATTTTCGTCTCCTGCCCCGTAGCCCGGGCGAGGAAACTACCGAAATTTTGTCTGATCTGCGGGGAGACCGTTGATCGTCTACGTCGACACGTCGGCGGCACTCAAACTCATCATCGACGAAAAAGAGTCCAGCGCGCTCGCTGACTTTCTCACCACTGCTGCCGACAGAGGAGATCAGCTTGTCTCGTCAATGCTGCTCTACACCGAGCTACATTGCGCCTCGCGTAGACGTTTGGGCATCCCGTCCTCCGCGGTAAATGCGGTCCTGCGGGGAATCAGCCTCGTTGACCTCACCCGGTCGGACATGGTGTATGCAGCCGCCTTGTCCAATGGCCTACGCAGCGCAGACGCGATTCACCTAGCGGTGGCACTCCGCCTCGAGGCGGATTCGTTGGCGGCGTATGACGGCGAGCTTGTTGCCGCAGCAGTAGATGCGGGACTTTCAGCGGTATCACCCCGGTAGGGTGAATTAGGCCACTACCACCAGCGAAAGGCACCCATGACGCAAGCGACTGTCCTCAAAAACGGCCACGTGTTCGACGGCGAACGCTTCCTCCCCGGCGCCACCGACGTCGTTTTCCGGGACGGAGCGATTGTGGCCGTGGGACGGGACGCCGGATTGGCCGCGGAGTACGCGGAGGCCACCGTGGTGGACTGCGCCGGGCGCACGGTGCTGCCGGGCATCATCGATCTGCATGTGCATGTGATGACTTCGACGCCCGGTTCCATCCAGTCGATGGTGGAGCCCTATTCGCTGCAGTTCTACGAGTCCGTCAAGAACCTTGAGGCAACGCTGCGGGCTGGCGTCACGACAGCGCGCGACGCCGGTGGTGCCGACCTGGGCGCCAAGACGGCAGTCGAATCAGGCCTCATCAAGGGTCCACGGCTCCGGTTGGCGGTCAGCATCATGTCCCAGACCGGCGGACACGGCGACATGTGGCACCCTTCAGGGCTTGAGTCGCCCGACTTTGGCCCCCATCCCGGGCGCCCGAGCGGAATCGCCGACGGCGTCGAGGAAGTCCGGAAGGTGACCCGCACCCTGCTCCGGGCAGGCGCCGACCAAATCAAGATCTGTTCCACCGGAGGCGTGCTCTCGCCGACCACCGATCCGCGGCACTCCCAGTTCACCCCCGCTGAGATCGCTGTAATCGTCGAGGAAGCCGGGATGCAGGGCAAATACGTGATGGCACACGCGCAGGGAACCGCCGGGATCATCAATGCGTTGCGGGCGGGAGTCCGGACGATCGAGCACGGCATTTACCTCACCGATGAAGCAATCCAGCTGTTCCTCGACTCCGAGGCCTACCTGGTGCCGACCCTTTCCGCTCCCCTGGCAGTAATCCGCAAGGGTGAGTCCGGCTCCAGCGGACTATCGCAGCAGGTCATCGATAAAGCGCAACGGGTTGCGGAGAACCACCGACAGTCGGTCGCGCGGGCAATTGCGGCCGGCGTGAAGATCGGAATGGGCACCGATGCCGGTGTCGGTGAGCACGGAGACAATCTGGAAGAACTTTCCCTCATGGCCGACGCCGGCATGAACCTTGAGCAGGTGCTGGCCGCTTCCACGTCGGTGCCGGGTGAGCTGATCACACCGGTGGGTGCTGTGGGCCGGCTGGCCGAGAAGCACCTGGCCGACGTCGTGGTGCTTAATGGGCTGCTGGAATCGACCGAGCAACTGGCTGGATTGAGGGGCATGATCGGGCAGGTCTACCAGGGCGGCGTGCTGCAGTTTCAGGAGGGGTAGCCGGTCAGGTCTTCCGAGCCTTCGATGAGTATCGACCTGAACTCGTCCTGAGCTCGACCGCACAAACACGCCGGTCGCTCGGTGGTCCACCTTCGGCATTACGGCTGGCTAGCACCTTGATAACGGGGATCTGAGGGTTGCCAGGGTGCCCTTGTTGAATTTTGCAAGCCATCCGCAGAACGACAACTTAGACTCGAACATTCATTCGAGAGGTTTGTCCACATAGCCGGGAATTCCGCAGGAATGTCGGTGGGGTTTGGGACAATAGAGGTATGGAAGGCAGCGCAGCTCCATCACCGAAACGGAAGGGAACCCCCTCCCGGGTGACGGCTCCGCGGGGCGCCTCTGGTACCGGTTATGGGCCCGACGGCGGCCGACTCTCTGGTGCTGCGGACGGCATTCCTGTCGATTCTTCTTCTGCTACGTCTGCCGGTGCTGCTCCGACGAGCAACACTCCTGTGAGCACCCTTGCCGGGGCTGGCCGTGAGCGTTCCACCCGGGCCCTGGCCGAAGCGCTGAACTCCCTGAAACCGGCGGTGGATGCGGCAGGGTTGATTGATCAGTTGCGGGAGCTGGAGGATCTGAAGTCGGCGATTGCTGGGGTGCAGGCCCGGATCACGGTCGCGATCGACGTCTCCGAACGCGACACCCAAACCCTCGCCGGGGTACCCGCCGCCGAACAGGGCAAAGGCGTGGGGGCGCAGGTCGCGTTGGCGAGGCGTGAATCCCCGTCCCGCGGCAGCCGGCTCCTCGGCTTGGCGCGGGCGCTGGTGACGGAGATGCCCCACACACTGGCGGCCCTTCACACGGGTCAGCTCAATGAGTGGCGGGCGACCCTGTTGGTGAAAGAGACCGCGTGCCTCAGCAGTGTTGACCGTGCTGCCGTGGATGAAGAGCTATCAGCTGATACGGGTAGGTTCACCGGGTGTGGGGATAAGGCGGTCGTCGCCGCGGTGAAGGCCGCCGCGTACCGGCGGGATCCCCGGTCGGTGGTGAACCGGGCCGCCCACGCTGTGACGGAGCGGTGTGTGAGTATCCGTCCGGCACCGGACACCATGGCCTATCTGACCGCCCTGCTCCCAGTGAAAGAGGCCGTCGCCACCTACGCCGTGTTGACTCGTCACGCTGACACTGTCCGGGGTGCCGGTGACCCCAGGTCCCGGGCTACGGCATCGTCCCCTCCAGCTGGGCACGCAACCTCATCGGCACCGGCACACCAACAGACTCCGGCACGCCAACAGGCTCAGACCACCAATTGATGGGCACAGACGGTTCTGGAAGCTCCTGTTATCCGGCTAGTTCAGACCCTTCGGCGCGCAGCAAGAAGCTTAATGGTCACGAACATCGAGCTTTCGATGTCTGGTTGCGTCGCCTCTACACCGCCCCATCGACCGGGGACCTGGTGGCGATGGACTCCACCGCCCGGCTCTTCACGAAAGCGCAAAGCCGGTTTATCACCGCCCGTGATGACACCTGCCGCACCCCGTACTGCGACGCACCGATCCGCCACTTCGACCACATCGTGCCGTGGCATGGGGGCGGACCGACCACCACCACGAACGGGGCAGGACTCTGCGAAGCGTGCAACCACACCAAAGAACACCATGGCTGGGCTGTAGTCCCCGTCCCCGGACCCAGGCATAGACTCCGAGTCACCACGCCTGCCGGCCACACCTACCACTCCACCGCACCACCTCTGCCAGGGGCAGCGACGATCGAACGTGAGCAGGTCAAGACCCTGAAGCAGGTCAGGTCACGACCCTGATCGAGTGCGACTACTGTCCCACCGCACCACTCAGCGCTCCAGGCCCCAGGCCCCAGGCCCCAGGCCCCAGGCCCCAGGCGACCGTAGTCTACAAAGTGGCCTACCCAGTGACGCCGGACCGTGTGGCACCCGACCTGGTAATGACCGATCCCGCCACGACAACCAACACCAGCACACCCGCCGACCAAGCCAGCCCGGCATACCCGATCAGCACCAAAGCTACGCCCGATGAGGCTCCGCCAACCGCCCCGGCGAGGTTCATGATGAGGTCGGTCCGACCCTGAATCTTTGGCCGGGCCGCGCCGGTCACCAGATCCGCCACCAGTGCCGATCCCGCAACTGTCGCAGCACTCCACCCCAACCCAAGGAATACCAGCCCTACCGTTACCAGAACCGGATCATCCTCGCCCAACGCCACAACCGGCAGCGACACAGCAAACAGGCCCTGGCCGATCAAGATGGTGGTGACGCGCCCCACTTTGTCGCTGAGCCATCCGAACAGCGGCGACAACGCGAACATGCCGGCAATGTGCAGGCTGATGGTCAGCCCAATGATCGTCAGCGTGACGCCGTGGTTGATCAGGTGGACGGGCGTCATGGACATGACCGCCACCATTACCGCGTGGCTGATGGCAATAGATCCGATCGCGAAAATCAACGGACCCCGTCCGCGGATCGCCCCGGGATCGGTCTCCTCGGCACTCTTTGCCGCACTCGACGTGCTCAACAGATACGGGTCCGGACGCAGCGCCACCAGATAAACAGCCGCGGCGGCAAGCTGGGCGGTGAAGGCGATAAGGAAGGAGCCGGTGAGATCGGGCATTCGCAGCGTCGAAGCGATCGTCTCACCCGGCCCGATGAGGTTAGGACCCAGGACGGCGCCAACGGTCGTAAACCACACCACCAGGGACAGGTCCCGGCCACGATGTTGCGGGCTGGCGAGGTCGGTAGCGGCGAACCGGGATTGCAGGTTCACGGCAGCACCCACACCCAAGAGGGCAAAGGCGAGCATCAGTAGAGGAAAGGAACCAAGGGCGGCCGCGGTGATGGCAACCACCGACCCCGAAGCAGCCAAGAGCGCACCGGTGGTCAGAGCCCGACGACGGCCCAACCGCTGCGCCAGTCTGGCCAGCGGGATGGCACTCGCCGCGGCGCCGAGCGTGCTCAGCGTGCTAGCCGTCCCGGACAGCGCGTCGGAGCCGGAGATATTGGCGGCCATCACCGCGCCAATCGACAGGGTGCAGCCAATACCAATCCCGCCCAGCACCTGCCCCACGATCAGCACCGCGACAGTCCGCCGCTGGACAGCGACGACGTCGATCGTCTGGGTCGGTCCGGCTGCCCCGGGAGCGCCGTGGGCGCCGTGGGCGCCGGGACCGCTGTGGGTGCCGAGGGCTCCGGATGCGGATGCGGCGCCGGGAGCGTTTGACCCGCCGGGCGGTCGATTCTGAGGCTGACTGCTAGTCATGGAAAGAGCGTAGCCCGAACCGTCCATTCCGCCGATGTGTGACCTATGGCGACTTCCGCGTCTCAGAAGTGGCCTTAACTCAGGGTTCAGTGGGGGTGGGTAGGCACCCGAGACCACCCTATCTGGGCATTACACCTAGATGCCCTACACCAAGCGGAGGTATCCACCCCTGCCCTTTCCCCCGCCGACAGCTGACAGCGCGGCCACGTATCCGGTGCTGTCCACCGTTGTGCTGAACCCAGCGGCAGGCCTATACCGGCTCGCATCCACATGACCGGCAAGCACCGACTGAAGCTGATCCAGGATCTCCTGCCGATTCAGACCCTGCGCCTGCAACCGTTGGGCGGCGTCCCACACCTGCAGGGGTTCACCATTCCACAATTGCGCCACGACCAGTTCGCGCAGAGCGGCAACCCACACGGGACTGCCATCGGGTTCCCCAGCGCTCGGGTATTCGTCCGTTCCCACAGCATGGAGTTCCTTGAGCTCGCCCAGCACCAGCAATCGCAGTTCGCCCGGAAGGTTGGCGTTGAGATGTGGATAGTCGACGGCGCCAATCCAGGTGCCGTAGTACGGCATGGCGAGTTGGCGGCGGGCCATCGCAGCCTGGGCCTCCTCCAGGTCGGCTAACTCAAGCCCCTCGAGGAAGTTGAGCCCCGGAGACCGCACCTCCTCGCCCGATTCCCTCATTTCTTGAGCCTCCTCGAGAACTTCCCCCACAACATCCACCAGTATGTCCATAGCCGCCTCGGGCAGCTCCATCTGTGCGCCGCACCAGTCGACCCACGCACCGAGGAACCAGGGAAGGGCATCAAGCTCGTCGGCGTCGAGCATTGTCTTCCTCGGGAGGAACCAGCTGATAAACGTTTCCATTTTGACCGGGCTCACGCGCACCAGCCTGCCGTCGTCGTAATAGCGGCCAAAACTAATCGCCAACTCGGCAAGACGAAGGAACTGCGCCCTGAAGGTCTGGGACGATGTGGGGGCGATGGTCTGTCGGATGTCCGCCATGAAGGTGGTCATCAGTCGCTTGGACTCAGCCTCGTCAGCGTCACTCTGCGCCATTCCATCGGCTTCACTGGGCACCCTTCGTGCGTCGAGGTCCACGACGTCGCCACCAGGCATTGCCTGCAACCGCTTCAGTGCGAGCGCTCGCTCAACGTTGTAATCCTGACCCACCTCGGGATCGGCGGTGGTATCGGTGGCGCCGATTGCTGCAATACCCAGCTTCCGCGCTTCGGGTAGCCCAACCGGCGCAACCGACATCATGCCTTGCATCTGCCCAGCCAGTCGTTCGAGAGCCTTCAGCAGGTCACGGGCACTGTTGCTGAACCCCACGTCGATGGCGTAACCGCCCAGGTGGTTGGTGTCGATACTGAGATGCATGCCATGTTTGCGCCGTCCGGTCCGGAACTCAATCACCAGCTCGATGGAGTCGCCAAACACGTCGGTCAGTATCCAGGCTTCGGTGGCCTTCAGGGTGCGCACCGGCTCGAGCCATGCGGGCGGAGCAACCCCGGCCTCGGCCAGGCGTTCAGCGGCGGCGGCGGCCTGGTCGGCTCCAGGATCGTCAGCGACCTGCGCCATGGCCCAGAGAATGGCCGCCGCCGACCGGTTCCCCTGGCGCTCAAGGTAGCGTAGCCACTCACCGAACAGCTTGCTGTCGATACCCGGACCCAGATTGGTGGTCTCATGCATGCCGCTGTAGATGTTGGACGCCAGCTGCTCTGACTCCAACGACGACGTTTGGTCGAGGGCTTGCTCGAAGAACGGGGCCACCCGTCGGTACATGGTGGCAATGATGCTGGTGGTGGACTCGGCGGTGTGCCGCTTATCCTTGCCTGCGGACTTCGGTTTACGGGTGCGACTCTTCGGGCTCATGAGTCGATGATGGCACTCTTGCCAAAAGAGCCCAACTCTTAAATTGTTGAACAATCCTCACTTTTCGTGCATCCTTGAGGGACACCCAAAAGAGACGAGGATCACAAATGGTTTCGATCGACCTCAACAGCGACGTCGGTGAATCGTTCGGCAACTGGACCATGGGCGACGACGCCGCCATCTTCCGCTCCGTCTCCAGCGCCAACGTGGCGTGCGGCTTCCACGCCGGCGATCCATCCACCATCGCCCAAACCTGCCGCGAAGCCGTCGCCGCGAACGTCACCATCGGCGCCCACGTGGGGTACCGCGATCTGGCCGGATTCGGCCGCCGCTTCCTCGACTGCTCCCCCACCGAACTGGCCGACGACGTCCTATACCAAATCGGCGCCCTCGACGCGCTCTCCCGCGCTGCCGGCGGCACCATTAAGTACGTGAAACCCCACGGCGCCCTCTACAACACGATCGTCACCCATGAGGTGCAGGCCCAGGCCGTGGTCGACGCCGTCAAGGCGTTCGGCGGCGACCTGCCACTCCTTCTCCTCCCCGGCTCCGTCGCACTGAAAGCCGCCGAGAAAGCTGGCCTCCGCGGGGTCTCCGAAGCCTTCGCCGACCGCGCGTACAACCCGGACGGCACCCTGGTCTCCCGCCGCGAACCCGGCGCCGTCCTGCATGACGAGGACGAGGTCGCCGCCAACATGGTCCGCCTCGCGACCGACGGCGTCATCATCGCCCGCGACGGATCCACCCTCAAGACCACCGCGGAAAGCATCTGCCTCCACGGCGACACCACCGGCGCGGTCTCGATGTCCGCCGCCGTCCGCCGAGACCTGGAGGCAGCCGGCGTCAGCATCCGGAGCTTCGTATGAGCCAGCCCGAGATCCGCTGGGCCGGGCCTCGCGCCCTCCTGATCGAACTCGATTCCCTGGAATCCGTCCTCGCCGTCCACTCCCGACTGCAGGAGCGGCCACTCCGCGGCCAGGTCAACGTTCTCGCCGCCGCCCAAACCGTGCTCGCCGTCTTCGACTCCGGCACCGCCGCCCGCGCAGCTCGAACCGCCCTCGCCTACCTCGACACCGCTCCCGCAACCGACACCGCGGCCACCGGGGATCCGGTCCGGATCGAGGTGGTGTACGACGGCGACGATCTCGCCGAAGTGGGACGCCTCACCGGCCTCGACCCGGACGGCGTCATCGCGGCCCACACCGGCCAACTCTGGACCGCCGCCTTTGGTGGCTTCGCCCCGGGTTTCGCCTACCTGGTCGGTGAAAACGAGACCCTCACCGTCCCCCGCCGCACCTCACCGCGCACCGCTGTCCCAGCCGGCGCGGTCGCCCTGGCCGGCAACTTCTCCGCCGTCTACCCGCGGCGCTCCCCTGGCGGCTGGCAGCTCATCGGCCGGACCGCGTCCCGCCTCTGGGACCTGAACCGGGACCAGCCCGCCCTGTTGCGCCCCGGCACCGCGGTGCAGTACGTCGCCGTGCGGGAAACCGTGACCCTCCCGGACCGAGCAGCCGACGACGACGCCCCCGCAGTCGCGACGCCTCAGTCCACTAGCCATGCCCTCGAGGTCATCGCCCCCGGGCCGCAGTCCCTCATCCAGGACTTGGGACGCCCCGGATTCGGCGACGTCGGCGTCTCCAAAGCCGGCGCGGCCGACACCGCGAGCGCCCGTCAAGCCAACCGGCTGGTCGGAAACGCCCCCGGCGATGCCGTGATCGAAACTATCCTCGGCGGCCTCACGGTTAGGGCACACGGCGAACTCACCCTCGCACTGACCGGTGCCATCACCCCCGCCGAGATCAGCGGCAAGGACAGCACCCGGACCGTCCCCCTGTGTTCCCCGTTCGCCCTGCACGACGGCGAGACTCTCCACCTCGACGCGCCCGACACCGGGCTGCGCACCTATCTAGCCATCCGCGGCGGCATCGACGTGCCGGAGGTACTCGGCAGCCGCTCCACCGACGTGATGTCGGGGATCGGGCCTGATCCTCTCGCTGCGGGCACCCTGCTGCCGATCGGCCCGATCGATCAGGGCCGCACGGTCGGCGCCGCGGAACCGTCCACCCTGCCCGACGCCATCCTCAGGGGGTCGAAAGAGCCAGTGCTCCTCCGGATCACCACCGGTCCCCGCCAGGACTGGTTCACTCCCGAATCGCAGGAAGCACTCACCGGACAGACCTGGACCGTGACGGCCGAATCGAACCGGATCGGTGTCCGCCTCGCGGCCGGCGAGCCGGGGCAACCAGACGAGACTGGCCAACCACTGGAACGGGTCACCACCGACGAACTTCCGAGCGAGGGCGTCGTCGCCGGATCACTGCAGGTGCCGCCGTCGGGCCTGCCCGTCCTCTTCCTCGCCGACCATCCGGTGACCGGCGGATACCCGGTGATCGGCGTCGTCGTGCCCGAGGACCTGCCGATTGCCGCCCAACTGGCACCCGGTACTACCCTCCAGTTCCAGACCGTGGATCCCACAACCCTGCAGTCGAAACAGACACCGCGCCCGATCACCACCCACAGCTCGTGAAAGTAGCACCCATGAAAAAGGTCCTGATCGCCAACCGCGGGGAAATTGCCGTCCGCATTGCCCGCGCGTGCACCGACGCGGAGCTCACCTCGGTGGCCGTGTACGCCGAACCGGACGCCGATGCCCTGCACGTCCGGCTCAGCGACGAGGCCTATGCGCTCGGCGGATCGGCCAGCGCAGACACCTACCTCAATATCGACAAGCTCCTCGCCATTGCCGAAAAGGCTGGCGCCGACGCCGTCCACCCCGGCTACGGGTTTCTCTCCGAGAACGCCGACTTCGCCGAGGCGGTGCAGGACGCCGGACTCATCTGGATCGGCCCCTCGCCAGCGGCGATCCGCAGTCTCGGCAACAAGGTCACCGCACGTGAAATCGCCGTCAAGGTGGGTGCCCCGCTGGTCCCCGGGTCCGACGGACCGGTCGCCAACGCCGAGGAAGTCCGCGCGTTCGCGGAGGAATTCGGCGTCCCCGTCGCCATCAAGGCGGCCTACGGTGGCGGTGGTCGCGGCATGCGGATTGCCCACCGGATGGAAGATATCGACGACGCATTCGACTCCGCGGTCCGCGAAGCCACTGTTGCGTTCGGCCGGGGCGAGTGCTTCGCCGAACGGTTCCTGGACAAGCCACGCCACGTCGAGGCGCAGGTGCTGGCCGATACGCACGGAAACGTGGTCGTCGTCGGCACCCGCGACTGTTCCCTGCAGCGCCGCAACCAGAAGCTCGTCGAGGAAGCGCCGGCCCCATTCCTCACCGACGAGCAGCGCGCCCGCATCCACGAATCCGCCCGCGCCATCTGCCGGGAGGCCGGGTACACCAGCGCAGGTACTGTCGAATACCTGGTGGCGCCCGACGGCGTGATCTCCTTCCTCGAGGTCAACACCCGCCTGCAGGTGGAGCACCCGGTGACGGAGGCGACGTCGGGCATCGACCTGGTGCGCGAACAGTTCCGCATCGCCGCGGGACTGCCCGTCAGCAATACTGAGGATCCGGCCCCGCGGGGCCACGCGATCGAGTTCCGGCTCAACGCCGAGGACGCTGGCCGCGGTTTCCTGCCCTCCCCCGGCCCGATCGACGTGTTCGAGGCGCCCACGGGCCCCGGCATCCGCGTCGACACCGGGGTGCGGTCCGGCTCCAGCGTCCCCGCCGAGTACGACTCCCTGATGGCCAAGCTGATCGTCCACGGCGAGGACCGGCCGCAGGCGTTGCGACGCGCCCGCGCCGCCCTCGACGAGTTGCGGATCGAGGGCCTCCCCACCGTGCTGCCGTTCCACCGCGCAGTGGTGCGGGACCCGGACTTCACCAACCCGGACCGGCTCGGCGTCTACACCACGTGGATCGAGAATGCGTTCGCCGAACGTCTGGACGCTGCCCTGTCCAGCGGGACTAAGGGTCCCCTCGCCCGCCGGGAAACGCTCACGGTGGAGCTTGATGGCAAGGCGGTCCAGCTGGGGCTGCCAGCCGAGATCTTCGCCGCGCTGATGAGCGGCGGCGGAACCGCAGGAGGCGCCGTCGTCGGGCAGACCTCGGGAACGACGGCCGCCGACGGCCACGTCGCCGCCTCGATGGGCGGCACCCTGGTGAAGTGGCTGGCCGACGACGGTGCCGAGGTCACCGCGGGGCAGGCTGTTGCGGTGCTGGAGGCGATGAAGATGGAGACCGAAGTGGTGTCCTCGGCGTCCGGGACCTTCAGCCGTGGCGGACAGCAGCCGGGCGCCGCCGTCGCGCGCGGTGAGGTGCTGGGCACAGTCGGCTAACATCTGTTGGTGACGAAGGTGGGGGAAAGCAATGGCAATAGAAGCCGCAACTGAGCTGGACAGGACATCGGGTGTGGCCGAGCACGCGCACACGGCGACGTGGATCGCCACCGTCCTGAGGGGCCGGATAGCCGCAGGAAAGCTCACGCCCGGGTCCAAGTTGTCGGAACAGACGTTGTCGACGGCGCTGGGAGTCTCCCGCAATACTCTCCGAGAGGCGTTTTCGACGCTCGCCAGCGAGTCGATGGTGACGAAAATCCCGAATCGCGGCGTGTTTGTGGCCTCTCCCGGGATCGAGGAAGTGCGCGAAATCTACCGGGTGCGCCGGATGATCGAACCGGCGGCGGCCCTGTGGGGCGAGGCCACCCCCGAGGTCCTGGAAAACATGGAAGCCATCGTGCGGCGCGCGCAGGCGGCCCGCGACGCCGGATCGGTCCCCGGCATGGCCGACGCCAACCAGGCGCTCCACAGTGCCGTGGTTGGCCTGGCTGGCAGCGCATCGTTGCGGACCCTGATGGACCGGGTGCTTGCCGAGATGCGGCTGGTGTTCCACGCGATGGCGTCGGCCCCCGACTTCCACAGCCACTATGTGGACCGCAACGTGGAGCTCGTTGAGCGGCTGCGCGCTGGGCACCGCGAGGAAGCCGCCGCCGGGCTGCGTGATTATCTGGACTCGGCTGAGGCTGAGCTCCTGGGGCACCTCGCAGGGGAAGCTGCCGCCCGGGCAGGCCCGGGCCGGCGAGGGTGCCCGGTAGGGGCCGGGTGCCAGCCGGACCTTTCCCGCTAGTGCAACGCTAGTCACCGGTTTCGTCCTTGGCCGTTTTCCGCTGGGTGAATCCGCGCGGTTCCTTTTCCGAGGCCCACTTGAAGAACTTCAGGGACAGGAAGGTTCCAGCAACTCCCCAGGCGAGCAGCAGCAGCATCGCACCGGTGTCCCAGGACGGACCGCTCTGAGACAGAGCCCCAGTGAACAAAGCCATCAAAGGTTTGCCTGGCAGCAGGGCCAGGATACCGTCGGCGGTCTCCCCCAGCGAGAGTGCGAAGAATGCGCCCGATAGGAACGCGAGCGGGAAGAAGATGCCATTGACGATCGGAACGGCGGAGTCTGCATTCGGCGGGACGAGGGAGAGTGCGGTGCCAAGGGGCGCAATGCAGAGGAAACCGATGGCGGTGGCGCCCAACAGCATAGGCAGCCGGTCAACGATCAGGTCCACCCCGAGGCCAAGAGTGCCGATGAGGGTCAGCGTCACGAAGACCACCACCAGGGTGACGATCGCGTTGGCGAGGAAGGCTCCCATCACCACCAGCGGGGATACCGGCGTCGTCCGGAACCGTTTGAAGAGTCCGTGGTGCCTGCGGATCGCAAGTCCAATCGCGACATTCGCGAAACAGACGGACAGAAGCGCAAAGGTCAGGACACCTGCGTAGCTGTAGTTGCCCTGGGTGATCTGGTTTGACTCCAATTCCAGGACGACTGCGGATTGGTCACGGTAGGCGAAACCGAAACCCACGTAAAACATCACCGGCAACAGGACAATAAATGCCAAAGAGATGATTGACCGCCAAAAATCCTTGAACTCAATTTCGACGTGCAGCAGGAATGACCGGACGAAGGTTCCCTCGTTGGTGGTGGGAGCGACGGTTGCGGTACTCATGGGTTTCCTCCTGTGGTGACTGCTGGCTGGAGCAGGGTCGCGTAGGCATCGTCCAGGCTCGGAGGGATGACGGTGAGGCCTTGAAGTGGCTGGCCAGCGTCGGTGGACCACCGCTGCAGTGCGGCGATCAGGTGATCCTGGTCGAGCGTTTCGTAGCGCACCATCCCGGCGTTCACCTCGGCACCGGCTGGTAACGACGACGGCTCAATGCCGCCCAGCAGGAAACGGACCTGCGTCTTGGAATGCGAGCCCGCGATGATTTCACGGGGCGATCCGGACGCAATGAACGCTCCGTCGGACAGGACGTGGACTGTGTGCGCCAGATCCTGGACCTCTTCAAGGTCGTGGGAGGTGAGAATCACCGTAGTTCCTGCACTGTTGACTTCGCGGATCAGTTCGCGGATGCTGCGGCGAGATAGTGGGTCCAAACCCGTGGTCGGCTCATCCAAAAACAGGATCTCTGGGTGGCCGATCAGTGCGAGAGCAATGTCGAGGCGCCTACGCATTCCGCCCGAGAGCGTTCGGACCAGATCGTTCTGTTTGTCGGCCAACCCCACCTTGCACAGGATGTCCTGCACCTCCATGGGATGGGAGTAGTAGGAGGACTGCCGCCGAAGGAGATCCCGGGAGGAGATGCCCGGTTCCAGCATGGTCTGCTGCAGGACAACGCCCATGCGCTGACGGAGCGACCGGAAGTCGGTCCGTTCTGCGGGGTCAAGTCCCAGGACGCTGAGGGTCCCCCCGGTGCGCATGCGGTGACCTTCCAGGATTTCAACCAGGGTGGTCTTGCCGGCCCCGTTGGGGCCAAGCAACGCAACGATCGCTCCTTGTGCAACGGAAAGATCAATGCCTCGGAGAACCGGGGTGGCGGAATAGGCCTTCACCACACCTACCGCGTTGATTGCGCTCACTGGCTGTTCCTCATCTCTTTTATCGAGCTGCATGAACTCGACCCGCTCGTTGCGCCGGTCTCGGGTACGACGACCGCTTTGCGGACCGACATCACCAAAATGGGACTCATGTTTGACACTTTTTTGTCAATTCACTTTTCGAGGAATGTATGCGTGAGGGTCAGACTAGATAGCCAGAAGATGACCCCTATCCGACTACATCTTCCTCCCAGCTAGGGCTTGCACCCGATCGCTGCCTACCTCCTGAATGTGATGTGTAGTAGAATTTCGACTACTTGTTACAAACATTTGACAAAATGAGTGAAACGGAGATTTGCAGGGTTGTCAATAGATACCGCTGGTCTGGGTACGTGCATGAAGGAGTGGCAGTGACTTTCGGAGAAAAGCTTCGTGAAGCGCGGATAGCCAAAGGCTTAACGCAAAATGAAGTGGGTGGAGGAAAGTACTCCACCAGTTATGTGTCACTGCTCGAACGGGCCCAGCGTCAGCCCACCCCTGCGATGACCCGCCACTTCGCGGGCATCCTGGGGATTGATGCAGAGCTGGTCGCCGGCTGGATTGACCCGCCCGAGGCCAACAGCGGTGGATTGTCGGCCGCAGTGCTTCATGCGAACAGCGCCTGGAACCTAAAAGATCAGGCGCTGGCAGCGTCGGAAGCCGAGTACGCGGCAAGCCTGGCCAAGGAACAGTCGAACACCGTCGTCTGGTGGACAATGACCGCCGTGCAGGCTGACGCCTATCTGGCGCTGGGCCGGTTCGGTGAGGCCGCTGCCACTCTGGATGAACTCCTGAAACACCCGACCACTCTGACGCAGCCGGAACTCCAGGTAACGGTTCTCGCGCGACTGTCGGCGATCAAACGCGCCACTGGCGAACTCGAAAGCGCGATTGCGCTGGCACGCTCTGCCACCAGGGCGGCTGCCAGCCTGCCCCAGCACTCAGCCACCCGACTCGAATCCGGCTACGTGCTGGTTGCGGCATTGGCGGTCCGGGGGAACCTCGACGAAGCCTGGCATTACGCCTCGGAGCTCGCCCAGATGGATAAGTTTCCGGAGGTGCCATCCCTGTCCATCGGCCGGGCTGCCTGGGTGGTGGGCAACGTTGCGTTCCGCCGCGGAGACTCCGAGACCGGACTGCAGCAACACCGGCTGGCCGCAGAACACATCACCCCCCATGCCGATCTCAGGATGTGGGCACAGTTCAACCGTGCCAGCGCATCGAGGCGGCTGGCGGCTGGAATAGCTGACGACGGCGTTGACCAGTGCATTGCGAACGCCGAACTCGGTCTTCGCATCTCCGGCAGCTCCGAAGAGCATCGCGAGCTGGCCCTGACGAAGGCACAACTGCACAGCATGCGGGGCGACTATGCAGCGGCGAAACCGTTGCTTCTTGAAGTCCTGGAGCAGGCGTCAGGACTTGAGTTCGAGGCAGCCGGACTGCTGCAGCACCTGTTGGGCCGCTACTACGCCAGCATTAACGACGATGACGCTACCAAGAAGCACTTCATGCTCGCAGCCAAGCTCTACTCCGATGCCGGCGCTTCGGACATCGCATCCCAGATTCTGGGCGAGCTGATGGACGTCACCCCGTGACTTGGCTGAAGGCCACCACTGCCCGAAAAATTCTCCACCAATCGTAAAAACCCCGAAAGGACACACCATGGAGTATTTCCCCTGGTTCGCATGGATCGCTATTGCAGGAATCGCGGCGTTCGCCGTCACACAGGTGGCGACCCAGCTCGCCCGCAGGAGATCTGAGCCCTCAGACGATCAGCTGATGCAGGCCATTCGGGAGACCCGCGACAGTAACCAGGCCCTGCGCGCCAGGCTTGAGCAGTTGGACGGTCGCTTGTCCGCGGTAGAGCGCGGCACCTCGGGTCGCAACGTCCCTCTCTAGCCCGGCGATTGGAACCCCGCCACGTCAGCGAAGCGTTCTATGGCACCAGGTAGTCGCTGTCCCGGGCATCGGTGATCAGCATGTGCCCCGGCGCGTGACCGATCGCCAGCGGCGGGCGTGAATGCATCACCGCCGCCTGCGGCGTAACGCCGCAGGCCCAGAACACCGGCAGGTGGCCTTCGGGGATCTGCACCGCATCGCCGAAGTCCGGTGAGCCCAGATCGACACCGAGCTCCTCCGGATTCCCCACGTGCACGGGAGCCCCGTGCACCGCTGGATAGCGGGAGGTAATGCGGACGGCGTCGGCCACCTGGGCTGCTGGCACCGGCCGCATCGAGACGACCAGCGGACCAGACATGGCTCCGGCCGGAGCGGCGTCGCGGTTTGTCCGGTACATCGGCACGTTCACGCCCTGGTCGATGTGCGCAATCCTGACTCCCCCGTCCTGCAGCGCAGCCTCGAAGGTGAATGAGCAACCAAACAAAAACGTCACCAGGTCATCGCGCCAGTGTTCGGTGATGTCGGTGGGCTCGTCCACCTTCACGCCCTCGTGATACACGGTGTACTTGGGAACGTCGGTCCGGATGTCACCGCCAGCCAGCAGGGGCCCGGTGGTTTCGCCCGGCTCCAGCACCCCGAGGATGGGGCACGGCTTGGGGTTGCGCTGGGCGAAGAGCAGGAGGTCGAACGCCTGCTCCCGCGGGATCGAGAGCACGTTCACCTGCGCGTAGCCGCGGGACCAGCCCGACGTCGGCGTCGCCAGTCCGGCGCGGAAGGCGGCCCGTGCATCGGCGGGCAGGATCGCGGCCGGGTCTTGCGGCATGCCGCTCAGCCCGGCGCTCAGCCCCATAGCTTCGCCAGCCCAGTGATGGAGGTGTAGCCGAGGAACAGGGTGAGGAACCAGGTGATGACGCCCACGATCAGCAGCCACTTGGGGTAGACGTAGCCGTGCAGCAGGTCCCGGCGGCGCCAGGCCACCCAGAGGAGCACCCCAAAGCCGACCGGCAGGATGAGCCCGTTGAACGCACCGGCGAAGATTAGTAGCTGCTGCGGCGCCTGGCCCAGGAAGAGGTAAACAGTCGCACAGCCGGCGATGAACGCAACGGTGATGAGGTTGCGCTTGCGTTCTGAAGTCTTCGAGGTGGTGATGAAGGAGACCGAGGTGAAGGCTGCACCGATCACCGAGGTGATTGCGGCGGCCCAGAGCACAATGCCAAAGACCCGCATGCCGATTTCCCCGGCTGCAATGCCGAAGGCTTCGGCGGCCATGTTGTCGCTGGTCAGCACCGCGCCGCCCGCAACGACGCCGAAGATTGCCAGGAACAGCAGCACCCGCATGACGCCGGTGACCAGGATGCCCAGCACAGAGCTGCGGGTGATTTCCCTGACGTTCTCAATCCCGGTGGCGCCCGAGTCGAGCATACGGTGGGCACCGGCGTAGGTGATGTAGCCGCCCACTGTGCCACCGACGAGAGTGGTGATGATCAGGAAGTCGATCTGCTCGGGCAGGATCGCGTTTTTCAGTGCTTCGCCGACCGGCGGGGCCGCAACGATGGCGACGTAGATCATCAGGAGGATCATGATCGCACCGAGGAATACTACTATGCGGTCCAGCGCCATGCCGGCCTTCTTGCTGACGAAGATCATGATCGCGATGACGGCTGAGATGGCGCCGCCGATCTTGGGGTCGACGCCGAGCATCGCATTGGCGCCGAGCCCGGTGCCGGCGATGTTGCCGATGTTGAATACCACTCCGCCGATGAAGACCAGCCCGGCAAGGAACCAGCCCACCCCGGGGATGACCTTGTTACCGAGTTCCTGGGCGCGAAGTCCTGAGACGCCGATGACACGCCAGACATTCATCTGGACGGCGATGTCGATGAGGATCGAGGCCAGGATGGCGAAGGCGAAGGCCGCGCCGATCTGGGCGGTGAACACTGTGGTCTGGGTGATGAAGCCCGGCCCAATGGCGCTGGTGGCCATCAGGAACATGGCCCCCAACAGCGCTGTGCGCCGAGCCGAAGAGCTCAACTTTGGTTTGTTCTCGGTATCTGCCATTGGTCCGTCCGTTACGTCAAGGTGACTGGAGTCACATCTAGTATTGGGAAAGACCCTACAGGTTGTTGAACAATCTACGCAAGGTATTGTTCAACAATTCTCGCGAATGACCTATTCGAACAGGTTCCGCACGTCGCCCGCTGTGAGGGCTGACGAGAACATTGCGTCGTCGTCCATGACCGCCGTGAAAAGCTTGGCTTTCTTCTCTTTGAGGGCCATCACCTTTTCCTCGATGGTGTCCTTGGCCACCAGCCGGTACACCATCACGTTGCGGGTCTGGCCGATCCGGTGTGCCCGGTCCACCGCCTGGTTCTCGCTGGCCGGGTTCCACCAGGGGTCCAGCAGGAAGCAGTAGTCCGCCTCAGCGAGGTTGAGCCCAAACCCACCCGCCTTGAGACTGATCAGAAACACCGGAGCCTTCCCGGACTTGAACTTCTCCACCACCTGCGCGCGGCGGCGGGTTTTTCCGTCCAGGTAGGCGTACTCCATTCCGGCCGCATCCAGTCGTTCCGCGGCCTTGGCCAAAAACCCGGTGAACTGGCTGAAAATCAGCGCGCGATGCCCCTCGGCAACGATGTCTTCGAGCTGCTCGAACAGGGCATCGAGCTTGCTGGACGGCACCGACGCATACTTCTCATCGACCAGCGATGCGTCGAGGCTGAGCCTGCGCAGCATGGTCAGCGAACGGAAGATCTCGAACCGGTTCCTGTTCATGTCATCCAGCAGGCCCAGCACCTTCTGTCGTTCGCGCTGCAGGTGCCGCTGATAGATGGTGCGGTGCCGCGGCGACAGCTCGAGCTCCAACACCTGCTCCTGCTTCGGCGGCAGGTCTTTGGCAACGAGTTCCTTGGTGCGCCGGGTGATCAGCGGACGGATCCGTCGCCGCAACTGCGCCAGCCGCTCGCGGTCCGCGTCCTTCTCGATGGGCCGCTGATAGTACTCGGCGAATTTCTTGGAACTAGGGAAAAGCCCCGGCGCCGTAATCGCGAACAGCGACCACAGCTCCATCAGGTTGTTCTCCATCGGCGTGCCCGTGATCGCCAGTTTGAACGGCGCAGGGAAACTTCGTGCGTTCTGGCTGCCCCGGGTCAGTGGATTCTTCACGAACTGCGCCTCATCCAGGATCAGGCCAGCCCAATCCTGAGTTGCATACAACTCGTAGTCCAACCGGAAAAGGGTGTAGGACACAATGACGACGTCGTTATCCGCGGCGAGTTCTGCGGGCTGCGCACCGCTGCGGCGCAAGGTATCCATTACAGCCGTTGTCCGCAGGTGCGGCGCGAAGCGGTGCGCTTCAGCGGCCCAGTTGGGAACCACCGAGGTGGGAGCCACCACCAGGAACGGCCTTGTCTCTTCCGCCGACTCGCGGGTATGGGAGATCAGCGCCAAGGTCTGCAGCGTCTTCCCCAAACCCATGTCGTCAGCGAGAACGCCGCCGAGCCCATGCTTCCAAAGGAAGACAAGCCAGCTGAAGCCCTCCTGCTGGTAGGGGCGCAGCGTCGCGTTGATACCCGCCGGGACGGGCACGACGGGAACCTCGGAGAGCTCAAGCAGGGCAGACACCGACTCCCGCCACGCGTCGGCCTGCGCTGCGACCGTCGCGAGGTCGGTGAACTCCTCCCAGAGACTCGCCTGAAACCGGCTGATCCGAAGCTCGCCGGTGTCCTTCTCCTGCAGCGACCGCGCCTCCTCGATGAGCCGCCGCAGTTGCTCGAACTCCGGCTGATCCAGCGCGAAATAGCCGCCGCCGGGCAGCAGCAGGTGCCGTTCGTCAAGGGCCAACGCACGGAACAACTCACCGAACGGCACCTCAATCCCGCCCAACGACACACTAACGCCGAGGCCAAACCAATCGCGGTCCTCTGTTTCGGTGGTGCTCACCGACACCTCCGGCTGCTCCGTCAGCTCGGTGTAGTCCGGCAAATCCTCGCCCTGTACCACCCGCACCCGTTCCACGGTTTCCAGCTCGGGCACCAGTTCGGCCACGAAGCGGGCCGCAGCCACACCCTCCAACTGGAGTGACTCGGACCGACCCGGGACGCCGTCAGCCGGGCGGGGGAAGGCGTCAAACCAGGCGGCACGAAACCCATCCAGGACGCCCGCGACGGCGGCGAGCGTCGCCTTCTCGGCGGCGCGGTCACGGTGGCGGGAGCCGTCGTCCGGCAGGAGGTGCGTCGTCGTCGTGCCGGCGTGGGTGTAGTCCCAGGACCAGCCCAACCGCACCGCGCCGTGGCTCGCCTCGCCGGATCCGGCAGAGCGACGGCGGGACCGGGCGCCCGACAACGACGGCGCGGGAATGTAGGTGAGCGTGAGGACCAGCGTGGGTGGCGCAATCTCGGGGAGGTCGACAGAGCCGTCTCTAGAGATCACCCGTACCTGTTGCTGCAGCTGCGGGTAGTACTCCTCCAGGAACGCCTGACGTCCGGTACCGGGAATCTTCAGCGGGGCGTTCGCAGTTACCAACGACCGCAACGCTTCGGGTACGGGAGCCCGGGTTCTGGCGAGCGAAATATTGCCTGCCGCCTGGGTGGGGATGGCGTCCCACCAGAAGAGACCGTGCGCGGGTGTGCCGATGAGGCCAAACGCTGCCGGGTCCAGGACGCGCCCGCCCACCTCCAGGTGGGGAGCCAGATGCAGCCCCCGACCCGCAGCGCTCACATCGAGGTGCACGTCAGCGACGTCGTGGAGGGTGACCCGCGCATCGCCCGTCCCCACAAACTCCACGCCGGCCTCACGGCCCTGCGCCAGGAGATCCCACAGCAGCGGCGACCGAAAATTGTTCAGCTTCATGGAGGTTCCGTGGCTGTAGCCGTAGCTTTGGCCCCGCCCGCCGACTGCCGCGAACGTGCACATCCAGTCCCAGTGCGCTTCCTCCAGCCCACCGGCTGAGTATCCGCCCTGAAACTTCTCCCAGCGCAACTGGCCAGTCACCCAGTTGCCTGCGGTGCTGCGCTGGACCGCCTTCACCGAGAGGAAGACCGCGACGGCTGACGTTGAGTAGTCTCGTTCCCCGTGCACCTCAAAGTGCAGAGCGAGTGGAACAGTGGGTGCTGCGGCCCGGGATCCGTAGCCGCTGGCTGAGTAGTGAGTGGTGGAGGCTGGCTTCGGCACGTTCACCAGGGCGTCCAGCCGGCGTTGCCAGGGTGACGGCTTCTGCTGCTGGGGTGCGGGCGATGGTTCCGGTGCTGGGGCAGGGGTGGCTTTGGTTGGCTTCCTGGATGCGCGCGGCTGGGCGGCATTGTGCGTGAGCAGCAACGCTGCAACGTGCTTGCAGTTGCTGCGCATCGGGCACGAACACAGGCCGTACGACAAACCGGGGATGGCACCGGAGGAGCCCGAGAACTTCACAGTCGTCCGGTACGCCGAACCGCGGGATCCCTCAACTTTTCCGGACAGCTCCGTGAAGCCGGCATTCCACGTCAGATCGTAAACCGAGCCCTTGCGGGCGTAGGTACCACCACGGCGGAAACTGGTGTCACCGACGAGGCCCCGAACCTGTTCGGGAAGTGCGGAGGGAGGAGCAGCAAAGGCCATTGAGTTAACGTTACTACCCACCGGTGGCGGTGATCCGCAAGTGACGCAGCGCGAAATATGCAAGAAACTCAGAGATTGGAGCTTCCTGCCTTGAGGGGCACCGGTCGCTTCCTCCGCTTCCAGCGATGTCCGGATATCCGAACACTGCGCATCGTCCTAATATCCGGGCATCAGGCGCTGCCCCAACCCGCATCATCCCCCGAAACCAAAAGCCAAACCAATACCTTGATGCCCAGATGATTGCGTAATACGATATTATTATGTGCACAGGAGAGACGATCAATGGCCTGCCGGTCTCCGAGGATCAAATCGAGGAATGGGCAGCCGAGGCCGAAGCTGGGTACGACGGCGGGGCGTTAAAGAAGCGCGGGCGCGGACGGCCGGGGCGGGGCGCAGGGCCGACGCAGGTCGTCGCGCTTCGTCTCACTTCAGAGGAGCTCGCCGCGATCGACGTTCGGGCGGCACATGAAGGGAAAACACGTTCCGAGGTTATCCGCGAGGCGCTAGCGACGTTCGCTGCATGAAGGTCCATGATGCTGCGCTCAGGCACGGCATCCTTCCTGTGGACGCTATTCAGGCCGCCACGTGGGCACTATGGATCGAGGAGCTCGACGAAGGAAGTCCAGCGCGCCAGCTTCGGCTCGGGTTTGATACCCAAGGTCGGCTGCTGGAGACCATTGTGCTCGTGTTCGACAGCGGGAACGAACTCGTCATCCACGCCATGAAGGCACGACCCGAGAGGCTCGATCTTCTCCCCTGACTGCTTCTCTCACCTGACCGAATACATTGCCACGGCAAACCTTCGCTTTGCGAGACCCGGCGGTGAATCCATGCTCGGGCAGCGACCGATCTCGCCGACGCGATCGGCGCCGCCCGTCCAATCGGTGCGGTGCTCTTCGGGTACATCGGCGACCGGGTGGGCCGCAGACCGGCCCTCTTGATCACCATCGTGATGATCGGTGTGGCCACCGGTCTGATCGGGGTCCTGCCGGACTTCGGCAGCATCGGCCTCGCGGCACCGGTCATGCTGGCGGTCCTGCGGCTGATGCAGGGTCTCGCCGTCGGTGGTGAGTGGGGCGGCGCCATGACGATCGCCGTCGAGCACGCCCCGATCGAGAAGCGCGGCAGGTACGCGGCGCTGGTGCAGGTCGGTTCGCCGGTCGGCACGCTGATGTCCTCGGGTGCGTTTGCCCTGGTGCTGCTGCTGCCCTCCGAAGCGTTCGACGCCTGGGGCTGGCGCCTACCTTTCCTGGCCGCATTCCCGCTGCTGCTGATCGCCCTGTACATCAGGTTGCAGGTCGAGGAATCCCCGATCTTCCGTGAACTGGTCAAGCTCGAAGAGCGCGCCAAGATCCCCGCCGTCGACGTGTTCAAGCAGGCCTGGGGCCGGCTGCTCGTCGCCATCGCCGCAGCATTCCTGGGCGTCGGCGGGTTCTACGTGATGACCACCTTTGTGATCAGCTACGGCACCACCACCCTGGGTATGGACCGCCAGCTGATGGTCAACGCCACCCTGGTGGCCGCCGTCGTGCAGATCGGCGTCGTCCTGTTGGTCGGCCGGATCAGCGAGAAGGTGGGCCCGGGCCGGATGACCTTCTTCGGCGGATTGGCGACGGCGGCGGGCGCGTTCCCGCTGTTCTGGATGATCGACACCCGCAACCCTGCGGCCATCATCCTCGCCGTAACCATCGGTATTGCGCTCGTTTCGCTGGCCTACGCTGTGACCGGCGCGCTGCTCACCGAATTGTTCCCACCGCACCTGCGGTACAGCGGTGTGGCCCTGGGCTACAACCTGGCCGGCGCGTTGAGTGGGTTCCTCCCGCTGATCGCGGTGGCCCTGCTGGGTGCCACCGACGGCGGGTCGTGGACCGCGTCGCTGCTGCTGATGGCGGTGGCGCTGATTACGGCGGCCGGCGGATTCTTCGGTGAGAAGCTCCGCGTCAAAGACAAAGCGATTGTGCAGTAGTCATGTTGACTCCAGAAATCACGAAACGGATTACCGACGCCGTCGACGCCGCCTTCGACCGTCAGCTTGAGTTCACCGCCGAGCTCGTGCGGCACCCGTCACTCCGGGCCGAGGAGGCCAGCGCGCAGGACCTGATGTTCGCGCAGATGGAAGCCCGTGGGCTCACCATGGACCGCTGGCAGCTGGACGAGGAAACCCTGTCCTCGCATGTGGGCTACGGGCCGACGACCGTCGCGTTCGAGGACCTCATCAACGTGGTCGGCACGTACACGCCTGCCCCGCCCGCCACCGGGCGGTCGCTGATCCTCAACGGGCACATCGACGTCGTCCCCACCGGGCCGGAAGACACCTGGTCGCGGAGTCCGTGGGACGCCGAGATCAAGGACGGCTGGATGTATGGGCGGGGGTCCGGCGATATGAAAGCCGGGCTCGCCGCGAACCTGTTCGCGTTCGATGCGCTGCGGGCGGCGGGGCTCGCTCCGGCGGCGTTCATCCACATGCAGTCGGTGGTGGAGGAAGAGTGCACGGGCAACGGTTCGCTGGCTGCGTTGCAGCGCGGGTACACGGCGGAGGCAGTGGTCATCCCCGAGCCGGAAGAGAACATGCTGGTGCGAGCCAACGTGGGAGTGATCTGGTTCAAGGTGCATGTCTCGGGGAAGCCGACCCATGTGCGGGAGATGGCGACCGGGTTCAACGCGATCGACGCCGCGTACACGGTGATGGGCGATCTGCGGGAGCTGCAGGACAAATGGAATGCCGACAAGGGAAGCCACCGGTACTTTGAGGACCTGGATCATCCGATCAACTTCAACATCGGGATGATCTCCGGCGGCGACTGGCCGTCGAGCGTGCCGTCGTGGTGCGAGTTCGATGTGCGGGCGGCGCTATATCCGGGGGTAACGGCTGCGGACGCGTGGTCGCAGATCGAGGACTACCTACGGGACTCCACGTCTGGCGCTGAGGTGTCGGCGGTGCGCAGTGGCTTCTTCTCGGAGGGCTATGTGCTGGAGGAGGGGTCCGACGCCGAGGGCGTCCTGGCGTCGGCGCATCGGGAGGTGTTCGGGTCGGCGTTGGAGTCGTTCACGACGCCGGGCTACCTGGATGGCCGGGTGTTCACCCTATACGGCGGGATCCCGGCGCTGGTCTATGGGCCGGTGTCGGAGGCGATCCACGGGTTCGATGAGCGAGTGCACGTCGAGTCGGTCCGGAAGGTCACGAAGGCTATCGCACTGTTCATCGCCGAGTGGTGCGGGGTGACTAAGACCGGCTAGGTCTTCGAACACACAAGGAAGGGGACGTCCGGCCGGACGTCCCCTTCCTTATGTCTATCTATTACTGCCGGTCGAGTTCCCCCTCGCACAGGCTGCGAACGACGTCGGTCAGGACATGCAGGCCGGTGACGATGTCCTGGTCGGTGGTGTACTCGTGTTCGTTGTGGGAGATGCCTTCGACCGAGGGGACGAAGAGCATGACGGTCGGAACGATGTCCTTCATGTTGGTGGAATCGTGCCCGGCGAGGGTCTTCACCCTTGCGTGGCTGACGCCGCGGTTGGCGGCAATCTTTTCCGCGAGGGCGACGCCTTCGGTTTGGTAGGGCGTGACGGGCCAGCAGTGGGAGCTGGCCTTCTCGATCTTGACCTGAGCGGAGCGTTCGATCTGTTCGAGGCGCTCGTGCAGCATCCGGTCTGCTTCCTGGAGCAGCGATTCATCGGCGGATCGCAGATCCAGTAAGAGGTTGACGCGTGAGGGGACGACGACGGGCGAGTTGGGGTAGACATCCAGCTGGCCAACCGAGGTGTGGACGGCGCCGTCGGGGAAATGGTCGGCAATTTCCCGTGCTGCTGCGACGAGCAATGAGGCTCCAAGGAGGTCGTCGTGCCGGTCGGCTATGACTGTGGAACCGGTGTGCGCCTGTTCGCCGTGAACAACGAATTCGTACTTGTTGGCGGCCCAGTTGGAGTCGACGACGCCGATGGCGATGCCGTCGCGCTCCATGCTGCGGCCTTGTTCGATATGAATCTCGGCGCAGTAGGCTGCCTGCGGCCCGGTGCCTTCGCCTAGTGTGTTGGTGAATTCAAGCGCCTCTCGAACGGTGACCCCTGCAGGGTCGGTAGTTGCCAGAGCCGAGTCAAGGGTCATCTTGCCGGTGTAGACGGAGCTGCCCATCATCGATGGTTTGAACCGGGATCCCTCTTCGTTGAACCAGTTTACGACCGCGAGGTTGTAGCGAGGGGTGACGCCGCTCGCTTGCCATTCGGCGGCGAGACGGAAGGCAGCGTGTGCTGCGGCAAGGACACCATAAGCACCGTCGTACCGGCCTGCGGTGGGCTGGGAATCAAGGTGAGAGCCGACAACAACGTAGGGCCTGCCAGCTTCAAGTTCCAGTAGCCCGAACTGGTTGCCGATCTGGTCGAAGCTGGCGGTGAATCCGTTCTCAGTGAGTAGCTGGGTGAACCAGGCGCGTTGCTCCCCGTCTGCTTCAGATCCGGCCTGTCGGTCCACACCTCCTCCGGCAGTGGCGCCAAAGGTGCTCAGCATCCTGAAGTGCTCTAGAAACTTGGTATCCTCCACACATACCTCGGAATGACCTGGCTCATGGTTACCAACGCTGCTCATAGATCTAGTCCTTCTCCTAATGGGTAAGCTCAACTCTTCCAACCAGAGCCGCTATAGCCAATGGCATCTAACATCGAGTTCTCGCGGAGCGCCTGTGCACAAACACATTCACGCCGCCATCCCGCATACACCGCACCGGGCTGTTTCAAGCTATATTTGCCTTACACCACAACGCAGACGTAGCGGGCCGGGACACTCTCTGATCGACAACTAAGAGGATTTACATGGATACCCTAAAAGCTCTCCTTGATCCCCCGGAAGAATCATTTCTAGGTGAAAAAACTGGCGTCGAAAAAGAAGATGAACAAGTAGAGATGGAATCGGTCAAACCTTGGGATCCTGAAAAAATCCGAGTGACCACGAAAAACTTTTCCCTTCGCAACATAATCGACATGATCGATGCAGAAGATCTGGATCTCGCTCCCGATTTTCAGCGTAACCAGGTGTGGAAAAGGCGCCAAAAGTCCCGGCTAGTTGAAAGCATACTCCTCCAGATCCCTCTACCAGCATTCTATTTCGCTGAAGATGAAGACGGAACCCTACGAGTAGTAGACGGCCTTCAACGTCTCTCTACCATTCACGCGTACGCAAGAGGTATTGATAAACACTTTGTGTTGCGGGACTTAGAGTATCTGGAGCACGAAGAGGGTAAACGATTTAATGATCTTCCGCTGGTGCTCCAGCGAAGAATACTAAATGCTCAAATTGTTGTTCACGTCATCGATCCTTCAACGCCAAATGAAGTCAAGTATGATATCTTCAAGCGAATTAACACGGGCGGGGAACCATTGAACGCAATGGAAATTCGCCATTGCATGAGCAAGACTCGAAGTCGCAGTTTCCTGAAGCGTTGCACCGAGAGCGAATTATTTCAAAACGCCACCGGCAATACCTTACGAAACCATATCAGAATGCAAGACAGAGAAGCCGTGCTCAGGTTTTGCGCCTTCTCGATGATCGATAAAATCGAAGACTATGAGAATTTCGGCTCGATGGAAAAGCTACTGTCATGGACCTCAGCCTCATTGGATGACAGCTCAGTCATCTCCGATGATGGTCTTGAAATTCTCTTCAATAGCTTCGAAAATGCTATGAGTAACGCAATAACCGTGTTTGGCGAAAAAGCTTTTCGGAAGTGGCCCCTGGACTCGAACCGAGCCGCACCAATCAATAGGGCTCTATTCGAGAGTTGGGGCCACGTGCTATCTAGATACGAGCTTCCTGAGATTGAAGCTGTGGCTGAAGAAATTCGTACCGAAGCCCGCACTCTAATGACTCACGAAGGTCCGTATCTAGACAGCATCAGCTACTCGACATCCGATCCTCGAAGAGTTTACACTAGGTTCAACCAAGCCTCCGTAATTGTAGCGAGGCTAGTCAAGTGATCTCGTCAATCCGAATCAAGGACTTTAAACGATTTAGAAATCTCACACTCGAGTTCGGTCAAATTACGGTACTAACCGGGATGAACGGGAGCGGGAAGAGTTCCGTCATACAAGCAATTTTGTTGGCGGACGAAATTGCTGGTTCACCCAACGAATGGGTAGGGCTAAACAACGAATTTGGCATTGAACTTGGCGAAGCCCAAGATGTCCTACATCAGGACTCGACTGATGGACTAATTGAAATTGAAATCGACGGAGCCACGTACATCTTGGATGCCGGCAATCTCGCCGGAGATTATACTCCGTATCTAACGATTACATCTAAACCGTCGGCTGTCGCATATACCGCGAACCGCGACAATACTCGACCAATTTATCTTTCTGCCGAACGGCTAGGTCCACGACGGACTAGTCCAACATCATCGAGCCTACCCAAAGAAGTCGCCCTCGGAGCGGATGGGCGGTTCACTGCCCATACGTTTGCCGCGAATACACAGAGAGAAGTCCATGAGGGTCGACGGAACGCCTCCGCGGGCAGTGTAAAAACCTTACGCGTGCAGGCAGAAGCCTGGCTCAGCGCGATCGTAGGTCCAATCGACGTTGAACCGAGGCTAATTTCTGGGACCAACCTCGCAGCAATTCGAATGCGGAAGGGTGGAGAGAATTCGGAATGGCGTCTACCAAGCAATATGGGCTTTGGTGTTAGCTACGTGCTACCTATCATCATTGCAGGACTCCTGGCACCTCAAGGGGGGTTGCTAATCGTGGATAGCCCAGAGGCCCACCTACACCCTGCGGGCCAATCAGCAATTGGCGAGTTCTTGGCTACTGTGGCTGGATCCGGGGTTCAGGTGATAATGGAGACTCATAGCGATCACGTGCTTAACGGAGTTCGGAAGGCCGTGTCTATAACGAAAAGCATACCGAGCGAACAAGTTTCGATACACTATTTTTCGGATAATATCCCTCCTAAAAAGCTGAAAATCTCCCCTCGTGGCAAGCTGAGCGAATGGCCCAAAGGCTTTTTTGATCAAATTAGCATAGATCTTGCGGCTTTAACCAAAAGGCGGGCATAACCTCATGCTCTTCGTCCTGGATGAATCCGGGTTGGATCTTGGCGATACAGATATATCTCTCCTGGAGGATTCTTTCAGGAAACTCTCTATGCTCCTAAATCTAGTCGTTACGTCTGATTTTCCAGCCTACTGTTGGAGTGATATATGGAGCGTAAAGTGCAACAGTTCCGATGAACTTCATCAGCTTGTGTTTAATCAAGCTGGAATCGACCCCGAGGTCACTCGACAGCTCGCGGTAGAAATTGATCGACTTAGCTATTGGGACGACGATTTCGACATCGACCCTGAATTTGAATTCACATGTGGGACACATCGAATTGAGTTCGCGCCAAGCACCGGTTTCTGTATGAGGATGATCGAACAGGGCCGCCGGGGGGTCATGGTCACCACACAACAGGGCACACTTCAGGGCGTAAAAGATTTATTCTCCCCACGGCAGTCCAAGCATACTGAGGTACTCTACATATCGGCAAAGACCGATTGGGTCAGTTGTATCCGAGAATGGCTCAAGTCGTCAGATTGCCCGGTTTCGCAGGTAGAGCGTTATTCTGAAGACGTGTTCGATAATTTAGTGTTTGCGGATGGTATATGGTCTCAAGTTCGACACTTTGAAGGTGATAATCGAACTATTCGTCGTCAGCTGATCAATAATCTTGCCGGACTCAACGACCATCTTTTGACTATCCGATCGCACCACGTCACCAATGATCGGATAATTCTTGAGATGAAGATTCGAGCTGACGTGGTTTGTTCACCTGACAGCCCTAAGACCCATAAAAATAATAGGGCGATGAAGCAGCGCGAAGTTGAAACTGCTTTCGGTAAGGTCGACTGCGAATGGCACGCAAAATTGGAACCACATAGAAATCGCATTCACTTCGGATTAAATAGAGGAAAGGTGTTTATAGGGATTTTCAGTGGACACCTCGAAACCTAGGAGCTTCGCAAGAATTGGTATCTTCGTAAGCTTCGACCACGCCAAACAACGAGCCCTCCGGTGAGCCCACCGTAACCGATTCAGCCTCTAAATCACCGCCCAGTGCACTGCCTCTACTTTGAACTCACGGTTATGGGGCTCTTCAGAATTGAGAGTGTAGTTGGCGGCGCCGTGAGGAGTCTGGGGCGGGAGGTTGTTTCGGCTGATGGGAGGGCCTTGGGAGAGAATCGG